>CAJXZZ010000003.1 GCA_913065105.1 uncultured Gammaproteobacteria bacterium | reverse complement strand
ACTGTCAATCGATGATGTTGAAACTGCGTATTACCTGCGTATGGAAGCAGCAGATAAACCGGGTGTACTGGCTGAGGTATCTGATACTTTTGCGAAAAACAATATCAGTATCGAAGCCGTTCTGCAAAAAGAACCAGCGACTGGTGAAAACAGCGTGCACCTTATTATGTTGACACAAAAATGTGTTGAATCTAGTGTTAATCACGCAATACAGGCAGTAGAAAATTTATCGTCAGTGCAAGGTGGCGTTGTGCGGATTCGTATGGAGCATCTTGACTAAATAGTTACTCTTTTGCTACAGCCAAAAAGACTAACCAGGCTAATTTTTCTAGGAGAAAAATTGAATAGCTGTTTTTAGCTAGCCCATAGGGAAAAACACAGGATGTGTTTGTAAAAAGCTGCTACTACAGCTACGCCCTATAAAAGACACAAGGCTCCTATCGAGCCAGTGCAGTTATCATGCTCTGAAAGCGTCGTTCCTGCGCATCCTTACGCTCACAACATACACGTCAAATAGCAGTAGTCGCTCAGACAGTTTTTACAGAAAGCCCATGATAACTACACAACCTCAATGGTTTACTTACAGTGGTTGGTAGTTAAAAAGAAAAAACAAAGAAATGTGAGAATGAGCGTCGGCTACCGACCCTTAACGGACTGTCATGGAAATTTGCTTAAGTATCGCTGACACCACTTAGCGTACATTTGGGAAGTTCTGCTGACAGAGAAAAAAGACTATTGTGCAATTAAGTATACTGTCCCCCAGATTTGAAAGTAATTGCCTGCATTGTAGACTCGGCTGTTATCAAGAAAATACTTGAACACTTAAAAAAGCAAATGCCTGCCACTATAAAATATGCAATACCAGAAGGCCGGTCACCACAACAAAGTAGCCTGTTTGTTGATTAAGATGGATGACATGGTAAGTAAAAGCAATTGCTACAGATTGTTGGCAGGATGGTGTTTGTTAGTTTTGTTGAAATTAAAAGAATAAGCTTAAAATTCTATTGATGTGAGTTGATAAAAACGTGAAATGTTTTGGTTGGAAGCAGAGGTGAAGGGGGGGGGCTTTAGGTTTCTTTGGTTTGACGTGGGTTCGAAAGGGTGGTTATATCTCCTAGACTTGCGTCGCGGCATACTCTACAAATTTGCAGATGAAATCGGCAACTAAAATCTCACTTGGACATCATCGTGATGACATTATTGAAACAATGTTTCTCAACATATTTTTTAATGGTCAGTTAAAAGATATGCCGCCCAAGTGAGTGATGATAAAAAACACATTGTGATTCGACCGTTGGCGTTGTGTAGCGAAGAAGATATTCGAAGTTATGCAGAGCAACAACAGTTTCAGATCATCCCGTGTAATTTTTGTGGGTCTCAGAATCAATTACAGCGTAAGAAATTGAAACAAATGTTGCGGGATTGGGAGGATGAGCATCCCGGCAGAAGTGATATCATCATGCGTAGTCTGCAGAATGTGGTGCCGTCTCATCTGGCAAACAATAATTTATTTGATTACAGCATTAGAAAACATAATTTCAGGAGGTAATAGTGGGTAATCCAATCAGGAAGTTGGCTGGTTTATGTGGTTATGATTTGGTACGTAAAAAATCTGGCTTGCTGGGCGAGTACAATTCAGGCATAGATGGAGAACTGGAAAACATGATCCAGACAGTACGGGACAATACCATGCTCGCGCGACCGGGTTTACTCTCTCTATATCATCAGGTGCTATTTTGTGAACAACGAGGTCTTGAAGGGGACTTTGTAGAATGTGGTGTTTGGAAGGGTGGTGCTGTTGGATTAATGGCGCAGGTTAACTTGAAGCACGGAAAAACCAGAAGGAATTTACATCTATTTGATGCCTACGATGAAATATGTGAGCCAGATGAGGATGTCGATGGTGATAGGGCAATAAATGAAGCTAAAGCCTGGTCAAAATCTGGAGGCACCAAAGGTAATCTTACTCCTCTAACAGGATTTTATGATCACATGGGTGGGCCGGGAACAATTGAAAATAACAGGCAATTGCTTATCGACAAAATTGGGTATCCTGAAAAGAATATTCATTTTCATAAAGGGTGGTTTCAAGATACATTACCGAAAGACGCTGGCCAAATCGATAAGATTGCTCTTCTTCGACTTGATGCCGATTGGTTTGCTTCCACCAAAATCTGCCTGGACTATTTATTTGATAAAGTCGTGAATGGAGGTTTTGTGATTATTGATGATTATGGTACCTATGAAGGATGCCAGAAAGCAGTCGACGAGTTTTTAGCTAGTAATGATAAGCCGTTATTTTTGAATTATGTTACTCAGGATGTAAGGTACATGGTCGTAACGTAGCCAAAGCGCAGACAAAAAACCTTGCTTGGTGATAAAGTAAGCATAACTTTATAAAAGATAATCAATAGCGGCTCCCTCGGGAGCCGTTTTTGTTTGTGCTGACTGTCCGGTATCGGCCGGAAGCAGACGTTTGTTAGATGTTGCAAATAAGTAACTCGCACGCGAGGCTTGCAGCCTAACAGATGAGATAAATCCCTGATGGTTAAAACGCTATGAGGAAATGTTTTAATTACAAAAACGAAAGAATCTCCGATTCGATTTCGTCTTTTTCGATAATTGATTTCTGTGTTATCTCTTTATCGAACAATCCACTGATGATTGCAGGGATTTTTATGTTGGCTTCTTTAGCAATGGACTTTAATGCATCAAGATCATGTGCATCAACTTCACCCGTCAGTGCATTTGCGATAACGGGTGAGAATTTTGTCCATTCTGCAGTTGAATAAACTATGGTCTTAAGTGGTTTTTCACGGCATGTATCATAGGCTTTAAAACAGGTCGCTGTGTGTGGGTCCATCAGGTACCCCGTAGAAAAAGCCTGCTTAATATATTCTTTACCCTGATCATCATCACAAAAATCGGCAGAGAAGATAGCTTGAATCTGTTTTAGTTCGTTTTCGTTTAGCTGATAATATTTTTCATCATCAAGTTGAGACATTAATTCTTTGGTGCGCTCTTTGCCAAACAGGTCAAAAAATATTCGTTCTATATTTGATGATTTTAATATATCCATCGCCGGTGACGTTGTCGGTATGACAGACGCGCTTCTTAAATCATAGGCACCGGTGTTGATGAGTTTGGTTAGTATGTTGTTATTGTTTGAAGCGATCAGAATTTTTTCGACAGGCAGTCCCATCTTCATCGCGTAATAACCACCTAAAGCATTACCAAAGTTTCCGCTGGGGACATTCAGATACACTTTGTCGCCAGATTGAATCGCATTCTGGCGAACCAGTTCAAGGTAAGAGTGGATGTGATAGATAGTCTGAAAAATAATGCGGCCAAAATTAACTGAATTAGCGGCAGATAACAGAATATTTTTTTCTTTTAGCGTGTCTTTAAATGCTTTTGATGCCAGCAGATGTTTGAGTGCATTTTGGGTATCATCAAAGTCACCTTTCACACCGATCACTTTCAGATTTTTGGCATCTTCGGTAACCATCTGCAGGCGTTGCACATCCGAGGTGCCACCATCAGGGTACATGCAGGCGACCTGAACGTTGGCTTTGTTTTTAAATGTTTCTAATGCCGCCGGGCCGGTGTCACCAGAGGTGGCAGCGAGTATAAGGTAATGCTCGTTACGGTTTTGTGCGATGGAGGATAAGACAGTACCAAATGGCTGCAGCGCCATATCTTTAAATGCACGTGTTGGCCCATGCCATAATTCACTGACAAAAAGATCATCTTTGACCTTTACTACCGGAACAGGATTGGTTGGGTCATCAAAGTTGTCATAGAGAGCCAGTGCGCTATCAATAATGTCAGCATCAATATCGATCTCGAAGGCGGTTAATACCGCACGTGCCAGGGTTTTATAGTCTGAATTGATATGCGTCTTTAAAAAAGTCTCACCGAGGTCGGGTAAAGACTCTGGTGAATAAATACCACCGAAGGAAGATATCGGTGAAAGAATGGCCTCAGAAAAGCTAACTTTTTCAGGATGCTGGCCATCGTTGCCACGAGTTTCTATAAATTGCATGCTAAATCCAGAGAGTGTCTTAATAAAAATATCGGCGAATTATAGCGAATTAATGGCCATGCTTGTTTAAAAATTTAGCCGATATTGAGCTGGTGATCTAACCGGGCTGTTATGATGTCTGTGAAGTTGCTTCTGTCGATCTCTTCTGCGCCCAGTGTTTCCAGATGGTCGGAATAGACCTGAGCGTCGATCAAGAATGGTTTGATTGAGGTGCATAGATGAAACATGGCGACCTTCGATGCATCTTTTTTCTTGCTGAACATCGACTCTCCAAAAAATATATCACCAAGTATCAGGCCGTACATGCCGCCAACAAGTTTATTCTGATGCCAGCATTCGATCGAGTGGGCGAACCCCTTGTCATGTAACTCGCAGTAGACAGATAACATTGTCTCTGTGATCCAGGTGCCAGCTTCTTCCACTCTCGGTGCAGCACATGCCAGCATGACTTCTTTAAAAGCGGTATTGGTCTTGATCTCGAATGGACTGTTATTTAGTGTGCGTCTGAAACTACGTGAGACATGAAATTTTTCTGGGTATAAAACACAGCGTGGATTAGGCGACCACCATAAAACAGGCTGGCCAGCTGAATACCAGGGAAATATACCTCTCGTATAGGCTTCTATAACAAGTTCAGGGGTAAGTCGTTCGCTGGCAACTAGCAGACCATCGGGTTCAGTGAGTGCAGCGGATACATCCGGGAATTTATAATTTGTGTCTTCTAGCCAGGTGATCTGTGACATAAAAGTTTATTTTATTTGTAGGGTGATGATTCTAATAATAACGCACCATGATGTTCCATGGCACTGGCTTCGCGATGTAAAAAATCCTGTATGGCATCATTAAAGCCAGCATGCGCTACCCAGTGTGCCGATCGTGTTTTCGTGGGTAAAAATCCTCGCCATATCTTATGCTCTCCCTGGGCGCCAGGTTCAAATACCTGCAGCTTATTTTGAATGCAGTATTCGATGCCCGTGTAATAACAAACTTCAAAATGCAGGCTATCGTAATTATCGCTGCAGCCCCAGTGCCTGCCATAGAGTTTATCTTTGCCCTGAAAACAGATAGCCGCAGCGACTGTTCTATTTTCATGATAGGCGAAAATGGCACGTATTTTATGTGCAACGGCTTTAAAGAAATCTAGCGTTAATGTGGCGGTGCCAGATTTTTTCATGAAGGTGACGCGGTAGTAAGCGTATAGTATTTCCCACTGTTCGTCGTTTAACTCGAGGCCGTTAAATACTTTTATCTGTATGTTATCTTCGATAACTTTTCTGCGTTCACGTTTGATATTCTTGCGCCGTTTTGAATTGAGTTGCGAGAGAAAATCATCAAAGCTCTGGTAGTTATTATTTTTCCAGTGAAATTGAAAATCAAACCGTTGCATTAAGCCGGCATCAGCAAGAATTTTTATATCATCGTTTTCACAGAACAGAAAATGTGCGGATGATAAATTATTTTGTTCAGCGTGTGCGATCAGGGCGCTGATCAAACCTTTTTTTATCGTGGTGGAATCAATTAGATGACCACTGCTATCTCTATGGTTTTGACTCGCTAGTAATCGTGGGCCCTGAGCGGGTGTAAAGGGAATAGAGGTGACCAGTTTAGGATAATAGTCCAGCCCATTTTTTTGATAGGCATCAGCCCACGCCCAGTCAAACACAAACTCGCCATAGGAGTTGTCTTTTATGTAAGCAGGGCAGGCGCCGATGAGTGTGTCTTCATCAAAGAGTAAACAATGCTGCGGCAGCCAGCCCCAGCTTTTTAAACAATCATGTTGTTCTAGCGCGAGTAGAAAATCATGCTGGATAAAGGGGTTGGAGTCACCGGCAAGGTTGTCCCAGTGTTCAGGAGATATGCTGGCAATGTTATCGCTGAAAACAATTTTCATCACTGTTTGAGGACAGGCCTTAGCTCTGTCCTCATCGATTTGAAACTAACAGTTACCCAGATCTTTACAGATGATGTCATCGAGGTAACGCTCTGCATCCAGTGCGGCCATACACCCGGTTCCCGCTGAGGTGATCGCCTGGCGATAAACATGGTCGGTTACGTCGCCAGCAGCAAACACGCCTTCGATACTGCATGCGGTAGCATTTCCGCCCGAGCCGCCTTTAACGGTTAAATAACCGTTATGGATATCAAGCTGATCCTCAAAAATACCCGTATTCGGTTTGTGGCCGATGGCAATAAATACACCTTGTAAGTCGATATCTTTAGTGCTGTTATCTTTGATGTTTTTGATGCGCATGCCGGTTACACCGCTGTCATCACCAAGCACTTCTTCCAGAGCACTGTCCCATTCGATGGTGATATTACCGTTTTTCGCTTTATCTAATATTTTATCCTGCAGGATTTTTTCAGAACGTAACGCATCACGGCGATGAACCAGTACAACCTCAGCGGCTATGTTTGAAAGATATAAAGCTTCTTCTACTGCCGTGTTGCCACCACCGATGACGGCAACTTTCTGACCTTTATAAAAGAAACCATCACAGGTAGCACAGGCAGAAACGCCTCTTCCTTTGAAGGCTTCTTCCGATTCCAGTCCCAGGTACATAGCACTGGCACCGGTGCATATGATCAATGCATCACAGGTGTAGGAATTAGAATCACCAAAGAGTGCAAAAGGACGTTGTTCTAAATTAACTTCATTTATATGGTCAAAAATGATTTCGGTGCCAAAACGCTCTGCATGTGCCTGCATACGTTCCATGAGTTCTGGGCCCTGAACGCCGTCAGTATCACCAGGCCAGTTGTCTACATCAGTGGTGGTGGTTAACTGACCACCCATTTCCATACCGGTAATAATAACGGGCTCAAGGTTGGCGCGTGCAGCATAAACAGCCGCAGTGTAACCTGCAGGGCCTGAACCAAGGATTAATAGACGTGCATGGCGTGATTCACTCATGTTTTTCTCCAGCAAAAAAACGATTACTATGTAGGTTGATAAGGACGCTATATTAGCAAATCTTAATGACATTTGTTTTAGCTAAAAGTTTTATTTATATATCAATTATCCAGGGCATGATGGCAACGTGTGATGTCTGTTACTGTCACATGGTTAATAAAAACAGGTAATAAAAAGTGAACGATAAAATGATGAAGATTGGAATTCCACAGGAAGTAATGACCGGCGAAGGGCGGGTGGCACTGATTCCGGAGGCTTGCGAAAGTCTTATAAAGGCAGGGTATTCTGTCTGTCTGCAACGCCATGCGGGTGAAAACAGTGGTTATAGCGACCTGGAATATGAGAATTGCGGTGTTGAAATAGTGGCTACAGCGGAGCAGTTGTATCAATCAGCACAGTTGATTATTAAAGTTAAACAGCCGCTTGATCAGGATATTGGCTATTTAACAAATAGACACGTTTTGTTCAGTTACCTGCACCTGGCTGCCGACCTGGGCTTGATCCATACTTTGTGTGATATTGGTTTAACGGCTATTCCTTTTGAATCTATAGCTGATAATAATGGTGCGCTGCCATTATTAGCGCCTATGAGTCAGGTAGCTGGTCGCATCGCCGCGATACGGGGCGCCAGTCTGTTATTTACCAATCGAGGCGGCAGAGGTGTGTTGCTTGGTGGTGTCGATGGTGCTGATACTGGTCGCGTGGTGGTGTTGGGTGCGGGTGTTGCGGGAAGCCATGCAGTGGCTGTTCTTGCTGCGCTGGGCGCGAAGGTTGACGTGCTTGATCTCGATGCGAAAAAACTGGAATCACTAAAGCGTCTACATCCGATGATCGAGACACATCTATCTGACGCACAGCGTGTTGAAACATTATGTCAAGACGCTGATCTGGTCGTCGGTGCGGTATTACTTGCCGGTCGGCGGGCACCCGTGGTGTTAAAACGCTCGGTGGTGAAACAGATGAATGCGGGCAGTGTCATCGTTGATATAGCGATCGATCAGGGTGGCTGTGTCGAGGGTATTCGCAGTACCAGCAGCGAAGAGCTGTGTTATGTCGATAATGGGGTTATTCACTCCGCAGTACCCAATATGCCGGCTGCCGTCGCACGAACAGCCTCGCAATCGTTATCATCTGCAATATTGCCTTATGTTTTGACCCTGGCGGGTACAGATTTTGACCAGCTGGGGCAAAGCGATTCTGTCCAGGCAAGGGCAATACATGCGGCAATAGCTATTCATCGTGGTGAGGTAGTCGATGAAATATTGCAGCAGGAATTAGCGGTAGAAGAATCGCTTCTGATATAGATTCAATGCTATTACCCCTGATATTTTTGCTGGATGGAGGTTATACTTACGCATTATTTTAGAAATTATCGCTGTATAAAAGCCGGGGCTATTTGATTGGCACAAGCACGCCGTACAAAAACAACAACAAACTCGGAAACAACTGCTGTAATCGCGACACAACTGCAACGTGGCCTGAGAGAAGGTGCAATGCTGGTGCTGATAGCGCTGGCTTTATTCTTGTTCACTGCATTAGTTACCTATAATACCGCTGATCCTGGCTGGTCATACACTGGTTCACGTGAGGCGGTGCATAATGCGGCCGGGGTTGTTGGCGCCTGGTTTTCAGATGTTCTCTATAACCTGTTTGGTTATCTGTCATTTCTTTTTCCTGTGATTATCGCCTACAGTGGCTGGTTAGTGCTGCGCAGTAATCATATCGAAGTGGACAAAGACATCGATTATCACGAAATGGGCATACGTTGGCTCGGTTTTTTGGTAACCGTGGCCATGGGTTGTGCATTAACCAGCATGCATTTTTCACTGGCTGACGGCCAGTTGCCATTAGATGGTGGTGGTATTTTAGGGTTATGGCTAAGTGATGTGATGGGCAGCTCATTGGGTTTACTTGGTTCAACTTTAATCTTGCTGGCCGTTTTCCTGGCCGGTATCACCTTATTTAGCGGTATTTCCTGGTTTCGCGTAATTGACGGCATTGGTTCGACCACATTATTTGCCTATAACTGGGTTCAGCAGAAGGTACTTACTTTTGTTGAGAGCAGGCAGGTGAAAAAGGCGGGTGAGGAGGCCAAGCAACAGCGTCAGGAAGTGGTCGCCGCCAGTAAGAAAAAACAGGCGGTGCGTGAAGCCAGGGGTAGCTCTGATGTTCGCATTGAACCGATAGTTAAAAAAGTTGAAATCTCTGAACGCATGGACAGAGAAAAACAGATTCAGTTATTTGAAGCACCAAGCGATTCTGAATTGCCCGCTCTGCGTTTATTGGACCCACCTAAACCCCAGGAAAAAGGTTTTTCCAATGAGGCACTGGAAGCGCTATCCCGGCTGGTGGAAATTAAACTGGCTGATTTTGGTGTCGAGGTTGAGGTTGTAGCGGTACACCCCGGGCCAGTGATTACCCGTTTTGAGATGGAACCGGCAGCAGGGGTAAAAGCCAGTAAGATTACTTCACTATCTAAAGATCTGGCACGTTCATTATCGGTACCCAGTATCCTGGTGGTAGAGGTCATCCCCGGTAAAACCTGTGTTGGTCTGGAAATCCCTAATGAACATCGTGAGATCGTCTCGTTAAGCGAAATCCTCATGTCCAAACAGTATGATAAATCTGCATCACCACTGACGCTGGGTCTAGGTAAAGATATCGCAGGCCATCCTGTGGTGGCAGATTTAAGCAAGATGCCGCATCTACTGGTTGCCGGTACCACGGGTTCGGGTAAGTCTGTTTGTGTAAATGCCTTGTTGATGAGCTTATTATACAAAGCGAAACCAGACGAAGTACGTCTGATCTTGATCGACCCGAAAATGCTCGAGTTGAATGTTTATGAAGGCATCGCGCATCTGCTGACACCGGTCGTTACCGACATGAAAGAAGCCGCCAATGCTTTGCGCTGGTGTGTTGGCGAAATGGAACGTCGCTATGAATTGATGTCTGGCCTGGGCGTAAGAAACATTACGGGTTTTAATCGTAAAGTTAAAGAGGCTATCGATGCGGGGACACCGCTCGAAGATCCAACCTTTAATCCCGATAACCATCCACCGGGGGCGCAGCCACAAAAATTAGTCAAACTGCCATATATCGTGGTTGTGGTTGATGAGTTTGCTGATCTGTTTATGGTCGTCGGTAAAAAAATTGAAGAATTAATTGCTCGTATTACGCAAAAGGCACGTGCTGCTGGTATTCATTTAATCCTGGCGACACAACGTCCTTCGGTCGATGTGGTCACAGGTTTGATCAAGTCGAACATACCGACACGAATTGCTTTTCAGGTGTCGTCGCGTGTCGATTCTCGTACCATTCTTGATCAGATGGGTGCAGAAAACCTGCTCGGCCATGGTGATATGTTGTATATGGAAGCGGGCAGTGGTCTGCCGGTACGTATACATGGTGCCTTTGTTGATGATCATGAGGTTCACCGAGTGGTTGCCTTCCTGAAAGAGCAGAATGATCCAGATTATATCGAAGCCATCCTCCAGGAAAATACCACAGTATTACCCGGTGAAAAACCTTCGGGTGCCAGTGGAGAAGATGTTGATGCGTTATACGATGAGGCGGTAGCTATCGTGACACAGACGCGTAAAGCTTCGATCTCTTATGTGCAGCGGCGTTTAAAAATTGGTTATAACCGTGCCGCACGCATGATCGAAGAGATGGAAGCGGCAGGGGTGGTTTCTGCTATGCAATCAAATGGTTCGCGTGAAGTACTGGCGCCGCCACCGCCTGAACATTAAAACAGATAGTCCTGTCGAAAAAATTCATTATGAAAACATTTTTAATTAATATCATTCTAGGGCTGAGTGTTTTTTCAATGAACGTCGCCTTCGCTGAAGAAAATAAAATTTCTAAAGGTGAAACTTATCTTGAAAATTTTTTGGAGAACACCCAGACACTGGAAGCAAATTTTCAGCAAATCATGCGGGCAAGTGATGGTGAGGTGTTACAGCAAACCGAAGGTAAGTTTTATCTCAACCGTCCTGGAAAGTTTCGCTGGAATTATCAATCACCTTATGAACAGATCATTGTTTCGGATGGTGAAAGAATATGGATCTATGATGTAGATCTTGATCAGGTAACCGTTCAAAGAAAGGAAGCAGGATTGCCATCAACACCAATGGCGTTATTGGAAGACAGTTCGAAATTACATAAAAGTTTTACTGTTTCTCCTCTCGATGAGCGCGATGGCATCTACCGTTTAAGATTGAATAGTAAAAGCAAAGAATCTGATTTTGGTGAGATCGTTGTTGGTGTTGATGCTAAAGGACTGCGTTTTTTACAATTACATGATCAGTTCGAGCAGGTAACCGATATCGTGTTTTCTGAGATAATAATCAATACCGAACTGGCAAAAGAAATTTTCGAATTCATACCACCCGAAGGGGTAGATGTTTTTGGCGGCTAGCTTGCCTCTACGCGCCATGTCAGACGAACTTTTTTCAGAGCATATAACGCAACCCTATCGACCACTCGCCGACAGGATGCGACCGCAGTCGCTGACCGATTATATCGGCCAGGATCATATCATCGGTGAAGCTAAAACACTTACTCAGGCGATCGAAAATCAGACGCTGCATTCCATGGTTTTCTGGGGACCACCGGGGACTGGAAAAACAACACTGGCAAAAATCATTGCTAATTCCGTGCAGGCGCATTTTATCAATTTATCGGCAGTGCTCTCAGGTGTTAAAGACATACGTGAGGCAATCGCACAGGCAAAGCAGTGGCAGGCACAAGGTGAATTAACCATTTTATTTGTTGATGAAGTGCACCGGTTTAATAAATCACAACAGGACGCATTTTTACCTTATGTGGAAGATGGTACGATTTATTTTATCGGTGCGACCACAGAAAATCCGTCATTTGAATTAAATAATGCGTTATTGTCACGGGTAAAAACGTATGTTTTAAAAGCGCTGACAGTAGAAAATTTAAAAGCAGTTATTCAACATGCTTTAAACAGTGACGAGCAGCTTAAAGAGCTGGATATACGTATTGATCAATCGTCATTAGAATTACTGGCGCAGGTGTCAGATGGTGACGCCAGGCGTGCATTAAACTTTCTGGAAATTGCCTGTGATCTGGCTGAACCTGATAGCGATAATCCTGATAAAAAAATTATCAGTCAAAACATCGTTCAGGATGTTACCTCACAAAGTATCCGCCGTTTTGATAAGGGTGGTGACCTGTTTTATGAGCAGATCTCAGCACTGCATAAGTCTGTGCGTGGTTCTGACCCGGATGCTTCGCTTTACTGGTTCGCCAGAATGATAGACGGAGGCTGCGATCCGCTTTATATCGCACGTCGCGTAGTGCGTATGGCATCAGAAGATGTTGGTAATGCGGATCCGCGTGGTTTGCAGCTGGCGCTGGATGCCTGGCAGACTTATGAGCGTTTGGGTAGCCCTGAAGGTGAGCTGGCGCTTGCACAGGCGGTGGTTTATCTGGCATCAACGGCTAAAAGTAATGCGGTGTACGTGGCTTATAAACAAGCGATGACGGATGCAAAAAATTCTGCCTCTTATGATGTGCCGGAACACCTAAGAAATGCGCCAACGCAATTTATGAAAGATTTAGGTTACGGTGAAAACTACCGTTATGCGCATGACGAGGAAGCTGCATTTGCAGCGGGTGAGAGCTATTTCCCTGATGAGATGGGAGAGAGGCAGTATTACCAGCCGGTAGAACGTGGTTTGGAACTAAAGATTAAAGAAAAACTGGACCGTCTTAGAGCGTTAAACCTGGCAAATAAAAATTAGCTTAAAGGTTAGTTATGGTCAGCTTTCGTTATGTTGCTTATTGGCTGCAAAATACCGTTCATCTGATAATTTCTCCAGGATACAAAAGTAATATATTTTTTTACTATACTTCTATTACAAATTTCACTACCAGCTTAAGGACATGAATAGAGCACAGGACAGATCCACCGCAGACGGATATTGCATACAGGTATTAATTATCAATGGTGAAGTGCAAAATCAACTCTCTCTGAAATCCTATTACATAGAAAATATCGGTAAAGGCGGTTTTCGTTTTGTTTCTGATGTGAAATTCGAGCTTGAAGATAGAGTTCAGGTGTTATTGCGTTTTCCTGATGGCCATTCACAGGAGGTTCTGGGGCGTATCTGTTACAGTGATAATCTCGATTCTGAGCAGACCGCTTTTGGTTTTAGTGTAATGGATGGGTTTTATTCGCTTCGCTCTTCTGCTGGTTAATAACACAGTTACAGCAAATTTTAGTTTTTCCCGTATTTTTAACTTATATTCTTAAACTTAATCCTATGTGGATTAATCGCTGCTTCTTCCCCTAAACGTTTAACACGGTCTGCTTCATATTCGCTGTAGTTACCTTCAAACCAGGTGGTTTTGCTATCACCTTCAAATGCCAGGATATGTGTTGCAATACGATCAAGGAACCAGCGGTCATGCGAGATGACGACGACGCAGCCAGGGAAGTTGAGTATTGCTTCTTCCAATGCGCGCAAGGTTTCAACATCGAGGTCATTGGTCGGTTCATCGAGCAACAATAGATTGCCGCCACTCTTTAACAGCTTGGCCAGATGAAGACGATTGCGCTCACCACCGGACAAGTCTTTGATGAATTTTTGCTGGTCTTCCCCTTTGAAGTTAAAACGGCTGACATAACCACGTGATGGCACGGTGTAGTTGCCGATGGTGATGTTATCCAGTCCGTCTGAAATCTCAGTAAATACCGTGTTGTTATCATTCAGGCTGTCACGCGATTGATCGACATAGGCGATTTTTACTGTTTCGCCTATTTTAAATTCACCGGAGTCAGGTTTTTCCTCTCCGGTTATTAAACGGAACAAGGTGGTTTTACCTGTACCATTGGCACCGATAATACCAACGATACCACCACGCGGTAGATTAAAACTCAAATCTTCATAGAGTAATTTGTGATCAAATTTTTTGCTGATATTTTTTGCTTCGATAACCAGTTCACCAAGACGAGGGCCGGGTGGAATGTAAAGTGACTGTGTTTCAGAGCGTTTCTGGAAATCAGCAGAAGACAGTTCTTCAAAGCGTTGCATGCGGGCTTTACTTTTTGCCTGTCGTGCCTTTGGACTTGAGCGCACCCACTCCAGTTCGGCTTTAATCGTCTTCTGACGGTTGGCTTCCTTTTTCTCTTCGCCGGCAAGACGCTGCTCTTTTTGTTCCAGCCATGATGAATAATTGCCTTCCCACGGAATACCACGACCACGGTCAAGTTCTAATATCCAGCCAGCGACATTATCAAGGAAATAGCGATCATGGGTTACAGCAACAACAGTGCCAGCGTATTCTTTAAGGAAACGTTCCAGCCAGGCAACAGACTCAGCATCAAGATGATTGGTTGGTTCATCAAGGATCAACATGTCAGGAGCAGACAGGAGCAGGCGACATAAAGCAACACGACGGCGTTCACCACCAGAGAGTTTGCTTACGTCTGCATCCCAGGGCGGCAGGCGCAGAGCATCGGCAGCAACCTCCAGTTTGTTGTCCAGATTATGTGCGTCGGCCGCCTGAATTATATTTTCGAGTTTCGCCTGTTCATTGGCGAGTGCATCAAAGTCTGCATCAGCTTCAGCATAGGCAGCATAAACTTCCTCCAGACGTTTCTGTGCATCGATGATCACGCTTAAACCTTCTTCAACATTACCGCGTACATCCTTGTTTTCATCGAGTTGTGGTTCTTGCTGTAAATAACCGATACGTAAACCAGGGGCTGGTCGGGCTTCACCAATAAAATCCGTATCTACGCCTGCCATGATACGAAGCAGTGTCGATTTACCAGCACCGTTGTAACCTAGTACGCCAATCTTCGCGCCCGGGAAAAAGTTTAAACTGATGTCTTCAAGAATAACTTTTTTAGGCGGGACGACTTTGCCAACGCCGTTCATAGTAAATACGTATTGAGCCATAGCTGAAAGATAAATGATTTAGGAAGAATGAATTATACGCTTCTATTGCTTCTGACGTTTTAAAAAATGGACTGAACTCACCATTCGAACGCTTTCACAGAATATTTTACTCGCTATAAACCTTTAAACCACGGGTCGAGTACATCGGTAACGTTATCAACCAAAGTATAATGATCACCTACAATTTCTTTATATGTAAAAAAAGAATTTGCTGAGACCGTATCAATAATCCCAAGACTTTTTGTTGTACCAGTAAGTGGGTCGCTTGACCCAGGCAACCAAAGTGTTGGAACAGAAATTAATGAAATGCCAGCTTTAATGTCAGAAAATTGATCAGTGAGTTGATCGATGCCATGGAAAGTTAAATAGACATTGGGTGTAGCACTGATATCATAATCTGAGGTCTGAAATGTTTCTAGCACATCCCCCTGACCGGCAGCAATCTTGTTTTTAGCCTCTAGGATACTTGCTGCGTGTTTGGTATTTAAACCGCTTGAGTTAGGAACGTAATGCCCTGGTGCCATTACAGTTAATCCATCTGGTTTTGTTGTGTTCGCTAATGCTGTATAACTCAGTACAACAACTCCTCCAAGACTGTGTCCTAAAAGAATTACAGAATTTCCGATCGCTTTTTCTGCAACGATCAATTCGTTAATATAAGAAATGCCATCGCATAATGTTCCGCTCCAAACCAAACTCGACCATGGCATGTAAGGCCTTATTATATTGTACCCTTTTGCATTAAGATCTGTCGCTAATGTACTTATAACACCATTAAGCGGGGAGCCGCTTTTACCATGAAGGGCTATGACTGTAGTCGTTGGTGTGCCTGTCCCAGCAGAGGTTATCGGAGGAGTGACAGGTGAGTAAATCGCATTTAAATCACATTGTAAATTTAAAGTGGCGGTGAGCGTTATTGTACCTGGGTCTGTGGCTGCTGCATCAGAACCTCCGCCGCTACAACCTGTAAGAATAAATGCAAGTATTAGTATAGAAATTGACTTCATTGAGTAGCTCCTGACTCATGTAATTGTAAATTTGGTGTTTTATCTAAGGTTCGAGTTGCTGGCTGCATGTTACGTTTCAGCATCACGATTGAAGGTTTTATCATGTGTTCATGGTAACTGTCAGATGAACATCTATCAAATGCCCTGACTTTTTAGCTTTATATTCTCACGAAATAAGGCACCGCCATTATGGAAACGCCCGAAATTATAAGTACATATATGTTTGACATAAAATAAGGAAAGATAAATAGAGCGATACCAGTAATTAAGGGCACTATCGCCTTCTGTTTTTTTCCATATAAAAAGAAACCTAGTCCGATTGACCCGAACACCATTCCCCAAATAAGTAGCGAGCTATCATCCATTTTTAAATTTTATGTACACGTTTAGGATTCACGCCAGTGTGTTTATGTCTATTCACGTGTAATTTCCGGTTGTTCCTGAATCGTGAGAGCGTTTTTTATAAATCATTGATTATGAAATAGATAATAGGGTTTTTAAAGTATTTTCTGATTTTAATCGAGGCGATGTAATGAAAGTTTGTTTTGACTGGGTAGGTTTAATATCCATTGTCTCTGTTTTCAGCCAGCCACTCCATTCTTTAGTGATATCAGTAAGTTATTGATATACGTTATAGTGCTTTTTTGATAAGATTGCGCCATTTTCTTGATAACAGGCACCAGCTTTCTGGTGTTGCAGTAATGTAGGAGTTTCAATGTTTCCCAAAGATACAACGATTGAAGGTTATGACGAGGCTTTATGGGCTGCGATGCAGCATGAGGTTAAGCGCCAGGAAGAGCATATTGAGTTAATTGCCTCTGAGAATTATGCCAGTCAGCGTGTGATGCAGGCGCAAGGTTCGGTATTAACCAATAAATACGCAGAAGGTTACCCGGCACGTCGTTATTATGGTGGCTGTGAAAACGTCGATGTGGCTGAGCAGCTTGCTATTGATCGTGTAAAAAACCTGTTTGGTGCTGGTTATGCCAATGTTCAGCCACATTCTGGTTCGCAGGCTAATGCGGCTGTTTATATGGCCCTCTGTAAACCCGGTGATACGGTATTAGGTATGTCGCTGGCTGACGGTGGTCACCTTACTCACGGTTCACACGTTAGTTTTTCAGGGAAAATTTATAACGCCGTTCAGTATGGCCTGAATAATGAAACTGGTGTTGTTGATTATGATGAAGTTCAGCGTTTAGCCGATGAACATAAACCGAAGATGATTGTTGCTGGTTTCTCTGCTTATTCACGGGTGATGGACTGGGATCGTTTCCGTGCGATTGCTGATTCCTGTGGGGCTTATCTTTTTGTTGATATGGCCCATGTTGCTGGTTTGGTCGCCGCAGGTTTATATCCTAATCCTGTGGGTGTGGCTGATGTTGTTACTTCGACTACGCATAAAACCTTACGTGGCCCACGTGGTGGAATTATTCTTGCGGGTGATGATTCTTTACTTAAAAATGAAGATCTTGCAAAAAAATTAAACTCTGCAATTTTCCCCGGTACACAGGGTGGTCCTCTGATGCATGTTATTGCGGCTAAAGCGGTTGCATTTAAAGAAGCGCAGGAGCCAGGGTTTATTGTCTATCAGAAGCAGGTTATCGTTAACGCCCAGGCGATGGCAAAAGTCGTGCTTGATCGTGGTTACAAGGTGGTATCTGGCGGTACCGATAACCATCTGTTCCTGTGGGATCTTACGCCGAAGAGTCTAACCGGTAAGGTTGTTGAAGCAGAATTAGGTAAGGCGCATATCACAGTCAATAAAAATGCAGTGCCAAATGATCCGCAATCACCGTTTGTTACCAGCGGTATACGTGTTGGCACACCAGCGATGACGACGCGTGGATTTAGCGAGCAGGATTCAACCGATCTGGCGACCTGGATGTGTGACATTATCGATAGCATAAATGATGATGTCGCAGATACAGCCATCGTTGATAGCGTTCGTGAAAAAGTCACCGCGATCTGTGCACGATTACCTGTGTATGAAGTCTAGTACAAGAACTGACCACGAAATTTAATAAAGAGAAGACATGTACTGTCCATTTTGTTCGGCGCCTGATACGCGTGTTATCGATTCGCGATTAGCCAATGATGGCGCTCAGGTACGTCGTCGACGTGAATGTGTTTCATGTAATGAACGCTTCACTACGTATGAGAGTGCTGAGTTAAATATGCCGCGCATTGTCAAGCAGGACGGTAGCCGCATGCCATTTAAGGAAGAAAAACTATGTGCAGGGGTTATGCGAGCGCTGGAGAAAAGACCAGTAAGTACAGAGCAGATAGATGCCGCCATCAATAGTATTACACATCAATTACTGGCAGCCGGAGAACGAGAAGTAAGTTCCGCGAAAATTGGTAATCTTGTTATGGAGCAACTGTTGGCTTTAGATCATGTGGCTTACATACGTTTTGCCTCTGTGTATCTCGATTTTACCGATGTAAATGCATTTCGTGATGCCATAGAAAAAATTGAAAAATCGAAAGCGACAAAAAAAAAGAAGCCATAATTATATAAACGTCTACTGAAGTTTCTAGTCAGAGTCCTGTATTGAAAATATGATCAGTCACCATGATTAGTAGCGTTGAATATATGCAGCATGCAATAAGGCTGGCCAGGAAAGGTCTGTATACGACGGACCCTAATCCGTCTGTTGGCTGTGTCATCGTAAAAAATGAAAAGATTGTAGGCGAGGGTTGGCATCAACGTGCAGGTGAAGCGCATGCGGAAATTAATGCGTTAAAACAGGCAGGCGCTAAAGCAAAAGATGCGACGGTTTTTGTTACTCTGGAACCGTGCAGTCACACCGGAAAAACACCACCGTGTGCTGATGCTCTAATTGATGCCGGTGTAAAAAAAGTTATTGTTGCAATGAAAGATCCTAATCCGCTGGTTGCCGGCAGCGGATTAAAAAAGTTACATGATGCGGGTATAGAAACTGAAGATGGATTACTGGAAGCACAGGCGCGTGAATTAAACCTGGGTTTTATCAAACGCATGGAGACAGGGCGTCCATTTGTACGGATAAAACTGGCCATGAGTCTCGATGGTCGTACAGCCATGGCTTCAGGCGAGAGCCAATGGATCAGCGGTGAAGCATCGCGTGATGATGTGCAGCGTTTACGGGCAGAAAGTTCGGCTATATTGACCGGCATTGATACCGTGCTGGCAGATAATCCGTCGATGAATGTCCGCCTGACTGCTGATCGATTTATTAGCGGCTCTGATGACGAAGTCAGACAACCGAAACGCATAGTACTTGATAGTCAGTTTAAAATGCCATCGGGTGCGAAAATATCCTCTATAGGCGGGGAATGTATCGTATATACCACAGTGAATGCGGATAACAAGAGTAGCTATCCATTTATAATCGAAACTTGTGATGCGCAGGATGGCAGAATAGATCTTCAGTTTTTGATGAAAGATCTGGCAAAAAAAGAAATTAATCTACTTCACGTAGAAGCCGGTTCGGTTCTATGCGGTGCTCTTTTAAAAAATGACCTTGTGGATGAAATTATTATTTATATGGCGCCGCATATCATGGGCGACAATGCAAAAGGGCTGTTTCATCTACCCGAATTAGAACAGATGAAAGACAGGGTTTCATTGAAGATAAAAGATGTGAGATCGATCGGTAATGATATTCGGATTACTGCGCAACCAGAACGTTGCAAATAAAATTGCTTGTAAAGTTATAGACTAGTTCAAACACGAGGTTAGTAATGTCTACAGTTGTAGTTGCTAAAAAAGACGGTAAGATTTGTATCGCGGCAGATAGTCTCACCAGTTTCGGTGATCTGAGACTCAGTTCTGTTTATGACTCTGCGCACGATAAAATTTTACGCCATGATGAAAATTATCTAGGTATTGTCGGTAGTGCTGCGCATCAACTGGTGCTGGAAAGTGTCTTTGCCAGTAAGAAGGTGATTGATAAAAAAATTGAAATGGACTTTTCATCACGCCTGGCTATCTTCGAAAGCTTCCTTGCCTTGCATCCACTATTGAAAGAGAAATATTTTTTAAATGCCAAAGACGAGGATGATGATCCTTACGAATCAACACAGATCGATGCGTTGATTGCAAATCCCTTTGGCATCTTTGGTGTGCATTCGCTACGTGAAGTAACAGAATATAAAAAATTCTGGGCGATTGGTTCTGGTGCAGAATATGCATTAGGCGCCATGTTTGCTGTTTATGATAGTGCGGCATCGGCAGAAGAGATTGCTCATGCGGGTGTTGCAGCTGGCGCTGAATTTAATAATGCATCGTCAATGCCCTTATCAAGTTATATGATTGATCTGCAGAAGTCACCGGCAAATTAATATGTTTACCGGAATCATTGAGGCCGTTGGCCACATTAAAAAGATTGAGCCTGTTGGTGGCGACATGCGCCTGCACGTTGAAGTCGGCACTCTGGATATGACTGATGTGCAACTTGGTGACAGTATTGCGGTGAACGGTGTATGTTTAACTGCGATTGAATTTGATAAGAAATATTTTGCGGCAGATGTTTCAAATGAAACGATCAGCTTAACAAGTTTAAAAGATCTTGATATCGGCAGTGAGGTTAACCTGGAGAAAGCGCTGTTACCAACGACACGTTTAGGCGGCCATCTAGTGAGTGGTCATGTTGATGGTTTAGGTGAGGTGCTTTCAATAAAAGAAGAATCCCGCTCGGTCCAGTTAATTATTAAAGCGCCGGAAGAACTTAAACATTACGTAGCGATGAAGGGGTCTATCTGTATAGATGGTACCAGCCTGACAGTAAATAAAATTACCGATACAGATTTTGAAATAAATATTGTTCCTCATACGCAGCAGCAGACTATTATTAAAAATTACAAACCGGGAACCAAGGTTAATCTCGAAGTAGATTTGATCGCGCGTTATCTGGAAAGACTGTTGACCAAAAAGGATGATGGGACAGGAAACGGAATCACACTCGAAGCTTTAGCAAAAGCCGGTTTTGCTGGCTAACATTTATATCACGTACTAACTAAATTAATTATTATGAAGCTGAATACAACAGAAGAAATTATCGAAGATATCCGTCAGGGCAAGATGGTCGTTATCATGGATGACGAAGATCGAGAAAATGAAGGCGACCTTTTGATGGCGTCGAGTGCAGTGACTGCGGATGATGTAAATTTCATGGCGCGGTATGGTCGCGGTTTGATCTGTATAACGTTAACCGAACAGCGTTGTAAACAATTGAATTTACCGCTAATGGTCCATGGTACTGATCTTATTGAAAGCACTAATTTCACCATGTCTATAGAAGCGGCTGAAGGTGTAACTACAGGTATCTCTGCAGGCGATCGTGCAGTGACTATCCAGGCAGCAGTGAAGGCTGATGCCTCACCAAAAGATATTGTACAGCCGGGTCATATTTTTCCTTTAATGGCGCAACCTGGCGGCGTGCTAACACGTGCAGGGCATACTGAAGCAGGTTGTGATCTGGCAAGTCTTGCTGGTTTAGAGCCTAGTTCAATGATTGTTGAGATTCTTAATGAAGACGGCACGATGGCACGTCGTCCGGATCTTGAAACTTTCGCTGAAGAACATAATTTAAAGATTGGTACGATTGAAGACCTGATCAGTTATCGGCTTAAAAATGAAAAAACGGTCGAACGTATTGCCGAATGTGATTTCCCGTCTACATATGGTAATTTCAAATTATCTGCATATCGAAATAATTTAGATGCGTTAATACATTATGCCCTGGTTAGTGCAGATGGTGAGATAGATTCGGCAGAACCTGTGCTGGTACGTGTGCATATGAAAAATGCATTAACGGATGTTTTTGGTTCGTTAGACTCAAAGTCATGGCCATTAGATGATGCGTTAAAACAGGTGGCTGAAGCGAAACAAGGTGTTGTTGTAGTATTAAGCATGGTTGATCAGAATACTGGTATATTACAATGGATGGCTGAGCAAACAGGTACGGCACCTGATGCTGTTAAAACAAAACAACCGACCGATATAAGAACTGATGGTGTTGGTGCGCAGATACTTGTGGATTTAGGTGTTAGAAAAATGCGCCTGATGACAGCGCCAAAAGTAATTCATGGCCTGGCTGGTTTCGGCCTGGAAGTTGTTGATTATGTATCGGGTGATGATTGATTTCATTTTAGTAAAAGTATTTTTAGAACATGGCGAGATAAATAATGAGTGAAAGTAATATAGTTGAAGGTAGTCTGCAATATACAGAAGGGCGGTTTGCGATTGTGGTTGCACGGTTTAATGGTTTTATCGTTGAAAGTTTACTTGCTGGGGCAATGGATACTCTACTGCGTCATGGTGTTGCGGCATCTGATATCACCGTTGTGCGCGTGCCCGGTGCATTTGAAATGCCTGTGACTGTACAAAATCTGGCACAGTCGGGAAAATATAACGCAATTATCGCGCTCGGTGCTGTAATTCGTGGTTCAACGCCGCATTTTGATATTGTTGCAAACGAGTCAGCTAAAGGTTTATCTGCTATTGCATTAGACCATGGCCTGCCGGTAATCAACGGTATTTTAACCACAGAAAATATTGAGCAAACGATAGAGCGCGCAGGCACTAAAGCAGGTAATAAAGGTTCGGAAGCCGCTTCCGCTGCTATTGAAATGGTTAATATTTTTAAACAGTTGGATTAAATAAACTGTCTGATCACAGTAGTAGATTATTAATGTCAGAAGAAAAACAAACATCAAAAAAAAGTATGGCCAAAGCGAGAGGTAAATCTCGACGTTTTGCTATGCAGGCTATTTATCAATGGCAGATGACTGGTGATAGTATTACTGGTATCAAACAACAATTTTTTGAAGACAATAATTTTTCTGTGATAGATGCAGAATATTTTTCTGAACTGGTCAGTGGTGTTGCATCATCTATCAGTGAACTTGATCCCTTCCTTGAAAAAAACATGACTCGCAGTGTTGAATCTGTTGACCCAGTAGAGCGATCTATTATGCGTATAGCAACATATGAGTTCATTCATCGTTTTGATGTGCCATATCGAGTGGTGTTAAATGAAGCCGTCAATATTGCAAAAGAATACTGTGCCGAAAATAGCCATGGGTTCGTCAACGCTGTTTTAGATAAAGTGGCTCAAGAAGTTCGACACATCGAAGTTAAATCCGTAAAGTCTTAACTTTTCTTTCTAACACATAAACCTGTGTGACATCTTTATTTATGAATAACTCTGAATTTGATGTCATCAAAAAATATTTCACTTTCCCTGATTCGCGTGATGATGTAATCCTCGCGGGCGGCGACGACTGCGCAATTGTTTCTGTCCCTGATAATAAACAATTATTGATCACCACTGACACACTCATATCGGGCGTCCATTTTCCAGAAAACACTTCTGCAGAAGATATTGCGTACAAGGCATTGATGGTTAATCTAAGTGATTTAGCTGCGATGGGAGCCAAACCTGCATGGGTAACTTTGGCTATCTCACTGCCTGATATTAATGAAACATGGTTACAGCTGTTCTCAGGTCAGCTCTCTACAGTTCTATCAAGCTTGCATGTTAGCTTGATCGGTGGTGATACCACAAAAGGCGTTTTGTCTATTACTGTTCAGGCGATGGGGTTGTGTGATAAAGATAAAATATTACGTCGTGATGCAGCTGTAGTTGACGATAAGGTATTTGTAACGGGTTGGTTGGGCGATGCAGCGATAGGCCTGCAGGCAATTTCAGATGAACTTGATGATGAAGTTCTAAAGCCTTGTATCAAAAGACTCAACCGGCCTGAAGCCAGAGTAAGGTTTGCTGAAGAACTGACTCAATATTCAAAATGTGCGATCGATATATCTGATGGTTTAGTCGCAGATCTTGGGCATGTGCTCAGTGCGAGTCACTGTGGTGCCTGCATTGATCTGACTGCGATACCAGTTTCATCCTCAGCTAAACACTATTTTAAGCAGTATCATAATAATAAAATGGACTGGTCTATGCTATTAACAAGCGGTGATGATTATGAACTGTGTTTTACCGTTAGCAATGAGAACGAATCTGCAGTTTTAGCGTTGGCTGAAAAGCATCAGTTGCAGATCAGCTGTATTGGTGAAGTGACTGATTCAGATGAGCTGGTTTTTATCGATGATAATAATAAACCATTTGCTTTTACAAATTCAGGATTTAAACATTTTTAATTACATATATTGAATGTCTGATAAAAACAGAAAAATTTATTTAACGGAATTAAAGGATCCTGTTGTTTTTGTAGCGATGGGTTTTGGTAGTGGTCTATCGCCGAAAGCACCCGGTACTGCGGGTACGTTGATGGCGGTACCGCTGGTATATTTACTGCAGCAACAAACATTGCTGGTGTATATCCTGGTTACTTTATTTGTGCTGCTTACCGGTTCATGGATCTGTGGTTATGCCACAAAAAAATTACAGGTACATGATCATTCGGGAATTGTTTATGATGAAGTTGCCGGGTTTTTGATTACCATGTTTATGGTGCCTGAAAGCTGGATTTTGATGCTTATAGGTTTCGCCTTGTTTCGATTTTTTGACGCAGTTAAACCATGGCCGATTTCCTGGTTTGATAAAAACGTGCATGGTGGTTTTGGCATCATGTTTGATGACGTGATAGCCGGCATCATCAGTTTATCGTGTTTGATGTTGTTGCAGCACTGGTATCCGATGGTATGAGTCGGCTTATTTTAACATTGCTGATTTTATGTGTTTCTGTAGCGGTGCATGCTGTTGAAAAAATAGAAGTGCAGGGCCTGTTCTCTAATAAAGCAGTTTTGTTGATAGATGGTACGCGACATATTCTGGCCGTTGGTAAAACCAGCCCAGAAGGTGTGAAGCTGATTTCAGCTAATAGTCGTGGTGCGATTCTAGAGGTAAATGGTCAGCAAAAACAATACAATCTTGGCAATACTGTTAGTACTTCATTTACTGCTCGTACATCTAAAAAAGAAACCATCTATAAAAATTCTGGTGGAATGTATATGACCTTTGGCAACATCAACGGTCGTTCGGTACGTTTTTTAGTTGATACAGGTGCCAGTGCTATCGCTATGAATGTTGATCAGGCAAAAAAATTAGGTATTCTCTACGATAAAATTGGCACGCCTGCCAGCGTCAGTACTGCTTCGGGGCTTGCAAAAGCATATCGTATCCGCCTGAAGTCTGTTTCGGTAGGGGGAATCACGCAGAAGAACGTTGAAGCTTTTGTGATAGATGGGACTCACCCCGGGCCAATTCTACTGGGTATGACATTTCTAGGGAAGCTCGACGTTGAACATAGCGGTAATGCGATGACGTTATTACAGAAGGACTGATGTTGTCTCTGTAGTTGTATGTTTGGTATTTACAGTTTATTTTTAGTTGGGGTTTGCGGGTCTCGCCCCGCTGGCGAGCCACTCTTTTGCTACAGCCCAAAAGAGTAACCAGAAAAGGCCGCCACTACAGCTACGCCCCTGTAAAAGACACAGGGGTTCCCACTGAGTCAGCACAGCTATCATGCTGTGAAAAAACTCGCAGAAGACGCTCAGACAGTTTTCACAGAAAACCCATGACACCCGCACCGCCTCAATGGCTTGCTTAAAAGTGGAAGGACGAGAAAAAGAATAAAACAGCGTTAATTTATAATGTGTACTTCAGCGACGACTCTTGTTTGTGTTTGTTAGTTTTTGGATTCCCCTTTCGTTTGCTGAATGCTCAGGTGTTGGTAGAGTAAATTCGCCAGGGAAGGCGAATTTAGCCTTGCGCGCACGGACAGCGCGTCAAGGCGGGCTCGTAGGCAACACCTGGGCAGTCAGGCACCCCGAGCGCTTTTCTCGGGGCAAACGGAGCGGGATGGCATTCTTTTGGTTACTTTTCTTTTGCTACTGAAAGAAAAGTGACTCGCCCGTAAAAGGCGAAACACACGGATCAAATTCATAAAAGTCGTAAAAGCTAAAGATACATTCGCCAGCGGGGCGAGACCCGCAACCTCTAAGAGTGACGCGATATCAAATAATTAAAATACTGCTGAATAAAAACATAAGAATTCAATCAGATGATTCCTGCGCCTTCATCTGTTTCCCCATGAACCGTGTATAAAGAACCGTACCCAGAAAAAACACCAGGCTGGCAAAGATAACATACAGCCCAATCATTAAATCTTCACTATTACCGGCATACCAGACACCAACGATAAAATAGAAAATGGCGAGATACATCGACCAGGCGTGGGTGTATAACTTGCCATTGAGCAGGCCAAATAGCGGGAACATTAATGGCCCTAGCTGGAAGAAGATAATCACTGATATAAGATGTTCAGCCGGCGGCCGCAGTATCAGGTGCCAGGCGAATAAACCGAATAATAGTGAAAAATACCCGGACAGGGTTAACCATCGGCCCAGTTTTATAAATTGCTGCTGGTTCATGCGGATAATTTCTTTGCTATAGAGGCGACTCGTTTGCCTATTGCCAGGCAGAGCTTGCGTTCATCGTCGCTTAAAGGGGTATCTTCCAGGTTGTCTGTTAAGCGGGTAACACCGTAGGGGCTGCCACCGGTTTTCGTCTCAAACAGTGCGGTTTCAGTATAAGGAAGGCCAACAATTAACATGCCGTGATGCAGCAGTGGCAGCATCATAGTGAGTAATGTGCTTTCCTGGCCACCGTGCATACTGGTACTGGCAGAAAAAACCGCCGCAGGTTTACCGGCCAGTTTTCCACCCATCCATAAGGCGCTGGTGCCATCGATGAAATATTTCATTGCTGCGGGCATATTGCCAAAATGCGTAGGGCAACCCAAAATTAATCCGTCGCATTCAATCAGATCGTCGCTGGTGGCGTAAAGTGGGCCATTTTCAGGGATGCTGGTTGCTGATTGTTCTGTAGTAGGGGATACATCAGGTACAGTTCGTACGCGTGCCTGCACACCGTCAATTTCTTCAACACCGCGCGCAATAATATTCGCCATTTCGGCCGTGGTGCCGCCTGGGCTGTAATACAAAACTAAAATTTCTTGTAATTTGGATGTTTGTGACATTATAAAATATCCAGAATTTTTTCTGGTGGACGACCAATGATCGCTTTATTGCCTTTAATGACGATGGGGCGTTCGATCAAAATAGGGTAGTCTATCATCGCCTGTATGAGCTGTTCGCGGTTTAGATCTGGATTATCCAGGTTATTCTCTTTATACGGAGCCTCGTGTTTGCGCATTAAATCTCGTGGTTCAAGACCCAGGATATCAAGTATATCCGTTAACTCAGTTTGGCTAGGTGGTGTATTAAGATACTCCACAACAACGGTATTGGCCCCTTTTTCATTCAAAATATCCATGGTTAGGCGGCATTTACTGCAATTGGGATTATAAAAAATTCGGACTTCATCGCTCATGGTGTTTTGGTCTCTTTTTATCCATTGTTGAATTTTATCTGAATTTAAACGTTTAGGTAGAAAACATTCTTGACACTAAGGGCTTACATTGTTATTTTTTAGGGCTATAATCCATGACAATAACTAAAATAACATTAACCATCCAAATTGGAGATATTATGACCAAGCGTACAATTGCCCGTCTGTTTAGCGTAGCCCTTTTAAGTTTAGGCCTGATTACAGGTTGTGCATCAACAGGTGATGCCGAATCAGTATCAGCTGAACAAGCTATTGCTGAAGCAAAAACCGCAAATGCTGCAGCAAAAGCTGTAAATTATGAGTGGCGAGATACTGGAAAAGTCATTAAAAAAGCTGAAGCGAAGCTTAAAGCTGGTGATGATGCGGCTGCTATCAAGCTTGCCAATAAAGCAAAAAAACAGGCTGAGATTGCTGTAGCTCAAGCTGAAGAAGAAAACAAAAAATTCCTTAATAGTGGTGCTGTTGCAATGACCACAGCTTCATCTTCATCTGCTAACGCAGGTGGCGGTGTAAGTAGTTACTCTGTTGTTCGTGGCGATAATCTTTGGAGTATTTCTGGAAAAGATGATGTCTATGCTGATCCTTACCAATGGCCACTGATATACAAAACAAACCGTAATAAAATCAAAGATGCAGATTTGATTCACCCAGGACAGGTTCTGGATATCGACCAAAACGCATCAGCATCTGAAATCGATGCGGCGATTAATCACGCAAAAACTCGTGGTGCATGGTCAGTAGGTGATACTGAACAGTCAGATCGTGATTATCTGGCAAAATAAGTCTGTTATAACTTTTATCAGTTATATTTAAATCAGATAAAAAAAGGTCCGCTTGCGGACCTTTTTTTATGTCCATGGATGGACGGTATTGCGCAAGGAGCCAGGGACGGCGGTGCGCTTATGCCCATGGATGGGCGGACAGATATTTGCTCCTGCAATATCTGCACTTCCACCATCCGTGGTGGTCGTATTCCGCAGAGAGCCAGGGATGGCGGTTATGTCCAGGGATGGACGGTATGCCACAAAGAGCCAGGGATGGCGGTGTGGTGTGGCGTGTCGTGGCATTTTTTATAAATTAACAGTTTTGTCGTATCGAATGGAAATCTGTAAACAAATTTTTGTTAGTGGGCAAGTTCAGGGTGTGTTTTTCAGAGATGGCACCCGACAGTTCGCGACTGAATTAAAGCTGACAGGTGGTGTTAGAAACCTGGCTGATGGGCGTGTTGAAGTACTGGTAGCAGGCGATGCAGTGACAGTACAGGAGCTAATTAAATGGTTGAAAATTGGACCGAAATTCGCAAAAGTGTCTACTATTGAGGTAGTAGATTTAGCGGAAAATTTTCTACTGGATCATAAAGAAGGCCATTTTGAAATCTGGCCGACACTATAATTATAAAAATATTACCCATGAGTAGTTAAAAAATGAGCGCAGTGTTTGATAACAACCTAAAGCAAAATCAACATCTAGAAGTCCATGATATTTTAAAATGGCTTGAAGAAGATGAAATGGTTGATGTTGAAAATTCACATATGTTGCGTATGCTGGCAGTGGGCACTGAATACAAGAAAAAAAATCCTCTGGAAATCATCGCTGATCGAAACTGGGTTAACGCTAAAACTGAAAAAGTACTGAATCTTGAGTCACTCACCCAGTGGTTCGCGGCACGCGTAGACTTACCTTTTGTGCGTATCGACCCGCTAAAAATTGAAGTCGCTGAAATTACCGAGGTGATGTCCTACGCCTATGCGGCCAGATACAATGTATTACCGATTAAGGTTGATGCTACAACGATAACGGTCGCTACTGCGCAACCGTTTGAACGTGACTGGGAAACTGAACTATCACGTATCCATAATAAAGAATTTATACGAGTTATTTCCAGCCCGGAAGATATACGCCGTTTATTGCTGGAATTTTATACTATCGCCAAATCCGTTCATGGGGCAAAAACCTCGGCAGATACCGGCGGCGGTAATATTCAGAACCTTGAACAGTTGATGGAGCTGGGTCGTAGCGGCAAACTCGATGCCAATGATCAGCATGTAGTCAATATCGTCGACTGGTTATTTCAGTATGCGTTTGAACAACGTGCCAGTGATATTCATCTCGAGCCACGCCGTGAAATGTGCCCGGTACGTTTTCGGATCGATGGTGTGCTACAGGAGGTCTATCAGATTCCTACGGCAGTAATGAAAGCGGTAACCAGCCGTATAAAAATTATTGGCCGTATGGACGTAGCTGAAAAACGTCGCCCGCAGGATGGCCGCTTAAAAACACGCACTGAAGATGGAAAGGAAGTTGAGCTGCGTTTATCGACAATGCCAACAGCATTTGGTGAAAAATTAGTAATGCGTATTTTTGACCCTGAAGTACTGGTAAAAAACTTCAGGCAGTTAGGCTTTAGTAAGAATGATAATGAAATCTGGCAGTCAATGATCGAGCAGCCACATGGCATTATTCTGGTCACCGGCCCCACCGGTTCGGGCAAAACCACCACTTTGTACTCCACCCTGAAACTGCTGGCGAAACCTGAAGTGAATGTTTGCAGTATCGAAGATCCTATCGAACTGGTCGAGCCTGCCTTTAACCAGATGCAGGTGCAGAAAAATATTGACCTTGATTTTGCCAGTGGCGTGCGCACATTATTACGGCAGGATCCGGATATCATCATGATCGGTGAGATTCGTGACAAGGAAACCGCTGATATTGCTATTCAGGCGGCTTTGACCGGTCATCTGGTGCTTTCAACATTACATACTAATGATGCACCCGCTGCGGTCACCAGACTGCTTGATATTGGTGTGCCACCGTATTTAATCCAGTCATCTGTGTTAGGTATTATGGCGCAACGTCTGGTGAGAACATTATGTCCGCATTGTAAACAGGCGACAGAGATCAGTGACCAGACCTGGCATGAATTAGTACATCCCTGGAAAGCAAAAAAACCTGAAACAGTCTATGAACCGGTCGGTTGCCTGGAATGTCGTGATACCGGTTATCAGGGACGTAAAGGTATCTACGAGATGTTTAAGTTTTCTAATGAAACACGTTTAATGATTAATAAAGATACCGACATTCATGAGTTGCGACGTGCTGCTATCAAAGATGGTCTGCAGCCACTAAGATTAAGCGGCGCAAATAAGGTCGCCAAGGGTGAAACCACTGTCGAAGAAGTACTTCGTGTTGCACCGCCACCGTTAGACGGTTGATCCGTGGCGGGAGCAGGCCGGTATAATAGCTAACTAACCCTACGGTTTATAGGTTTAAAATATACCCCACTAGTTAGATTTTGTGCATAAGCATTAGCGGGTTATAATATTCGGCTAAGTATTTCTGCTTTTTACGAAACTGAGGTTTTATCCATGAGTTATTATTTTTCTAAGATTGTCGATGACAATTTTGATGATGCTATCGAACGAGTCACGAAACATCTGGCTGATGCCGGGTTTGGTGTGTTAACCACTATAGATGTTAGCGCTACTTTAAAAAAGAAACTTGATGTTGATTTTCAGCGTTACACAATTTTAGGTGCCTGCAATCCGGGTTTTGCCTATAAAGCTTTACAGGCTGAAGACAAGATAGGCGTCATGTTGCCCTGCAACGTTATCGTGCAGGAAACCAAAGACGGCAAAGTGGAAGTGGCTGCAGTTGACCCTATGGCTTCAATGATGGCAATACAAAACGAGACTCTGGGTAGTGTTGCAACGCAAGTGCAAGCCATGCTGAAGAACGTTATCGAAGGTTTATAAGAATATGTCACAAGCAAAAATCGTAATTTATAGTGGTCGTTTCTGTGGATATTGCACTGCAGCTGAGCGTCTCTTACAAAGTAAAAAAGCAGAGTATGAGTTGATAAAAGTCGATGAAGACCCGGCCATGTTTGATCACATGATGGAAATTACCGGCCGTCGCACGATCCCACAGATCTTTATCAATGATTTTCATGTCGGTGGTTTTGATGACCTGGCGGCTTTAAATCAAAGTGGTAAGCTCGACGAATTGCTTGCTTAATTTCGTTTCATTATTTTAACCACATCACGTTTTATATTTTTTAACGTCAAGATATAGCTGCTATGGAATATTTACCGATATTTATTCAAATTAAAAATCGCCCCTGTCTGGTTGTTGGTGGTGGTTCTATAGCAGCGCGCAAGGTGGCATTATTGCGAAAAGCGCAGGCGGATGTAACGGTCGTTTCTCCCGAACTTTGTACTGAGTTACAACAGCTAAAAGATGATGGCTTAATACAGCATCAATCGCGTGAGTATGAAGAATACGACCTGGAAGCATGCGTACTGGTTATTGCCGCGACAGATCAGCGCCCGGTGAATGAGGCAGTATCTGAACTGGCTAAGCAGCTGCGCCTGCCGGTTAATGTGGTCGATAATCCTGATCTATGCAGTTTTATCATGCCTTCGATCATTGATCGCTCACCTGTCGTTATAGCTGTTTCCACGGGCGGTTCATCACCGGTGCTGGCACGATTAATCCGTACCAAACTCGAAGGCAGCATTCCTGCGGCTTACGGGCGATTGGCAAAGCTAGTTGAGGGCTTTCGCGATAAAGTAAAAAGTGCTTTCCCTAATGTGGAATCACGCCGCGGTTTCTGGGAAACAATTCTTGAAGGTAAAGTCGCCGAACTGGTTTTCACCGGCCATGAAGAGGAAGCGCGTCAGACACTGGATAAAGCGATTGAAACACAATCAGAAAAACCTGAGATGTCAGGCGAAGTGTTTCTGGTCGGTGCCGGTCCTGGTGACCCTGACCTGCTAACATTCCGTGCATTGCGTTTGATGCAGCAGGCCGATGTGGTGGTCTATGATCGTTTAGTTTCACCCGCTATTATGGAAATGGTGAGGCGTGATGCAGAAATTGTTTATGTAGGTAAGGAGCGTGACAAACACACCATGCAACAGGAAAATATAAACCAGTTGCTGGTTCGCCTGGCGAAAGAAGGTAAACGCGTTTTACGATTAAAAGGTGGTGATCCTTTCATTTTTGGACGCGGTGGCGAAGAGATCGAACTGCTCGCACAGGAAGGTGTAGCGTTTCAGGTGGTACCGGGAATCACAGCCGCCAATGGTTGCTCGGCTTACGCAGGTATTCCTTTAACACATCGTGATTACGCGCAGTCCTGTGTCTTTGTGACCGGTCATTTAAAAGATGGCTCGGTGGATCTTAACTGGAAAGCCCTGGCGCACCCGAATCAAACCGTCGTTTTTTACATGGGCTTACATGGCGCACCCACACTGTGTAAAGAAATGGTTGCTCATGGCTTGCCCGCAAGTACGCCGGTTGCCTTGGTAGAGCAGGGCACGACACCCCAGCAACGTGTATATATAGCAACACTGGATACCTTGCTTGATGTGATTGCCAGTAAAGACATAAAACCACCGACATTAATTATCGTTGGTGAAGTTGTTACATTGCATGAAAAGCTTTCCTGGATGGGAGAAAATCATGTTGAAAATGAAGACAGCGTGTTCGCCTACAAGGACCGATAGCTTCTCGCGGTTTTATATTTTTTAACTGGAAGTGACGAAAGTCGCCAACTTCGTCATAATAGGCATCTTTTATAATGCTTTGCTGGAAAGCGAGGCTGATTTATTGTTTTTAGGAATTGAAAGTGGTCAAAAATAAAATGTTTAATAAAAAAATTCAGTCTATTCGTACTTTTATCTTCTCGGCAATGGTCGTGTTAGTTGCAATGATAAGTATGCCAGCGCATGCAAAAACAGGCTATGTCAGTGATCAGCTGCAGATACCATTACGCTCAGGCGCTACTAACGGGCACCGTATTATTAAATTTCTTAATAGTGGCAAGGCGTTTACGGTGCTGGACACTGAAAACGATGATAAATTTACTGAGATTGAGCTTTCTGACGGCAAGACTGGCTGGGTTGAAACTAAAAATATAATGGATATTCCCAGTGGTCGAGATCGCTTAGTCTCTGTGAATAAGAAGCTGGCAACTGTCAGGCAAGAAAATAAAAATTTAAAAAAATCGTTTACAGAATTAAAATCAGAAATCAAACAGTTAAAAAATGAGAAAGGGGCGTTACAGAATGAGCGAACCAACTTAAGTAATTCACTGGATGATCTAAAAATTACCGCCGCTAACCCGTTGTCGCTATCTAAAAAGAACAAGCAGCTGAAGAAAGATCTGCAAAAAGCAGAAGCCAATGCGGCTATGCTGGACAAGGATAACCAGCAACTTCGCAGTAATGTCGCACAGGAATGGTTTATGATCGGCGGTGCGGTATCGATCGGTAGTTTGGTACTTGGTCTTATTCTCACCCGTATCAACTGGCGCCGTAAAAAAGATAGCTGGGGCGATAGCTTCTAAATAAGCCAAACAGGATGGCCCTGATTTAACGTCTATGCGTTTTCATGGCTGTCTTTAATTTGCATCAAGGTAAACCCAGCGATTTTTATATCGAGTGAAACGACTGTTCTCATGTAACCGTGTGGCTTTACCGTTGGTTTTGTAGCGGGCAATAAATTCAACGCAGCCGTTGTCATCATCGGATAAACCGTCTTCAGTATTTTTAATGTTTAATCCCAGCCAGTTTGTCTCTTTGTGCAGATGGATAATCTTCGGGCAGGTGTCTGGATGCCAGCTATAACGTAAATAATCTTCATCGAGTAAGACAAAAGCGCAGTAACGTGAACGCATCAGTGCTTCGGCAGTGGGTGCATTACTAATCTGTTCAACATAAGGTTGGCAGCAATGTTTGTAGGCATGGCCACTACCGCAAGGGCAGGTCGGCGCGTTGTTATCTTTGTCATTTTTCATTGCAACTCTGAGCCATGCAATTCATGGTATCAATTAGGTTTTAGTCATAAATAAAACTTATCTGAACATACAACAAACAAGGCCTGATTTTTACTCATTTTATGGAGAAATTTACATGAACCATGTATTATACGCACTCCAAGCGTTTGGGCTACATTTAGCGCGCGATGATAAAAAATACTTATCCAGGCTAAGTTATTGATTTAATAATTAATTTTTCTGGATTTTTCAAACTGACACAAATCCTTTGGAGGAATAAGATGTCGGATATAGTTGCAACTAATCAGACAATTCTGGTTGTTGGCGGTGGCATCAGCGGCATGACTGCTGCGTTAGAAGCTGCCGAAGTCGGCAAACAGGTTATTGTTATCGAAAAGACACCTTCTGTTGGTGGTCGTGTTACCAAACTTTATAAATACTTCCCTAAATTGTGTTTCCCGACCTGTGGCCTGGAAATCAATCAACGTCGTATGGCTGCGAATAAGAACATCACGGTTCTTACCATGGCAGAAGTGACTGATCTTCAAGGTGAAGCTGGCAATTACACAGCAACTGTGAAAATAAGCCCGCGTTATGTAAATTCAAATTGTACTGCTTGTGGCGCTTGTGGTGACGCAGTAGAAGCTGAATTTGATAACGAGCACAACTACAACATGGATAAGCACAAAGGTGCTTATCTGGCACATGACATGGCAATGCCAAAACGTTATGTATTAGAGCCAGGCATGATCGGTACTGATGATGCGCAGAAAGCTAAAGATGCATGTAAGTTTGATGCTATCGATCTGGATATGCAGGAAGAGACATTAGAACTTAAAGCAGGTGCCGTTATCTGGGCAACAGGCTGGCGTCCTTTCGATGCAGCAAAAATTCAGCCATATGGTTACGATCGTATCGACAACGTTATCACTAGCGTTGAGTTCGAACGTCTGATGGACCCTAAAGGTCCTACTGGCGGTAAACTGGTACGTCCTTCTGACGGTAAAGAAGCTAAAAACGTTGCTTTCATTCAATGTGCCGGTTCACGTGATCGTAACTACCTGAAGCATTGTTCACGCATCTGTTGCATGGCATCACTGAAACAATCTACTTATGTTTCTGAGAAATTTGGTGATGATGCAAACGTGTCTATCTACTACATCGACATCCGTGCCATTGATCGCTTTGATAATTTCTATCAGAAAGTACAGGACGACAAAAACGTGACTTTCATAAAATCGAAAGTTGCCAACATCGTTGAAAATAAAGAAAATGGTAATCCAACACTGAAGGGTGTGGACACTGAAGGCTACCACCGCTACGAAACTGAGCATGATCTGGTCGTGCTTGCTATCGGTATGGAACCTAGTGTCGATAAAAACACATTCCCGATCGAGATTAAGGTGAACGACGAAGGCTTCATCGAACAGGACGAAGCTAACGGTGGCGTATTTGCTGCGGGTTGTTCATCTGATGCATTGGACGTTAACCGTGCAGTACAAAGTGCAACAGCATCTGCATTAAGAGCCATTCAGGTTATTAATAAAGTAGCACAGGCGGAGGGCTAAGAAATGGCTGATGAAATGAAAATTGGCGCTTACATCTGTAATGGTTGTGGCATCGGTGACCGTCTAGATTCTGGTCAATTAGAAATGACGGCTACCCGTGACGGTAAAGCAGCGGTCTGTCAGCAATCTGATTTCTTATGTTCAGAAGCTGGCGTAAAAATGATTCAGGACGACATCGATAACGAAGGTGTTAACCACGTTGTTATCGCTGCATGTTCTCGTCGCGCTAAGATAGAAGCTTTTTCTTTTGAAAATGTGACTCTGTCTCGTGCAAACCTTCGTGAAGGTGTTATCTGGGTTCGTCCTGATGAGGATGACCAGCGCGAAACCACACAGGAAATGGCAGACGATTACATCCGTATGGCCTGTGCAGAATCTAAATACATGAAAGTTCCAGCAGCTAGTGGTCAGCAGGAAGTCAATAAGAACATCCTGATTGCCGGTGGTGGTGTTTCTGGTATGACGGCTGCAATCGAAGCATCAAAAGCCGGTTATCCTTGTACTATCGTTGAGAAAACGGCTGCATTAGGTGGCGCGACTGCGCAGCTGTATAAAAAGATTCCAACAAAAGCACCTTATGCTGATCCACAGGATAACGGCATCGCTGAAATGGTTGCGACAATCGAAGCGGACAGTAATATTACGGTTTGTCTGAATTCTACATTGACTAAAACTGCGGGTGCACCGGGTCGTTTCGAAGCGGACATCAGCACAGAAAGCGGCAGCACTGAGACTAAAAGTTTTGGTGCGATTGTTCAGGCATCTGGTTTCACCCCTTATGATGCTAACAATCTTACTGAGTTTTCTTACAGCAAGAGTCAGGATGTTATCACTCAGGCAGAACTTGAAGCATTAGCTATCGCAGCTGACGGTGGTGCAATCAAACGCCCATCAGACGGTAAAGAAGTGACTAACGTGATGTTTATTCAGTGTGCTGGTCAGCGCAGCAAGAAAGAAGGTCATCTGGAACATTGTTCTGGTTACTGTTGTTCTGCTTCTATCAAACAGGCGATGTACTTTAAAGATCAGAACCCTGATATAGATACTACGGTACTGTATTCAGATTTGCGTACTCCAGGTGCGGGTGGCGAGAACTTCTACCGCTCAGGTCAGAAGAAAGGCATTATCTTTACTAAAGGTATCGCATCTGAAGTTGTTCATAGCAAGAACCCAATCGTTAAATTTAAAGACCTTATTCTGGATGAAGAAGTTGAAGATGAGGTTGACCTGGTTGTACTGGCAACAGGTATGGTTGCTAATGCAGGTGAACCGACTCGTGAACAGATTACTATCGCAGAAAACGAAGCGAAAGAAGCAGGTAATGAATACACCGTTTCTGTTGAGTCAATTCTGAATCTTGACTACCGTCAAGGTAAAGACATGCCTCACATGGATAACGGTTTTGCTGATTCACACTTTATCTGTTTCCCATATGAGACACAGCGTACGGGTATGTATGCTGCCGGTCCTACACGCCGTCCGATGGATATCGGTCAGTCGATGGATGATGCGATGGGCGCAGCGATGAAAGCGATTGCTGCTGCTGAAAACGCAGGTTTAGGTAAAGCGGCGCATCCTCGTGTTGCAGATTTGAGTTTCCCAACGGCTCGTCTGGAAGGTTGTACACAGTGTAAACGTTGTACAGTTGAGTGTCCGTTCGGTGCGATTGATGAAGACGAAAAAGGCTTCCCGCAGTTTAACGAATCACGTTGTCGCCGTTGTGGTACCTGTATGGGTGCTTGTCCGGTTCGTGTTATCTCATTCGATAACTACTCGATCGACACCGTTGGTCAACAGCTTAAAGCGGTTGATATTCCAGAAGAATTTGACGAAAAACCACGTATCCTTGTATTGGCTTGTGAGAACGATGCATACCCTGCATTAGACATGGCTGCTCAAAACAAGATGGATTACAGTGCGTTCACACGTGTTATTCCAGTACGTTGTTTGGGTTCTGTCAGTTTGAGCTGGATCACAGACTCGATGAACAGTGGTTACGACGGTATCATCCTGATGGGTTGTCCTTCAGGTGATGATTACCAGTGTCACTTCGTGAAAGGTTCAGGTACTGCACAAGAGCGTATGTCGAAAGTAGCAGATACACTTGAGACACTAAGTCTTGAGCCAGAACGTGTTCAGACTTATGAAATTTCGATCACTGAATCTGACAAAGTAGTGAAGATAATTAACGATATGGCTGATACGATCGAGCAGATCGGCATGAGCCCATTCAAGTTCTAATAGGAGTTAGTAATGACTGATATAAATACAGGCATGGTTGAAAAATACCGCAATGACTTCCTTAAAGAAGTTGAAGCCAATGTCGAAGAAGGCGATTGGGTGAAGATGTGTATGCAATGTGGCGTGTGCTCCGGCTCATGTCCATTAGGTAGCGATTGGGATCATCCGCCTCAAGAATTATTTATGATGATTCGTGCAGGTAAACGTGATGAAGTATTGCAATCGACTTCTATGTGGATGTGTACTTCCTGTTACAACTGTATCGTACGTTGTCCACGTGAATTACCTATCACACACATCATGCACGGTCTTGCGCATTATGCGACGCGTCTGGGCATCGAGCCTAAAAATCAGCCTACTCGCCAGTTCGCACAATTGTTCTGGGATAATCTGGCTAAAAACGGTCGTGTGAATGAGTTATGGTTAGGCGTTAATCTTTATTTCATGAACGGTTTTGTTAATGGTATCAAGGTTGCCCTGGGCATGGCAGGTATTGGTTTAGGCATGCTTAAGACCGGTCGTTTGAGTCTTAAAGAACTTGTTGGCGGCCATACCGTGAAAGACAAAAAAGGCTTCCAGGCGATGATCAAAAAAGCACAAGAGCTTGAAGCAGCTCGTATTGATAATTAAGGTAGGTATAGAGTAATGTCAAAAGAATATTCATTTTATCCAGGCTGTTCTTCACAGGAAGGCGCTTCATCTTCTAACTACCTGAAGTCAGTAAACGCAATGTGCGATGTACTCGATATTAAACTTAACATCATTCCCGACTGGAACTGTTGTTCAGCGTCTATCGGTTACTGTGGCGGTGGTGAGCTGCCACGTCTAGCCCTGTCTGCACGTAACATCGCGTTGTCAGAGCAACATAATGCTGGTCAGGACATCGTTGCCACCTGCGCCGCTTGCTGGTTATCGACAAAAGAAACCCAGGAACGTCTTGATAGTGATGCAGGCCTGATGTCTGAGACCAATGAAGCATTGGCTGAAGCAGGTCTTAAACTGGAAAACAAATCAAAAATTCGTCACATGGTAGAAGTTCTGATCGAAGATGTTGGCTATGAAGAGATGGCCAAACATGTGAAGAAACCACTAGACGGCATCAAGATTGCTGGTTATGTTGGTTGTCAGACTAACCGTCCATTCGGTATCGAAGGCGAGTCTTTCGAAAATCCAAAATATCTGGATAAGTTCATCGAAACGATGGGCGCTGAGCCTGTTGAAAACTACGACAAGAAAGTATCTTGTTGCGGTGGTGCGTTAGCGTTCTCTGAGCCAGATAAGTCACAATTACTGATAAAAGACATCATCGAAGCGGCTTATGATGGTGGTGCAGACATGATCGTTACACCATGTCCAGTATGTCAGATGAATGTAGAGGTGTATCAGGATAAAATTAATGCCAAACATGGCACTAAATTTAACATTCCTGTAACTTACTACAGCACATTGATGTCTGTTGCTTATGGTAAAACGGGTAAAGAATCTGGTCTTGACGGACAGATTATCAGAGCTAAACAACTGGAAGCTATTGCCAGTAAATAATGGTTGGTAATAAAGGTTTGTAATAAAGGTCTGTGAAGCAGCCTGTAAATAAGCTGCAAAATAATCCAATAAAAAAGCCCGACTTGTTCGGGCTTTTTTATTGGATTATTTTATGATCAGTTACTCAAATGTGATCTAATCATTCCTGGTGATCTGCTGCAGTGCTGCAATATCACATCTGTAATTCTTTTCATTTGTTTTTTGTAAGAGGTTTTGACGTTTGAACTCAGCGATCATGCGGCTGACGGTTTCGGTTGCGATGCCTATCATTGCAGCCATATCTTCACGGCTGAGTAATACGAAAGAACCAGTCTTATCGGCATAGAATTCATTCAGCATAAGTACTAACTGGGCTACACGTTGTTTTGCCGAGCCTGCACTCAGGGCGATGATCCACTGGTCGGCGAGGTCGAGTTGCGCCTGTAACTGCTTACCTACCCGTGTACAGAGAACAGGGTGCTTATCCTCAAGCTGTTCGATCGTCGTTACAGGAATCCTGCACAGGTCGATATCTGTAATGGCTATGGCAGTATGATGATAACTTCTGGCACCTTCGAGTAACTCAAGACCAATGACTGACCCAGGACCCAGCAGGCGTACGATTCTGTATTCACCATCGAGTCCTGTATGTATGAGCTTAACCATGCCCCGTCTTATCGAATAGGTATACTGTTTCTGTGAATCGATGTCGTAAATTGTTGATCCGGCAGGGTATAGTAAATGGTCTATAGGGTATAGTGTTTTTTCAAACGCCGTATTGGGAAGTTCGGAAAATAACATCAGGTAACGGATGTGGCATTTTTCACAATGCGCACGACCAACCCATTCTACATTCGTACAGAAGGACCCTTCATTTTCTTTATTCATAGCTGATAGTGTAGCTGAAAGAACTTAAACAAAAAAGATAAGGCAGTATTACGAGACGGTTATTTTGTATGCGCAGGTTGCAGATGACAAGCTTAATTTGTTTTAACATTGTCTATTAAGGTTTCGTTATTATGTATCTGTCCGATGCGCTCAGAAAACTGCTCAATATATGAAAGTAAAACCGGGACCACGAACAATACCAGTAAAGTCGCAAAACCAAGTCCAAAGGAGATGCTGACAGCCATCGGAATAAGGAACTGTGCTTGCAGTGAAGTCTCAAAGAGCAGGGGGGTCAAACCTGCAATAGTTGTTAGCGAGGTTAGCATTACGGCTCTTAAACGCAGACAGGCCGATTCGATGAGTGCCTCACGAATGGCCAGACCTTTTGCTTTGAGCTGTTTGTAGAAAGTGACCAGGATAATCGAGTCGTTGATCACGATTCCCGACAGGCCAAACATGCCGAACTGAGACAGTATGGTCAGATCGATACCCAATAACCAGTGGCCGAATATTGCACCGCATATACCGAATGGGATGATGATCATGACAGCAAATGGCCAGCTGTATGAAGCAAAGACCCAGGCAAGGATGATGTAGATCATCACCAGCGCCAGCAGGCCGCCCTGTTTCATGTCGCTGCTGGTCTCGCGCTCTTCTTCAGCCCGGCCCTTGTAGTTAACCTGTAAGCCGTATTTTTGTAATATGTCAGGTATCGTTGATTGCTGCAGTTTCTTCAACACTTCATTGGCGTTGGTTACTTTGGCGTTTACTTCTGCTGTCACATGTACGCCGAGTTTAGCGTTAGTGTGGCGCAGCAGTTCGAGGCCCTGTTGAGAGCTTAGATCGACTACGTTGTTTAATGACAGCGCTTTTCCCGTAGCAGTAATAATAGGAAGAGTTTCCAGTATGCTCTGAAACTTACGCTCGTTCGATGGCAGCATTATTCGTACTTCTATCTCTTCGTGAGAATCATAAAATATCTGCAGCAGCTGCCCGTCTAAGGCAGTACGTAGCTGACGACCAACTTCGGCAATGGTTAGTCCTGCAGACTGTGCCAGCGGTGTGAGTTCAAAAATATACTGCTGCCTGCCGTAAGGTAAGTCATCAAGGATATTGCTCAGACCGTCAAAACTTCTCATCTCCTGAGCGAGATCTTCAGCAGCGTGTTTCAGCGTGATAGCATCTGCGCCTGATAAAAAGATATCCAGGTCGAGACCCGGAGGTCCGCCTCGAGGACTGCTGATGGATAATTGTTCGACACCGGCTGGTTTGTCGAGCATCGAATCCCACTTATCGATGATCGTGCTATTTCTTACATCGCGTTCATCCGGCTGCAGCAGCTCAACCTGTAACATGGCATATTGACTGCCGCTCTGATAGTTGCGTCCGCCATCAAACGATGCGGTATTGAGACGTAATAGCGCGGCAGTTATTAATGAATGATCTTCGCTTAGAGCTTTGTCAGTTTCAGTAAGTTTCTGTTCCATCTGTCTGGCGAATGCAAGTACCTGTTCAGGTGGCGTGCCGGCAGCGAATTTTACGCTGGCGATAACAACGGTGCTTTCCGGCTGCGGAAAAAACTGAAACTTAACCTGGCCAAAAATAACCATTGAGATGGCAAGTACGAGTGAACAGGCAGCGACGGTAAGCGTCGTGCTGCGATGATTGAGAGCATGCGTAATCGCCGGCCGGAAAGTTTGATCGCGAAACTTGATGAAACCATTTTCAAGCTTATTGCGTAAAGGACTGTTTTTTCTATGGTGGTTCTTGTGAAAACTATTACGCAGATGGCCGGGTAAGATAAGAAAACTTTCTATCAGTGAAGCGATGATCACGCAGATAACGACGAAGGGTATATCAAATAAGATATGGCCGATAATACCGGTGACCATCATCAATGGTAGAAACGCTGCAACGGTGGTTAATGATGATGACATTACCGGCGCGAGCATGCGCAGAGCACCGCCTTCGGCGGCCATTAACGAATTTTCGCCAGATTGATAATGGGTGAGTGCATCTTCACCAACCACTATCGCGTCATCGACGATGATGCCGAGTGTCATTATCAGGCCAAACAGGCTGATCATATTGATGCTGCCACCGAAAAAATACAGAACAGCAAGCGCGCCTAAAAATGATGTTGGAATGCCAACGGCTACCCAGAATGCGACGCGGCCGTTGAGAAAGATATACAGGATGGCGAGAACCAGTATCAGACCGGTGGCACCGTTTTTAAGTAACAGATCGATCCGTTGCTGGATCAGCGAATACTTCTCATCGAACACCAGTAATTTTACTGATGGGGGTAATGTCGTCGCGGTCTCTGTCAGCCACTGCTGCATGATCTCAGCTGATCGCAGGGCATCGGTACTCTCGGTACGCTGCAGGTTCATCAGGATTGCAGGTTTTCCCTGGTGAAAAATTTCTACCTGGTTTTCTTTAGGGCGGCGCTGTATATCGGCAATATCATCCAGTGTCAGTTTTTGCCCGGATGCGGTCGTTAACAGATCGAGAGAGGCAAATGCCTGCACGTCACGTTTCCGCTGTAAACCTCGTACCTCCCTGGCAGCTTCACTTTCAGCGACCGTGCCGGCAGGTATATCCTGGCTCTGATTGACTATGTGATTGCCGATCTGATTCAAGGACAGCCCCAGCTGCTGAACCTGTTTTGCACTGACCTCGATAGCAATTTCCTGTTCAGGCAAACCGCTAAAGTCTACCCTGGCGATCCCCCTGTCCAGCAGTTCGCGTTCGAAGGTATATGCAAGCGGCCGCAGTTCTTCCAGTTCGCCATCAGCGGTTAAGATGATGGTGGCGACCGCCTCATAACGTGCAATTTTTGTTACTACCGGATCTTCGGCATCGGTAGGCAGATGACGGATATTAGAAACAAACTGTTTTACCTCATCCAGTGCTACGCCCATGTCACTGTTTTCTTTGTACTCGATGACGATGAGGCTGGCGCTACGGGCGGAGGTCGAGGTCATCTCCTTGGCACCGTCGAGTGTACGCAGTGCCTGCTCCAGCGGTACGGTAATAGAACGCTCAACATCTTCCGCGCTTGCCCCTGGCCAGATAACACGGACGCTTATGTAATCGAGTGCAAAGTTTGGAAAAAACTGCTTATTCAGCTTGGTCAAACTGTAGGCGCCAAAGATGATCATCATCGCCATCAATAAATTTGCGGCGACACGGTGCTGGGCAAACAGGTGAATAAAACCACCGGAGCCTATGGTTAAATTATTGCCTGGAGGATCGTCAGACGACGGCGAGGACGTCACTTTCTCAGAACTCATGGATGATCACTTGTTATCTGCTGAGATAATGCAGTGTCAGCTATCGTCGCATTATGGATTTTAACTTTAAGACCATTGACGGCATGCGGCAGCTGCGTTGTAATGATCTCATCGCCGGCCTTGAGGCTTTCACTGCGGACAAGGATGAACTGTTTACCCTCCCTGTACTGTCTTCCCATTTTTTCTGCCGTCAATGCCACCAGCCTTTCATCCTCAACACGGTAGATTCGATCGGTACCATAGATAGACGAAACCGGTACGCTGAAAACATTATCGATAGCCGGTAAGTCTAAAGTCATTTCCAGAGTATCGCCGATAGTTAGGTTAGTCACCTCTTCACTGTTGATCACAAATAATGCATCGACACCGTGACCACCACTGGCAATCGAACCTGAAATCCGGCTCATCGAAACAACGTGTTTGCCAGTATCAGTCAGTATTGACGCTGTTAACGGTAGCTGACGTGCTAACGACTGTTTAACAATGGTAATAAATTTTTGTGGCAACTGTGCACGCAGTTCCACCTGATCAGTAGCGTAGATCTCAAGTAACAGCTCACCCGGACGCACACGTTCGCCCGGAGATACCATGGTTTTGAGTACAATACCGTCAAACGGTGCAACCACGGTTGCGCGTGATAAATCGTTTTGCGCCTGTTGCGCGAGTGCGCGATTACGACTAAGTCTTGCTTCAAGCTGCGCCAGACGCGCAGGGTGATCGGTAACGCTTAACTGTCTTGCATTTAATGCCAGCTTCTGATTATGTAATGCCTGTTTCTGTGTATCAAAACTACTCTGACTGGTTAAGTTAGTCTTACTGGTTTTCGCTTCACGTTCTAGTTTCTTTTCTGCCAATGCCACCAGCGATTTTTCCAGCTTTAATGCGGCAAGATCATTCTTATAGCGATTTTTTTCTGAATCAATCAATGCTTCAAGTTCAGCCACGTATGAAGCTCTATCATCAAAGGTCAGTTTTACATCGCTCTCATCCAGTGTAATGAGTAGCTGACCATCGATGACTTGCTGGCCTTCTTTAACATCAAGTGATTTAACATCGGCGTTGATGATGGATGTGATCGCTGCTGTATAGGGGGACTCGACCTGACCATATAATTCCAGTTGAGGTGATTTTTGACCGGCAACTAGTTGATGTGTCTGCACCACCCAGATTTTCTCAGCCTGCGCTTTGATCGGAGGCTCTGGCTGAATTGATTTAAAAATGACCAGTAGTACTAGAGTTAGTAGAATGATCACTAACGGTAGCATCTTAGGATTGTGGCGATTTTGTTGCCAAAATAACCTAAAATATTGTGATAAGTTCGCTAGCATTGTTATTTGAAGTAACCGTTAGTTAAAAATGGAGCCTGTCGCCATTTTACCAGTACGGTCAGGCAAAGCTGTATGACATACCTTACTGTAAAATGTTCTTCGCCATGACAGTTATAATTATTTAATTTACCGGGCGATTTCAACAACAGATCTCTATATATAAATGGTTTCATATTCTATCAAATATAACTATTACTATTGAAATAAACACATAGAAAAAGAACCCTGGGTTATCTCAGGTTATGTGGCATGTCTGTTACTTGACTAGAATCAATAAACAGGCTTCTTGTCTGATGTCTAATGTGATATAAATACACAAATAGCGAGGTACGGTGATGAATTCAACATGGTTAGTTGTTGCTGATAATGGTAGAGCCCGTTTTTTCACAATGGAAACTCGTACTGGACCAATAACTGAAGTCAAAAGTATTGTCCACACGGAGGCTCGATTACGTGAGCGGGATATGACCAGTGATCTGCCTGGACGTGCCAGCAGTAATAGTGGTGGTGCCGGACATGCCTATCAGGATGAGACGAGTCCTAAAGAGCAGGAAAATATAAACTTTGCCAAAGAAATTGCCCATGAGCTGGATGTCGCACGTAAAGAAAACAAATTCAAACAGTTCGTACTGGTCGCCGGGCCTGGATTTTTAGGCAATCTTCGCAATCAGATGAATGCACAAACACAGAAGCTGGCATGTTTTGAACTGGCAAAAAACCTGTCTCATCTTGAAGCCGAAGAAATCAGAAACCATTTACCGGAACGTTTGCCCAGTCTTTAACGCTTTCATGTGGAGATGATCCATCACTGCGCAAGGGCTGAAAAGTACGCCGTGCACAGTGATAGCAACAGAAGAATGGACGGGAGGACAGAGGCGATACTTGTTTCGATCAGATTACATCGATTGCATCTATCAACGTATTAATCTCCAGCGCTGCTTCAGTATCCACAGAAATTGCATGATTAATCTCATCTTCATGCAGAGGTTGCCAGTTGTTAAGCTGATGTTCGAGTACTACAAGATCCGCATCGGAAACATCATTTTCTCTAGCTGCAATACGTTGTCGTAACGTTTCAGTAGATGCAGTTAACTCGACAATAATATATGGCACAGATAAACGCTGTGCGAGTGTTTGAAAAGATTCACGTTGTCCATGCTGTAGAAATGCGGCATCGACGATGACACTGTAACCAGCACTAATTACCTGTGATGTAAGCATCGCCAGTTTCGCATAAGTCTGCTGTGATGCCTGTGCCGTATAGATGCCACTATCAATTTTATTTGATTCTTTGTTATCTAAAGAAGGATCTATTGATAAAGCATCGAATAATCGCTTACGTTCCACATCTGATCTGATACGTATCGCTGGCAACTTTTCCAGTAACTGTTGAGAGACGGTGCTTTTTCCTGAGGCAGATAAACCACGCATGATAATTAACTTCGGTGCGGGTTGCTGCGTATAAGTTGTTGCTAGTGCAAGGTATGATTCGAATTCAGTAAGTAATGATTGTCTTGCCACTTTAGTGATGTTTTTCTGTTCGAGACGTAAGGCATTCACCTTGGCACGTACCAGTGCGCGATAACAAAGATAGAAGGGTAATACAGACAGTCCCTGATAGTCACCAGTGAACTCAAGATAGGTGTTCAAAAATCGATTTGCTGATTGATGCTGTTTTCTATCCTGCAAGTCCATCACTAAAAATGCTACTTCACTGATAACATCGATCCACCTTAACTGTGGATTAAATTCGATACAGTCGAATGCCATCGGCTTGTCACCTAGCCATACCAGATTACGCAGATGCATGTCACCATGGCATTCACGGATAAAACCATCCGCTTTGCGTTGGGTAAATACAGACGCTAATTTCTCAAACTCAACCTGGCTCCATTGTGAAAGTGCGGCCAGAGTAAGTGCGTATGGTTCGGTGTTTAGATGCTGGTATATCTGTTTAAAGTTCTCATCAACTGGCTGATATACGGCCTCTTTATTACCATAATCCATAACATCATCAGTGGACGCTATGGTTTGATGAAAATCAGCGACCATTTGAGCAATCGCGTCCATGTGCTCAACACCGAGTTTACCAGCAGCCAACATATTATCTAACTGCGCAGACTGTGGAAACTGCGTCATTTTTACCGCGTATTCAAATACATCGCCGTCACCAGATATTTGTGGTTTCATCTGTGTCCCGCTGATGGCAACAACCTCAAGATAAATGGCGGGCGCCAATCTGCTGTTCAAGTATAACTCCTGTTCGCAGCAGTGGTGTCTTTTCTCAAGTGTAGAAAAATCAAGAAAACCAAAGTTGACCGGTTTTTTTATCTTGTAAGCGAAGGCACCGGTTAATATTACCCAGGAAATATGTGTTTCGATGAGTTCTATCTGTTTTACAGGATGATTATAAACCTGCGGTTTTAACATATTTAATATATCGAATTTCATTATCAGATTATACGACGAGAAAGTAGTGAGGATGTCACCATAGGATGCTCTATTTTGTACACGGTTTAGTTGATAGTGAAAGTATGTATGAAATAAAAAAAGATTTAGACAACGTTATAAATAGACCCAATAAAAACCGTCCGGCTGGCACCGGACGTAGTAGGTATATTTAATACCTGAAACAAGTTTAGAAAAACTTATTTTTTGCGTAATACATTTACAGAGTATGCAATGAAGCCAATGGCTATAATCGCGATGATATGTTCGACATGAAGAAAACCGTGAACCGTATCATTCGGTAAGTGACCGGTATGTGCTAACGCTGTTTCAGGAAGCAGTGCAGCCATTGAAGCCAGTGACAAACCCGTCAGTGATAATTTAGCCAGATACAATTTAGCAGCGAGTAATTTTTTCATCATTTCACCTTTACCTTAATAATTTCTTCTCCGTCTGGATCGGTTAAATGTACCGCGCAGGCGAGACAGGGATCAAAACTGTGAATAGTACGCAGTATTTCCACAGGCTGTTTTACATCGTGCAAGGTATGGTTGTCTTCAAGTGCCGCTTCATACGCACCGGGCACACCGTTGGCATCACGCGGGCCGGCATTCCAGGTACTGGGCACGACACACTGATAGTTTTTGATCATCTCATCTTCGATAACGATCCAGTGTGCAAGCCCACCACGAGGTGCCTCCATATAACCAACGCCTCGAGCACTTTTTGGCCAGGACGAAGGTTCCCATAAAATTTCGTTGAAAGTTCTTGTTTCACCGGCTTTGATATTAATAATTAAATCGTCAAACCAGCCCTGCATGGCGTCTGCAAAAATCTTTGTTTCAAGTGTTCTTGCCGCAGTCCTTCCCAGTGTGGAGAACAATGCTTCTACTGGCACATCCAATTTATTCAGTGTCATACCGACCAGTTCTTTGGTTTGTTCGTGTCCGGTGGCATATAACATTAATACGCGCGCCAGTGGGCCCACTTCCATCGAATGACCTTTCCAGCGTGGTGATTTCAACCAGGAATACGACTGGTCTACATCAAGATGATCATAGGGCGGTTTAGGACCGGTGTAATTTAAGGTGGTTTCACCATCATATGGATGCAGGCCAGCATCTTTACCGTCTTCGTAGTCATACCATGAGTGTGAAACAAATTCCTGAATCTCTTCCGGGGCATTCATATCAACCTCGTGGATAGTGCTCAGGTCACGATTGAGGATAGCACCTGCAGGAATCATAAAACCTGATGGGTCGCTCATACCGTTAGATGGGAAATCACCATAGGTCAGGAAGTTGCCGAGGCCTTCGCCGCGGCTGCCCCAGTCTTTATAGTAACTGGCAATAGCCAGTGTATCTGGCACATAAACCTGATCGACGAAGGTTTTCATCTGGTTGATGATGTCCTGTACCTGGGACAGTTTTTTCATATTGAGCGCTGAATCAGAATTTAGATCAATAGCGCAGGGTACGCCACCGACAACAAAATTTGGGTGTGGATTCTTACCACCGAAGATGGTCTGTAAACGTGCGACATCACGTTGCCATGAGAGTGCTTCGAGGTAATGCGAAACGGCCATCAGGTTTGCTTCTGGCGGTAGTTTGTAAGCAGGGTGTCCCCAGTAAGCTTTGGCAAAAATACCCAGCTGACCGGCTTCGACAAAACCTTTCAGTTTCTTCTGCTGGTCGGCGAAATAACCGGGTGAAGATTTTGGATAATTGCTCAATGATTGCGCAAGTTCTGATGTGGCTTTCGGGTCGGCGCTTAACGCAGATACAACATCGACCCAGTCGAGTGCATGCAGATGATAAAAGTGCATTACATGGTCATGGATATATTGCGCACCGCTCATCAGGTTGCGAATCAGATCCGCATTTTTAGGGATTTTATAGTCCAGTGCATTTTCTACTGAGCGGATGGAGGCAAGACCATGCACCAATGTGCATACACCGCAGATACGTTGTGCAAATGCCCACGCATCCCTAGGGTCGCGACCTTTAAGAATAGTTTCAATACCACGCACCATGGTACCGGATGAATAGGCTTTCTCAATCTTGTTGCCATCCATCTGTGCTTCAATTCGCAGGTGGCCTTCGATTCGGGTAATCGGGTCAACTACAATTCTTTCGTTTCCACCGGATTCGCTCATGTTCATTCTCTCTTTTTAAGAATTTCGCTTTTCAATAAAAGTTATGACTTTAGATAGTTTGACAACATACCGTACTGCCATTCGCTTTCTGAGTGTGTTGGTACTTCATTAGAGTCATTGTCTATTTCAATGCTGGTCTGTGCCATTCTGCTGCTCATAGCTGCCTGCCACGCTGGACCACCTGATTTTGATTGCGCCGATGGTGTTATTGCAGCAATTGCTGCCCTGGCAACAAAATAACCCGCCTGATCAGTCCAGTTACCTTCAGCACCACAACGTGTGGAACTGTCCATGATGGCAGCTTTCGCTGATTTCAATGCATCCGCTATTTCACTTTCTGATGCGTTGTTGTCAGTTGCGACTTTAACCGCACGCTTTATCCGCTCATCATCACTCAATGAAAGAACGTGTTCGACAAACATAGCCGCAACCATCCTTTGCTGCGCTGCATCCAGATCATGCAATGCCTGTCTGAATTCTGTGTCATTACTTATTTGGCTCATATCACGCGCTCCCCATCTTTGATTATTGATGGTCAATCTGCCAGATGTTCGGCAAGGGTTTCAGTCAGACTCATCAACGGAATATCCATGTTGTATTCCTCAAGTCCATCTTCAAGATGAATGCGACAGTTTGAACAGGCGCTGATAATGGCATCGGGTTTTATCTCGTCGAGCTGATCTTTTTTACGCTGAAATACCTTGAGACGAACTTCATCGGCGCGTTCATTAGAGCTGACACCCCCTCCAGCACCACAGCACCAGTTCATCTTGCCGGCATCGGGCATCTCAACAAAGTTGTCAGCGAACATATCGATCAGGTTACGCGGTTGTTCGATCACACCGCCGCGGCGTGAGATCTGGCAGGGGTCGTGATAAGTAAGACGCTGCGTTTCTTTACCGGTGATTTTTAAACGACCATCTTTGCGGAACTCATCGAGCACTTCGAGAATATGACGTACCTTAAAACTGAATGGTTTGCCGACCAGGTTAGGCCCTTCCCAGCGGATAGCCATGTAAGCGTGTCCGCATTCAGGGCTGATGACGGTTTTAACTTTTAGTTTCTCGGCAGCATCAACGATGCGTTGTACCAGCTCAGCCGCAATATCAGCAACACCGATCTGTATGCCGCTGTTGGTTGCTTCGAATGCTTCTGTTGAAATTGTCCAGCTAACACCGGCTTTATTAAATATCTTTGCAGTGGCTTCGATAAATTCAGGGAAGTTCATGATCTCCATCGACGATAGCAGCAGCATGTACTCTGCGCCTTCGACATCGAGAGGTATCTTCATACCCGTATCTTTTTCGACATGGTTGATCTGCGCCATCAATGCCGGAAGTTTTACGCCCATAGGACTACCGATGGTGACTGCGCGTTTAGTAGCGCCAATTAATCCTTCTGGCGCGTGACCTGCCGCGGCCATACCTTCACGTGTTTTTCGGATCAGCAATGCGATATCGATGCCCATTGGGCAGACCATCGAGCAGCGTCCGCATAATGTGCAGTTGTCATAAACCAGCGTTTCCCATTCGGTCAGTAACGCATCATCAACCTTAGCAGTCAGGCCGAACATTTTTCCGACGCGACCCAGTAGGGTGTATTCTGATTTCCAGATACGGCGTAATGGTTCAGTTTTATTAATGGGCGTTGCCGTTGGGTCACCTATCTCGGTATAGAACAAGCAGGCATCGGCACACATGCCGCAATGCACGCAGCTGCTGAAAAATGCGGCAACCGTTGAGTCGACCTGTTCCTTTAATGCATTAATGCCTTTATCTAACGATGCACTCATGACTCAACTCCTCTATATCCTGAAATGGCACCGTTATACCAGCGTGATAAAGCAACAGTGAAGCTGTGCATCAATTTGGTAAACGGGAAAATAACAAGTAATAACTCAACACTAAGTATGTGAATGGCGAGTAGCGTTGGTGCGGTTGTGCCAATTCGGTGGAAGGCAATATAGCCGGTAATTAATGGCAGTATGGTAACCAGCCAGACAAGATAATCTTCTTTGGTAGATAGAAATTTAAGTACGGTATTACTCATGCGATGAGCAAGCACTGCGAGCAAAGCGATGATAGTGACTACAGCAGTGGCATCAATAATGGGTGTGGGTATAGAGGGCCAGCCGAAACCGATCACCTCTTTAAACATCAATATGTGCGGTGCAAATAAAAACAGGGTTACAAAAATACCGATATGAAAGATGTAACCTGCGACAAGGGTAAACGTTGAACGTTGAAACGTAGTCTTATCAGGGATTGATCTTGTAATAATAGTGCGAAGTCCGCTGCTCATCTCAGAACCCTTAGCTTCCGCTAAATTCTTTTTACGACCCAACAATAATATTTCACCGAAACGTATCAACACACCAGCAATAAAGATTATTACCGCGATCTGAAAACCAGGGCCACGCACCCAGCTCAGGAATTCTATCTCACTCATCGTTTAGTCCTCATATTGTATCTACATTCAATAATCGATCCACTGAATTACTTTTCCAGGTCATCTATTGTTGTTTTGTTGTGCGCTTTTGTGGCGCTGTTCTTTTTGCTCTTGTTCATTGCCCCTAAGGCAACCCCCGCAGCTACTGCACCCGCAGCGGTATAGATGGCAGTTTTAGTAATGTTTTCAGTTGGCATTGAAAGCGCCTTGTAGAAACCGCCGCCATCCCAGAAATCAGGTTCAGAGCAACCCAGGCAGGGGTGTCCTGATTCGATCGGGAAGCTGGTACCATTATTCCACTTAGTGGTTGCGCAGGCGTTGTAAGTCGTCGGTCCCTTGCAGCCAAGTTTGTACAAACACCAGCCTTTTCTTGCGCCTTCATCATCAAATGTTTCTGCGAACAGACCTTTGTCATAAAAAGGTCGACGGTAACAGCGGTCATGAATACTTTGACCGTAAAACACTTTAGGACGACCGATGTGATCAAGTTCCGGGATTGTGCCAAAGGTAAGAAAGTGGGTAAGTACACCGGTGATAACCACTGGTATTGGTGGACAGCCGGGAACATTTATAATCGGTTTGTCCTTAATGAGTTCACCGACTGACACTGCACCGGTCGGATTTGGGTTCGCATGTGGAATGCCACCATATGTGGCGCAGGTGCCGACGGCAATAATCGCTGCGGCTCCTTTGGCGGTTTCCATCAACATATCGTAATTACTGATGCCGGCAATGGTGGAGTAGCCAGGATTGCCCATGGGTATAGAGCCGTCAACCACCAGTAAATATTTCCCAAAATTTTCTTCCATGGCAGCCTTGCGTGCATCTTCGGCACCATGGCCAGATGCAGCCATCAGTGTATGGTGATAATCCAGTGAAATATAATCAAAAATCAGACTCTCGATAGTTGCTGTATGCGCTCGGGTGAGTGATTCAGTACAGCCGGTACATTCCTGAAAAGACAGCCATATAACAGAAGGTCTTCGGGCACTTTCCAATGCGTGAGCAATCTTAGGAATCATCGCAGGTGACATTGCCATCATCGAAGCTGTGGCAGCACAGAACTTTAGAAAACTTCGACGTGAGATCCCCTGGCTACGTAAGGTTTCGCCTAGTGTCATATCAAATCGGGACTTATCTTTGTTAATGGTCATTCTGATTTCTCCACCGAGGACTAATTGGTTTCCAGATTGTCTTCCACGATATCATCCAGCGTTATGGCAAGACGGCTATAAGCGGCCATGATGTCCTCTGTCTGTGAACAAAGAATTTCTGGCATGGTTGTAACTTCAATAAAACGACTGATGATCTGATCCTCATCGTTGTAGTGGGTAACTGTCCACACACCTGCATACTGTGTTTCGTTAACTTCGCTTAATCCCAGTGCATTGAGTTGAGCCTTAACTTCACCCTGGCCGAGCGTGTTTAAAATCTTGTCTTCTTCGCCAGGCGCAAGTGGAATGCTACGTAGATCGATAATTGTGCTTTTGCCGGTTTCGATGAGGCTGTCTAACGCATGTTTAATTTCATGCAGCAGAGGTTTAACATTCTGTGTCATCTCATCACCGTTTTGAATATTAAACGGCACCACCGTAGAACTGGACATGATTACCTCAACACTTCGCTATTGCTATTAGAATAATTTTTTGATGCAGTCAATTTTTGATCTGTACTAACTTTCTGCCATTGATTGATTAATTTCACGGCTTCATTGATTGCTTCATCTAATGCGTTTTGAACGGCTGCTGTTGGTTTCATGCCCCAGGTCATTACATCCGGTTGAATGCCGATCAAAGCACGGTTTTCAGGGAAGTGGCCGGTAAGACGGGCAATATCCATAAGATCCAGCAGTCCTACTTCATGTGCACTGCGTTTAGCGGCACCCAGGAAATCATCAAATTCTGTGCCGATAAAGGCCTTAACTGTACCGACTGGTTTATTTAATTCGGCGGCATCAAAAACAATAAGATTAGTGCAGTCTTCGATCCACACGGCGAGGGTGAAGCTAAGCGTGCCGCCATCGATGAAGTTTAAATTTGGGCTATCAGGGTATAGTGATTGAAGGTGGTTGAGTGCATGAATGCCAGCACCTTCATCTGTGAGTAAGGTGTTGCCAATGCCAAGGATTAAAGTTTCACTAACGCTCATCGAGTTTCCTGGATAGATTGTATGTAACTTTTTATCAGTGTATCGTGCTACTCTTATTGACATATGTCAAATGGCTGGCGTATTTTATAAAGTTAAATGTGTATAAGTAATCTGGTGAGTGATTACGTTTAACGATTTTTTTCAGGATTGTATTATGTGTCTTGGTATACCCATGCAGATCAAATCCATCGATGGCTTTACAGCAAATTGCGAGGCTAAAGGGGTAACGCGTGATGTCAGTTTGTTCATGATGCAGGAAGACAAGCTGGAAGTGGATGATTTTATCGTTGTGCATGTGGGATATGCCATTCAGAAAATTTCTCCGCAGGAAGCACAGACCGCGTGGGAATTGTATGATGAGATGCTGGCGGCGGAGCCTTAGGAAGGGAAATAGATGCATGCATGAACTTGCTATCTGTCAGTCGTTAATGGACCAGGTCGAAAATATTGCCCTGGAACGTAATGCACTCTCAGTAACGTCTATCGTTATCGGTATAGGGCCACTGTCTGGCGTAGAAGCGCAGTTACTAAAAAATGCTTACCCTCTTGCCAGTGCTGGCACGATCGCAGAACATGCTGAACTTGTTATTGAATATCTACCGATCCGCGTAAAATGTACACAGTGTGATAGTGAATCGGATGCTTTACCGAATAAATTAATCTGTAAACAATGTGGTGACTGGCGAACGACATTGATCAGTGGTGATGAGATGATGCTGATGAGTGTTGAGCTTGAGAAGCAGAAGGATGTAACATCAGAGGCGGTACACTGAATGAGCAGTGAATAACGAATAGTTAATAGTGAATAGTTATAAAAGATAAAAAACAGTGCCTTCATTGCGATCCCTACATGGATGTAGGTTATTAGGGTAACGCAGGAGCAGTTACCGAGGCACGAAGCAATCTCTAGTCAGTTACTGTATTACAAAAAGAGATTGCCACGTTTCGCTCGCAATGACGTGAATATTTGGAGACAAAATTATGTGTGATACATGCGGATGCAACGTAACCCATGGCAACGAAAATTTAATCCGGCCTGGCGGTAAACTTCATAAGACAGAAAGCGGCAAAGAAGCCGTTAGCGTTCTTCACAGTCTGTTGCATGAAAACGATCACACCGCGCAACATAACCGCGAGCATTTTGATCAGCACAATGTACTCGCGGTTAACTTAATGTCATCACCCGGTGCCGGTAAAACGGCATTGCTCGAAGCGACTATCCAGCAACTCGGCTTGAATTCAAATAGCAAGATAAAAATAGCGGTGATCGAGGGTGATCTTGAAACCGAGAACGATGCCGAGCGAATTCGTAAACACGGTGTTAAAGCGATACAGATCGCCACTGGCAGTGCCTGTCACTTAGACGCGCACATGATCCATCAAGCATTGCACAATCTAGACCTTGCTGAATTTGATATCGTGTTTATCGAAAACGTCGGCAATCTGGTCTGTCCTGCAAGTTTTGATCTGGGGCAACATCAGAATGTTGTCTTGCTCTCTGTCCCGGAAGGGGATGATAAACCGGCAAAATATCCGGTCATGTTCCGTGTGGCTGATCTGGTCATGATCAGTAAGAGTGACCTGTTGCCGATACTCGATGACTTCAAACCTGAAAATGCAAAACGCTACTTGCGTGATATCGCCAGTACGGCACCAGTAATGGAAATTTCTTCGAAAGATAAATCGGGTATGTCGCAGTGGATAAACTGGATCAACCAGCAGATAGAAAGTCGTAAAACCTACCTCGAACAACATCCCGTTGTCGCTGACCATAGTCATCACCACCATGACCATGAAGAAGCAAGAACTTAATATTGGTAATTAGATAATGGCAGCCGGCGCAAAACAATGGCTTGAACGCATTCATGCGTTACCGCACCAAAAGGACAAGGTGAAGATAATGAATGTCTGTGGCGGTCATGAGCGTTCGATAACCATGGCGGGTCTGCGTAAAGCCTTGCCTGATTATATCGAACTGGTGCCCGGCCCAGGTTGCCCGGTCTGTATCTGTCCGGAAGAAGATGTGTTTGAAGCGATACAGCTGGCACTTCATGAAGACATTATCATGGTTGCTTTTGGCGACATGTTACGCGTTCCAGTCAATGTTCCAAAAGCGCGGGCACGAACCATGGAGCAGGCAAAAGCTCAGGGCGCAGACATCCGGCCTATAGCCTCTCCGACCGAAGCGGTAAACATCGCCAAAGCGAATCCTGATAGATCAGTAGTATTTTTTGCCGCTGGTTTTGAAACCACCACTGCGCCCGTAGCGGCGATGCTGGTAGAAGGTGTGCCGGACAATCTTTCTGTTTTATTGTCTGGTCGACTGACCTGGCCAGCAGTAGCGATGTTGCTCGATTCGGGCACTCCTGGATTCGATGCGCTGATTGCACCGGGCCACGTATCTACCATCATGGGGCCGGAAGAGTGGGAGTTTGTTGTGGATAAACACAACATCCCTGCAGCAGTTGCCGGCTTTCAGCCAGAAAGTTTGCTAGCGGCGATGTATTCAACATTGCGTCAGCTTAATGATGGACGTTATTTTCTGGATAACTGTTATCCGCAGCTGGTAAAACCTGGAGGTAATAAATCTGCCCAGGCACATCTCAATACGGCGATGAAAGTGTACGATGCTAACTGGCGGGGTGTTGGTATTATTCCTCAGTCCGGTTACATGCTGGATAAAGTTTATAGCAAACATGATGCCAGAAAATTATTTCCATCTTATGCCGATGATGCCCGTAAACGCGCAGGGCAGATGCCGCCAGGTTGTGATTGCGCGCAGGTGGTACTCGGTAAAATTTATCCTAATCAATGCAGGCTGTTCGGCAAAGCCTGTGTGCCAAGAAATCCTATTGGCCCATGCATGGTCTCAGATGAAGGTGCCTGCAGAATTTGGTGGGCCGGTGGCATGCGTGAATCGGCATGATGAATTATTTTTCCGCAAATGAGCGCGAATAAACGCGAATAGAAATATTTTGTTTCGGAAAAACATCATCTGATTTATAGATCATGGCTATATACTTAAACAGTAAAATCAAAGTAAGACCCGAAGTATCTGCTAGACAGATAACTTTATCCGGGCAGGTTCAGGGTGTCGGTTTTCGGCCTTTTATTTATCGTCTTGCTATCGAGCATAAGTTAAATGGCTGGGTAAGAAACTGTGTCGGTGTTGTCGAGATACAGGTTCAGGGTCAGTCTCACAACCTGGAGAATTTCTTAAGCGAACTATTTACTAAAAAACCGCCGTTAGCAAATCCTCAACTCGAGTCTGATATACGAATCGATGTTGCTGAATATGATAATTTTAGTATTTTAGAAAGTCAGGACATCGGTGGGGCGCATGCCAGTGTACCGGCTGATCTTTTCCTGTGTGATGATTGCCTGTCCGAATTAAACGATCCCTTAGATCGCCGTTACCATTATCCGTTTATTAACTGCACGCAGTGCGGGCCGCGTTATACCTTGATTCGACGGTTGCCCTATGACCGGCCTAATACAACGATGGCCGATTTTGAGTTATGTCCGCTATGTCTTGCCGAATATGAAGATCCATCGAATCGTCGTTTTCACGCTGAGCCAGTCGCCTGTGCAGAGTGTGGACCTTCATTGACGTTTCATGATGGAAAGACAAAAGTTAATGATAATAATGAAGCTCTCACAAAAACTGTAGAGGCATTAAAACAGGGCAAGGTAGTCGCGGTAAAAGGTATTGGTGGTTATCATCTGATGTGTGATGCTGCTAACAACGAAGCGGTTGGCCGCCTACGAAAAAACAAACCCAGACCAGATAAACCACTGGCAGTCATGTTCCCAGCGCCGCTAGAAAATCCGTTTAAATTTGCAGAGCTCTCGGTAACATTGAGCGAAAAAGATAAAGCGTTTTTGCTGCAGCCAGCAAGGCCGATTCTGCTGGTGAAAAAAAACACAGAGACAAAATTATCTGATCAGCTTGCGCCGGGATTAAACGAGGTCGGCATGATGTTGCCGTACAGTCCGCTGCATCATTTATTGCTGAATGATTTTGCTGGCCCACTAGTTGCCACGTCAGCAAATATCAGTGGTGAACCGGTATTGATCGATAATCAGCAAGTTGAAAAACGTCTGGGGCATGTGGCTGATGCCTGTCTGCATCATAATCGACCGATCGAACGGCCGGCGGATGATCCAGTATACCGAACCATCGCTGGCAAAAGCCGACCGATACGCACCGGTCGAGGTTCTGCACCGATAGAGCTGACACTGCCGTTTGAACTCGAACAGCCGATACTCGCGGTGGGCGCGCAGATGAAAAATGTCATCACCCTGGCATGGGGAAACCGCGTCATTATTTCTCCGCATATCGGAGAGATGGATTCCGTTCGCAGTCTGCAAGTGTTCGAAAATACAGTTAGTGACTTACAGAAACTCTATGGCGTTAAGGCTGAAAAAATAATCTGTGATGCACACCCGGGTTACACGACAACACGCTGGGCAAACAAACAGGATCTTCCGCTGCACAGTGTCTACCACCACCACGCACATGCCTCGGCTGCGTATTACGAATGTAAAACCGCCGTGTCGAATGATATCCCCGTCATCGTGTTTGCCTGGGACGGTGTTGGTTATGGTGAAGACGCCACTCTCTGGGGCGGTGAAACTTTTTTGGGTAAACCGGGTGTCTGGCAACGTGTTGCCAGTATGCGAGCATTCAACCTGCCCGGCGGTGACAAAGCCGGCAGGCAACCCTGGCGAAGCGCCGCAGCATTATGCTGGGAAGTCGGTCTGGCTTATGACGCAATTCCAGAAAAGGATCCGTTGTTACATCCAATGATTAAACAGGCCTGGCAGAAAAAAATCAATGCCCCGCAATCAACATCAGTGGGGCGGTTATTTGATGCTGCCGCAGCGCTTACCGGCGTGCGTACAGTCGCAAGTTTTGAAGGGCAGGGGCCTATGGAGTTCGAGGCATTGTGTGACGATGCTGAACAAAACGCTGATAATTACCTGGAACTTGAATTGGAAGATGACGGTAACTTTCTGATAATAAATTGGAAGTCATTGATACAGGCTATGTTAGATTCTACTTTAAGTGTTAAAACACGTGCTACTCTGTTTCATAATTCGTTAGCGCACTCTATCTTGCAGCAGGCAAAACAGCTGCGTGAAAAACATGATGTGAATACCGTCAGTTTCTCCGGCGGAGTATTTCAAAACCGAGTTTTAACTGAACGCGCGATAACATTGTTGTCTGCTGATGGTTTTGAAGTTTGTTTGCCTGAGTTGATACCGGTCAATGATGCGGGTATCAGTTTCGGGCAAGTTATGGAATATGGTTATAATAAATAAAACTGAGAAGATAAAAATTTATGCAGGATACACACATCTCTCTAGCGCATGGCAATGGCGGCCGCTACATGCGAGAGCTCATCGAAGAGATTTTTGCGCGTCACCTTGCCAACCCGGAACTTGATGTCCAGGCTGATGCCGTTCCGATAGAGCTTGATGGTGATGTGCTGTTTACTACTGATGGTTTCACCGTGCAGCCATTAGAATTTCCTGGTGGCAATATCGGTTCGCTAGCCGTCCACGGCACCACCAATGATCTTGCTGTTGCCGGTGCTATTCCAAAATACTTAAGCCTGAATGCGTTCATCGAAGAAGGTCTGGAGATAGCTACTCTGGAGCGCATAATAAAAACACTGGCAGAAACTGCCGCCGCGATCGGAGTCAAAGTGGTCTGCGGTGATACAAAAGTTTTACCTCGCGGTGAGGGTGGCGGTCTGTATCTTGCCACCACGGGTGTCGGCATCCGTCAGGGGCATGTGATGTCGATGAAAAATATTAAACATGGTGATGTAATTATTGTCAGTGGTCCGGTAGGTGATCACGGTATTGCTGTGATGCTTGCGCGCGAAGCATTTGGCTTGCGCGGTGATATTCAGTCTGATGCTGCCAGCGTATTAAATCTGACTACCGCCGCGATGAATCATAAAGGCCTGCGTTTCATGCGTGATCCAACACGAGGTGGCATTGCTACCGTCTGCTCAGAATTATTGCGTGCAACCGGTTTTGGTGTTCGCCTGTCAGAGAAAAATCTTCCGGTGCGTGATCCCGTACAGTCAGTCTGTGACATGCTGGGTTATGACCCCATGTACCTTGCCTGTGAAGGCCGTGTCGTTGCTGTGGTCGATCCTGCTGAGGCACGAGCGTTATTAGAAACCTGGGAAAATATTGAAGAAGGCAAAGGTGCTGCCATCATAGGAAGTATAGATTCGAGTTTAAACTATGTTCTAATGCAGACCGATATCGGTGGTGAACGTATACTCGAAGAACTTGAAGATGATCCGCTTCCGCGTATCTGTTGAACGACGGTCCGTGGGGTAAATAATAGTACCCGACTATCAGATGTATAGGATAAACAGAAACTAAATAGTGCGACTATGTCCAACCGAATACTCATTTTACTGACCGGCCTGTCTGGTGTGGCAAAGGATGAAAATCCTGTCGCTCAGCGCTGGGCTCACCGATTCGAATGGCCGATGATCCTGCTGGCTCTCTGGATACTGATCGAGTGGTATCTAAGAGGAAAAAATATTTATTCAGTGAATTTTGATCTGTTCACCGACTGGCTCATCTGGCTGGTGTTTGTACTGGAAACCGTGGTGCTTACCAGTCTGGTCGATGACAAGTCCCGCTATCTGCGCGGCAACTGGATGAACCTGGTTATTATCAGCATTGGTGTACCGCTGCTGTGGGTCGGCAGTAATTATGCCGCTATTTTGCGGACATTTAGATTGCTGCTGTTTTTTCCGATCATGTTGAATGCTTCAGTCGCTGCGCGTAAAGTTCTGGAACGTAATTATCTCGGTACGGTTTTACTGGTAGCGCTGATATTTACCCTGATGTCTGGTCTGCTCATGGCTGGTATCGATCCGGCTATCGATAATGCATGGCAGGGTATCTGGTGGGCCTGGGTGACAGTAGCAACGGTGGGATACGGCGATACTGTGCCAGTGAGTGTTGCCGGCAAGGTGTTTGGCGCAGTGGTGATCTTATTCGGTGTCGGTTTCTTTTCGCTACTGACAGCCAGTTTTTCAGCCTATTTTGTTTCACGCGGTGAAGTAGAGATCGAAGAGGAAGAGGAAGAGGAAATTAATCAGCTGAAGGACATCGAAATTCGAATAGCAACTATGGAGAAAACGCTGCAGCGGATCGAGAAACGGCTGAATGAAGACAGCAATGAATAAAATTTTTTCTCTGTATTTAAGGACGACGTGCATTATTTCACTAATGTCGCAGGTGTATCGATACTCAAGAGTGACCTCCGTGGCGGAACATTTTTAAAATGGAAGCACATACTTTTTTTCTGTATCTGCTGGTTATTTTACTCTCAGCGCGTCTGTTTGCTGAACTCGCTGTTCGTCTTAAATCACCTTCTGTTATCGGTGAACTGTTTGCTGGTATTGTTATCGGCCCAGTTTATTCGGCTGGATCGAACCGGTAGAAGCACTCAAGCTAATGGCTGAGATAGGCATTATCCTGTTGTTGTTTGAAGTCGGTTTGAACACGGATATCAAACGCCTGATTCAATCTGGAACGAAATCCACTATCGTCGCCATTATTGGTTTTATCGCGCCTTTGGTCTTCGGCTTCTCAATCGCTTACTGGCTGTTCGAGCTATCATTGCTTATATCATTATTTATTGGCGGTACACTTACGGCCACCAGTATCGGTATAACCGTGCGCGTGCTTACCGATCTAAAGTTCAATAATTCTCATGAAGGCCAAATTGTACTGGGTGCTGCGGTGCTCGATGACATACTCGGTGTTATATTACTGGCGCTGTTGTATGAGTTTTCATTTGGTGGCGGTGTTAACTGGGTCAATGCAACCAAGGTACTGATATTTGTCAGTGCATTTTTTGTACTGGCCCCGATGCTGGCAAAACTCATGTCGATAGTTATCAAACGCTTCCATGCCAGCAGTGAAATACCAGGCCTGATTCCAACTACTATCGTCTCCCTGGTGTTGTTTTTTGCATGGTTGGCACATGCAGTTGGGGCACCAGAATTGCTGGGTGGTTTTGCTGCTGGACTCGCCCTGTCACGGCGCTTTTTTCTGCCGCTGGGTGTCACATTGCGCAGAGATGAGAACTTTGCCAAAATCATTGAAGAACAGATGCAACCTATCATCAGCCTGTTCACACCTATCTTTTTTGTTGTTGTCGGACTGTCTATTAATCTTAGAGAAATTGACTGGACCTCATCCCATATCTGGGGCTTTTCTTTAGTACTACTCGCGGTTGCAATCGTTGGCAAGATGATGGGTTCATTTCTCATTCGAGAAAACCTGGCGTCAAGACTCATGATAGGGATGTCGATGGTCCCTCGTGGTGAAGTCGGGCTGATTTTTGCAGAGCTTGGCCGTTTCAGCGGGATTTTTAATAACGAGATTCATGCTGGAATGGTCATTGTTATAGTGCTTACAACAATCATCCCTCCATTTACTATAAAGTGGTTTTACAAGCGCTATTCACATTTGATGAATAATTAATGGTGCTTAATTTTTGCTAAAAATAGTTAATGCTAACTATGCACTTGTGCACAGACCAATTGATGTGGCTCAGAGATATAACCGTTTGTGAGATGAATAATACTAATAAAATTTCATTAGAGTCATTACGGCAAATTAAATAATAATAAAGAATGAAACTCAAGTCGTGGGGCATAAACAATGAAGCTTGATAAGGCTTTAGATCGATTGATTAGCATCTTGCCGCTAAAAGACAATCAGGATAAGTGCAGCGCAGAGATAAAAAAACTGCATCAGGAGATCCTCCGTTCCTTTGTCACGAAAGGTCGTATTCTTTCGCGTGAAGAAATGATGCAGTTTACTGACGATATAGATAATGCCGTTAATGTTCTAAAGAACTATGACATGGTCGTTTTTTCTGCAACAAACGAAGCTATTGGCGCTTACCCGCTAACGATGGAAAAGCGTGAACATACTGTACAAGTTAATAATCATACAGTGTATGCCATGTGTGCTCTGGATGCGTTGGCAGTAAGTCCAATGTTTGAACTAGAAACAGAAATTACTTCTCGATGTCGTGTCACACATGATCTGATCAAAATAAAACAATCGAATAAAACGATTTTGAATGTTGATGAAGCAGGCGCAATTTTTTTCGGCATCATCTGGGCAGCAGCAAGCGAAGCTGGCAGTTGCGCGAATAACTTATGTATGGAAATGATTTTCTTACGCGATGAAGACACTGCACAGCAGTGGCTTATGGACGATTCAGAAAATAGAGAAATATTTAACTTGCAAGAAGCGGTTGAGTTTAGCGCACGGTTTTTTGTACCGCTTATGTCTTAATTAGTTTTTATTCACGCAGGCACTGGGTGATGATGATCCTTATGTTGATTTCTGCAGGCATAGATCCCAATAGGGTGTCCCCTCAAATCGATTTACAAGATAATCAACAAAAGTTCTGACGCGTTGCGAAAGATGGCGTGTCTGCGGATAGATCGCATAGGCATTAATCTGTGGGAATGTGTAATCGTTGAGCACTGGCACCAGTGCGCCACGTTCAATTTCTTTATATACGATAAATGTTGGCACGAGAATGATACCCCGGCCTTCTACAGCGGCGTCTCTAATAAATTCACCCGTGCTGGCTTTTAGGTAAGGGTGTACTTTTGTCTTGATCTCGTTACCCTTGGCATCAGTTAAATGCCAGTATTCGTAGTCACGTAACAGGCTGTAAACAATACATTGATGTTCTATCAATTCATCCGGTGACTGGGGTATACCCCTGTGTTCGAGATAATCTGGACTAGCACACATAACAGTTTTAACTGGCGCAAAACGGCGAGCGATCAAACTCGA
>CAJXZZ010000002.1 GCA_913065105.1 uncultured Gammaproteobacteria bacterium | reverse complement strand
TCAAATGGATGGAAATCAGTAGTGTCAGGTGATGCCTGAATCTGACCAGGAAAAATTAGGCTGAACAGGCACAACCACACCGCTTTTCTGATTCCTTGCTTCATAACACCAATCTTTGGCATCGACGCATCGCCTTCCTGGCTCTTTGCGAAATACGACCACCACGGATGGTGGAAGTGCAGATATTGCATACTGTCATGGATGGCAGGTAGTAGAGCAATGCAGGAGCAATTGCCGAGGAGCAAAATATCTGCCCGCCCGTCCATGGGCATAATCGCACCGCCTTCCTGGCTCTTTGCGAAATACCGCCCATCCATGGGCATAAAAAAACGCCAATGGCTTTGCAGCCATTGACGCTTTTCAGGATTCTAAAAAGCTGAATCAGAATCTTATTTCAGGCCTTCGTAGTATGCGCCTAAATTAGCCATGTCTGCATCGCTTAAAGCGGCTGACATAGCTTTCATTGTTGGCTCTGAACGAGTACCATCTTTAAATGCTTTTAATTGTTTAGCAATGTAAGCGCCTTTTTGACCGGCAAGATTTGGGTACATTGGTATCGCACTGATACCTTTAGCACCGTGACAACCAGCACAAGTTGCCGCTTTTCTTTTTCCGGCAGCTGCATCACCTGCAGCAAATGCAATGTTTGCACTAGCGGCAAGTGTTAGAGCCGTTACAACAGCTAAAATTTTATGTTTCATAGGTTACTCCTAAGTTGTTTTGACTATGGGTGCCATTAAATAATTTTGACTGACACCGGTTTTATTTAAATCTTATTTAAATTCAGTTACTTAAAGACAAAATTCGAATCATTAAGTTCATTTTCGAAGGATATTACCTTAAATATAGTGAATGTTCTATATCACTTGTGGAAGGGCTTACCAGTAACGACCGGCACTGGCGACGGTGATGACCAGCAGACCGATCAGTATATTGATGCCAATCAGTTTTCGAATCTGGTTAAGCTGGGCACCCGCCAGTGGATAGTCCTGAATAATAACCGCCTGTTTCAAGCGGCGATACGGCGAAAAAAATACATGCAGGTAAATCATGACCATCACAATGCCGCCGCCATGCATGATGTGAATGTATGCTCTGGCACCCGCGAAACCGCCAAAGTAGTTAAATAACATCCAGTACCCGGTGATAAGTATCAAGCTTATGCTAATCCACACCAGTACAAAAAAACGACGAAACACCTGTACCCAGAGTTCAAGCCTCAGTGGCGGTTCAAGTACCTGCACCGCCGATGGACGCAGCGAAGAATGGGCAAAAATCATACCGCCGACCCAGATAACGGCAGACAGTAGGTGTAGAGCAATACTATAAGACATAATTTTTACCTGATGTAGTGAATAGCGCGAATCATAAACGTGATGTGCAGGGTATGTAAAGTGGCAGTGGATAAACACTTGTGGAGTCGTCTGCCTCAATGGGGTAAAATGCGCGACCTTTTTAGACAGTAACCACAAGATAACCCAAGAGGATTGGCCATGTCAGATTTTAAAATAGCACCATCTATACTTTCCGCTGATTTTGCGATGTTAGGACCTGAGGTGGACAACGTACTTGCATCAGGCGCCGATATCGTGCATTTCGATGTCATGGATAACCATTACGTACCTAACCTGACCATTGGGCCTCTGGTATGTGAAGCACTACGTAACCACGGTGTAACGGCAGATATCGATGTGCACCTGATGGTGAAACCAGTAGATCGCATCATTCCTGATTTCGCTAAAGCGGGCGCGACCTATATAACTTTTCACCCTGAAGCCAGTGAGCACGTCGACCGCAGCTTACAGTTGATCCGTGAATCAGGCTGTAAATCAGGCCTGGTATTTAATCCGGCAACACCACTTAGTTACCTGGATTATGTGATGGATAAAGTGGACATGATCTTATTGATGTCGGTCAACCCGGGTTTTGGTGGCCAGTCTTTTATCCCGTCAACGCTGGGTAAACTACGTGAAGCGCGCAAGATGATCGATGATTCTGGCCTTGATATCCGCCTTGAAGTTGATGGCGGCGTTAAAGTAGACAATATCTGCGAAATTGCGCAAGCGGGTGCGGATACTTTTGTTGCAGGTTCAGCCATCTTTGGCGCTAAAGGCGCGAATGACGCTAACGACTACGACACTGTAGTAGCCGCTATGCGTGCAGAGCTGGCAAAAGCGTAGTAAAGCTTTTAACCGCAGAGACGCAGAGGACATAGAGTTCTCTGCGTTGAAGTATTTTTTCTCTAAGTATTTTTTGGTTTGATTTATGTTAAAACGCCCCGAGATGGTATTAATTGATGTCGATGGCACGCTGGTAGACAGCGTTCCTGATCTGGCATTCTGTGTTGATGAAATGTTAAAACAGCTGGATATGCCCGTTCGCGGTGAAGCCAGCGTGCGCCACTGGGTCGGTAATGGGGTAGAGCGTCTGGTAAAACGGGGTCTTATTAACGAGTTAAACGGCGAGCCGGATGAAGCTTTATACAATAAAGCATTGCCTATATTTCGTGAGTTATATGCCGAAAATACCTCGGTTCGCAGTTGTCTGTATGACGGTGTCACCGAAGCGCTGGAATTTTTGAAAACCACAGGCGTAAAAATTGGCTGTGTGACCAATAAAGCCAGCGAGTTCACCCTGCCTATTTTAAAAGATCTGGGTATCAGTGATTACTTTGAAACGGTCCTGTGCGGCGATATGGTCGAACGTAAGAAACCTGATCCGCTGCCATTGCTTATGTCGGCTGAAAAGTTAGGGGTATCACCAGAGGCATCTATGATGCTTGGCGATTCGATGAGTGATGTAAAAGCAGCGCGTGCAGCTGGATTCTCAATTGTCTGCATGTCGTATGGTTATAATCACGGCGAAGACATCCGTGATTACAATCCGGATGCGGTGGTTGACTCAATGGCTGAAATACAAAATATTATCGCCTGGTAACACACAGATACCTTGCAGGACTAGAACATCAGTCCTACATGTTCTATTATCTGACTATGAAATATTTTTCCAGACAATTTTCTAGACAAGCCGAGGCGAACCAACACTGGCGATGGTGAAGCGCAATGCTAACCTTAATCGTAATGCCATTATTAGAGGTACCATTAATGGCTGTGTCGTCTTTTATATGTCTGGAATAAATAATGTCTGCTGAAACGTTCAAAAAAATCAAACAACAAGGTTTCAATCGTATCCCGCTGGTGCGAGAAGTGCTGGCCGACCTGGATACGCCGCTTAGCACCTATCTGAAACTGGCCAATGCGCCCTACAGCTACCTGTTCGAATCAGTGCATGGTGGTGAGAAATGGGGGCGTTATTCCATCATAGGTTTGCCCTGCAAAAAAGTCATCAAGATTTCTGGTTATGAAGTCTCTCAGTATGAAGATGAAAAGTTAATCACTCAGCAGATGGTCGCCGACCCGTTGCAGTGGATCAATGATTTTCAGACGCAGTTCAAGGTTTATGACGACGAAAAATTACCGCGTTTTACCGGTGGCCTGGTGGGATATTTTGGCTACGAGACTATCGGTTATATAGAAAAACGTCTGGCTAAATCCGCAAAACCTGATCCGTTGCAAACGCCTGATATCTTATTGATGGTATCTGAAGAAGTCGTGGTGTTTGATAATCTATCGGGCAAGTTGTTCATCATTGTTCTGGTCGATGCAGATACAGACGATATAGACGGTGCTGTGCAAAACGGTGAAACACGCCTGCAACAGATCACTGACGAACTGAGCAATAAACTGCCAGAAAGAAGTGGACATGTTAAACAGGCGGTTAAAGAAGAAGATTTTGTTTCAGGATTTACCGAGCAAGGTTATAAAGATGCTGTCAGCAAAGCCAAGCAGTACATTGTTGATGGCGACATCATGCAGGTGGTGTTGTCGCAACGCTTAACCATCCCGTTTAATGCGCCGCCACTGGATCTGTATCGGGCATTACGCAGTCTTAATCCATCGCCCTATATGTATTACCTCGATTTAGGCGACCATCACATCGTTGGCTCATCACCCGAGATTCTGGTTCGTCTGGAAGATGAACAGGTAACAGTAAGACCAATAGCAGGCACGCGTCCACGGGGTGAAGATGAAGCCAGCGATATTGCACTTGAAAAAGAGTTGCTAGCCGATCCAAAAGAGCTGGCGGAACATTTAATGTTGATTGATCTAGGTCGAAACGATGCCGGTCGGGTAAGTAAAACGGCCAGCGTAAAACTCACCGATAAGATGGTGGTCGAACGTTATTCACATGTCATGCATATCGTTTCAAATGTCACGGGTCAACTGAAAGAAGGTCTGACGGCAATGGATGTATTACGCGCCACTTTTCCTGCCGGCACGGTCAGCGGTGCGCCAAAGATTCGAGCCATGGAGATCATCGATGAATTTGAACCGGTTAAGCGTGGCATCTATTCCGGTGCAGTGGGTTATCTCTCGTGGAATGGCAACATGGATACGGCGATAGCGATTCGTACCGCAGTAATCAAAGATAAACATCTATCGATACAGGCAGGGGCAGGTATCGTTTATGATTCAGTGCCTGAAAACGAATGGGCTGAGACCATGAATAAGGCACGTGCGATTTTTCGCGCAGTGTCTATGGCAGAAGCTGGACTGGATTCTGCGCAGTAGTACGTTATAAAGAAAAGCGAATTTAATATGTTATTGATGATAGATAATTACGACTCATTTACTTACAACCTGGTGCAATATCTGGGTGAGTTAGGTGCGGACGTAGAAGTACACCGTAATGATGAAATTACAGTGGAAGAAATAAAAGCAAAAAAACCAGAAAAGTTAATGATTTCGCCGGGACCCTGCACACCGGATGAAGCCGGCATATCGATGCAGGCGATAAAAACCTTTGCTGGTGAGATTCCTATTTTAGGTGTCTGTTTAGGGCACCAGTGTATCGGTCAGGTTTTTGGCGGAAAAATTATTCATGCAAAAGAAATCATGCATGGAAAAACATCACTGATTTATCATAAAGATGGTCATGTCTTTGAAGGTTTAAGTAACCCGTATACAGCCACGCGATATCATTCACTAGTCATCGAGAAAGAATCGCTGCCGGATTGTTTAGAGATTACTGCATGGACTGAAACACAAGCGGGTGAAATGGATGAGATCATGGGTGTGCGTCATAAAACCATGAATGTACACGGTGTGCAGTTCCATCCTGAATCTATTTTGACTGAACATGGTCATGATTTATTAAATAACTTTTTAAAATCTAAATAATATTACCGGATATTATTGATAGAGAATTAATAACAGAGAATCATCATGAGCATTTCTATGCAGCAGGCGATTAAAGCCGTTACCGAAAAACGTGACTTAAGCACGGAAGAAATGAAAGCCACCATGCGTTTGATTATGACGGGAGAGGCGACGCCTGCGCAGGTGGGTGGTTTTCTGGTCGGCTTACGTATGAAAGGTGAAAGCATCGATGAGATTACCGCCGCTGCCAGTGTCATGCGTGATCTGGCGAGTAAGGTCGATGTCGATAAAACACATCTTGTTGATACCTGTGGTACCGGTGGTGACTCATCAGGCAGTTTTAATATTTCTACCGCCAGCGCTTTAGTTGTCGCTGCCGCCGGTGGCAAAGTTGCAAAACACGGTAATCGTTCTATTACCAGTAAGTCTGGCAGTGCCGACGTACTTGAAACTGCAGGGGTGAATCTCGACATAAGTGCGCAGCAGGTAGCAGAATGCGTCAATGAAATCGGTGTCGGTTTCATGTTTGCGCCATTGCACCACAGCGCGATGAAACACGCGATTGGACCAAGACGTGAGATGGCAGTACGGACTATCTTTAATGTGCTGGGGCCATTGACCAACCCGGCAGGGGCACCTAACCAGGTGTTAGGTGTGTTCAGTAAAGAGCTGGTGGAACCACTGGCGCATGTCCTGCAACGGCTTGGCAGCGAACATGTGCTGGTGGTTCATGCCGAGGATGGCATGGACGAGATCAGTATAGCCAGTCCAACCTTTGTTGCAGAATTGAAAGACGGTGAAGTAACTAACTATACGATCAAACCTGAGGATTTCGCTATGTCACGTGCCGATCTGCAGCAGATACGTGCTACAGATTCGGCGCATAGTCTGGAGATTATAAAAGCCGTGTTTAACAATACGGATGGGCCAGCGAAGGATATCGTGTGTTTGAACGCCGGTGCGGCAATTTATGCGGCAGGGCTGGCATCATCATTAGCACTAGGTATTAAACAGGCGCAGGAAGTGATCGCCAGTGGTTCGGTCAACGAAAAACTAGAGCAGTTGATAACTAAAACCAATAGCTACAAGTAAACCTGAAAATAATTTGTGATAGTACGATGAGCAGTAATACCCCTGACATTTTAATAAAAATTCTGAATAGAAAGCGTGAAGAAATTGCTGAGCGTTCGCTTACTACTTCAATTGATGCCTTAAGGGAACAATGCGTCAGTGCGGATAGTGTGCGTGGTTTTATTCGATCAATAGAAAACAAAATCAATAATAATCAACCAGCCGTCATCGCAGAAATTAAAAAAGCGTCGCCGAGTAAAGGTTTATTACGAGAAAATTTTGAACCAGCAGAAATAGCAAAAAGTTATGCGGCTCATGGCGCGGCGTGTTTATCCATACTGACGGACAAAGATTATTTTCAGGGACATGAAGACTATTTGCAGCAGGCAAGGGCTGCCTGTGATCTGCCGGTTATTCGTAAAGATTTTATTATTGATGCTTACCAGGTTTATGAAGCACGTGCGATCAATGCAGATTGCATTCTGTTAATCGTATCGGCACTTGATGATGAAACATTACATGCATTATTTCATCTCGCCCATGAACTGAAAATGGACGTATTAATGGAAGTGCATGATAAACAGGAAATGAGAAGAGCGTTAACGACCGGTGCGCGTCTGATCGGTATTAATAATCGAAATCTACGAACGTTTGATACCTCACTGGATACCACGCTCGGCATGCTTGATATGGTGGATGAGGATCATATCCTTGTGACCGAATCAGGTATCCACACTAATGAAGATGTGCAGCTGATGCGCGATAATGGCGTTAATGCTTTCCTGGTGGGAGAGGCATTTATGCGGGCAGAGGATCCGGGTGAAAAATTAGCGGAACTGTTTTTTAGGTAATTTTTAAATATTGCCGCAGAGACGAAGAGAAAAAAGCTTTATCTGGTTTTAGTGGGCAGTTCAAATTCTATTCTGTATCAGCGCGTACCAAAAACAACAATCGTTTTTCCGTGTGCAGTAATCAGGCCTTCATCTGCCAGTTCTTTTAATACCCGCCCGGCCATTTCACGAGAACAGCCAACCATCTTTGCTATGTCCTGACGGGTTATTTTTATCTGCATACCTTCAGGATGGGTCATGGCGTCGGGTTCACTGCTAAGCTCGAGCAAGCAGTGTGCGATACGGCCTTTAACATCTAAAAAAATCAAATCACGAACTTTCATGCTGGTTTTTTTTAGGCGATTAAAGATCTGACTGGTCAACAGGAACATGACGGCCGGATCTTCACTGACGATCTGCTTAAATTGTGAATAGCTGATTTCAGCGATGATGCAATCTGTGCGTGAGAAAACACGTGCGCTACGTTTGCCTTCATCACTGCTATCCAATTCAAATAATCCAGCTTCGCCGAAAAAATCACCTCGATTTAGCTGTGCCAGAATAATTTCTTCGCCATTTTCACCCTCGGCAAGTACGCTTACTGAGCCCTCAATGATATAGTACAGGCTGCTTGAAACATCACCTTCATGGATAATGATTTTTTTTGCATTATAGGGTTTTCGGTGAGAAAATTTTAAAAGACGTTCTAGCGAAGGGTTTAGTGTTGGTATTTCTCTAACGATGCTCATTGTTTTCTCGACAGTGTTTCAAGTCATTGATATAAGGCATTACGCTGAATACTACACAACAATTTTGGATTACTAAAGTAATCGTTTAAGAACACCGACCAAATCGTGTTTATAAGACGATCTAATTTAAGGGTTTATCATGAAAGCAGTAGTGAAATGGTTAGACAATATGTCTTTTGTAGGAGAGTCCGAAAGCGGACATTCTATCGTGATGGATGGGCCGCCAGAAAGTGGCGGTAGAAACCTCGGCGTCAGGCCGATGGAGATGGTGTTATTAGGGATGGGGGGATGTACTGCCTTTGATGTGGTATTGATTTTGCAGCGCCAACGTCAGTCCATTACCGATTGCCAGGTTGAACTATCGGCAGAACGCGCAGAAAATGCACCTAAAGTATTTACCAAAATTCACGTGCATTTTGTGGTCAAAGGTAAATCGCTTGATGAGAAAAAAGTAGCGCGTGCAGTTGATATGACCGCTGAAAAATATTGCTCGGTCTCCATCATGTTGGCGCAGAGTGTCGACGTTACCCACGATTTTGAAATTATAGAAGAAGATTAAAATTGAATACTACAATGTTCCCGTCAGAAGATGTTTTAGCCACTGACACAGATGTAAACGCTAACACAAACGATCGTATCAATGCCCAGGTGCCGCTTAGTTTGGCGGATAAACAATTTGATGATTTATGCGAGCAGTATTACCACTCCTGGTTTCGTTATCATCCGGAAGACGCCGTTGATGTCGGTGTCAGTGACTATGCCGATCTGCTTAAGAGTTATGAACATGATGATATAGGTGCGCTGATCGCACTGAATCAGATGATGCTGTCAGCACTTGATGAGTTGAATCTAACCGAGCTGGATGAAGGCAGGCGGCTTGATTATCGAATTATCAAAGGCGCGATTTCGATAGAGTTGCATGACCTGGAAGAAAATGACTGGCGTTACCGTAACCCGCTTGAGTATGTGCCGGTCAATGCCGTTTACCAGTTGTTGATCCACCCGGGTAAAAATGTCCAACAGGCGATAAAGCACCGGCTTGAAATCATCCCGGATTATCTGCGTGGCGCTAAAGTAATGTTGTCACGATACCCTGAACGTGTGGTACCAGAATGGGCGTCGACGGCAAGAGATATCGCTGCTTCAGGTTCAACATTTATACGCGAACTGGCGCATCATCCATTAATCAATGCGAAATTTACTAACCCGGCAAGATTGCAGCCTTTATTTGATGCCGCCGCTACAGCACTTGCTGATTTTTCAAAATATCTGGAAACGGATGTTATCGCTTCGGCGCAGGGAAAGTTTGCGTCAGGTCATTATCGATTCAATCGTCTATTGAACGAGAAACATTTTTTAGCGACCGACGCGCAAAAAATTCTGAGTTATGGTGAGCGTCTGGCGGCAGACACAGAAGAAGCACTGCTGCAACAGAGCAAAAAAATCTGTGGTGACGAGGATATCAGCAAGGCATTAGCAAAAGTTAGGGCGCAACATCCGGACGCATCTCAGTTGCTTGATAGCTACCGCAAAAAAATGCAGGCGGCACATGAGTGGCTGCTCAAGGCAGATATCGTCACCCTGCCTGAGAAACTGTCACTTAAGGTGCAACCAACACCTGTGTTTATGCGCGATATTATTCCCTTCGCCGCTTATGAACCGCCTATGCCTCTGGATGATGAACAGCGTGGTCTGTATTATGTCACTACGGTGAATGATGATGTTTTATTGGCAGAGCATAACCAGTTCAGTATCGATCTAACTTCAGCGCATGAAGCTTTTCCCGGTCATCATTTACAGTTTGTTATCGCCAACCAACATACTGCAAACAATGTTACGCGCCAGCTTAATGCTTCAGCCAGTATGTATGAAGGCTGGGCTTTATATTGTGAGCAGCTGGTTTTTGAACAGGGTTTATATAATAAAAAAGAGCATGAATTTATTATCTTGCGTGATCGTTTATGGCGTGCGCTGAGAATTATTATTGATGTAAAAATTCATACCGGACAATTTGCCTTTGATCAAGCGGCTGATCTGCTGGTGGATAAACTGGGCTTTGATCTGTCGCAGGCGCAGGCAGAGATAAGCTGGTACTGCAGTGCGGCTGCGACACCATTGTGTTATGCCATCGGCCGTGAAATTATATTAAAGACCAGGGATAAGCTTCTTCAGGATAAAGCACCGATTGATAATGCGAAATTAAAAGTGTTTCACGATAAATTATTATCACAAGGTTCAATCGCACTGCCGCTCATTATCCAATCAGTTTTTGGTGAGTCGGTCTGGCGGTCGGTTCATGATGAAATCTTTGTTGAATAAGTCATGTCTACATTCATACGACCAAAACAAACAGCAGGTATGCGTCATCTGGCGCTGAATGTAACTCGGCTGGATGATTGTGTGGATTTTTATACGCGACTGTTAGGCATGGCCATCGAGTGGCAACCGGATGAAGATAATTATTACCTGACATCGGGTAACGATAATCTGGCATTGCACCGTACAGCCAACGCTACTGAACATGCGTCTGCGCAGTCACTGGACCATCTGGGTTTTATTATTGATACCGCAGAAGATGTGATCAACTGGTTTAACTTTTTAAAGCAGGAAAGTGTACAAATGCTGACGGAAGTTAAGGATCACCGCGATGGTGCGCGTAGTTTTTACTGTAAAGATCCTGATGGTAATGCGGTACAGATCATCTACCACCCGCCATTGAGTACAGGCAAATAGTCTATAGGTAATAAGCCGAGCTGGTCATTACTTTTGACATGGCGGCCATTAATGTTTTAACCGCTGGCGGTAATTCAGCCGCGCCATGTTCGATGGCAGTGGTGGCGTGTTTTAATTCATCCGTTTTCATCTGCTCTAATATCGCTCGGCTTCTTAAATCGCCGCCGGGTAATTTATTAAGATGTGATTCAAGGTGTTCAACGACCTGATGTTCGGTTTCCGCTAAAAAGCCTAAATTCCATTTATCACCGATCGCCCCGGCAAAAGCGCCTATGGCAAAAGAGCCGCCATACCAAAGCGGGTTAAGAAAACTGGTGTGGCTTCCCAGTTCATCGATACGGGTTTTTGTCCAGTTCAGGTGATCATTCTCTTCCAGTGCTGCCTGTTGCAGCTTCTCACGGATGTCGTTATTGCGAGAGGTCATAGACTGGCCTTGATATAAAGCCTGTGCTGAGACCTCACCGCAGTGATTTACCCGCATCAGGCCAGCAATGTGTTTTTGTTCCTGCGCTGAAAAGTCAGCGTCAGAAATATTGTTAGCTGGATACTCGCGTTCGGTGATTTTAGGTTCACCGAAAAGCGTACGCAAAGCGGTGTCTGTAGACATGACTATTTGGTCAAATGGAGTGTAATTACGCATAAGTGTATATTGCTGCTTTACGTTTGATGGTGCAATACTTATTACCAGTGAAAACAGGGGGAGAGCTTAGTGTCATATTATAAATACCATGTATTTTTCTGTACCAACTCGCGCGAATCGGGTGAGCAGTGCTGTGAGCAGTGTAATGCTACTGAGATTCGCGCCTATGCCAAAGCCAGGGTAAAACAGCTGGGTTTGTCGGGTGAGGGAAAAGTTCGAATAAATACGGCGGGTTGCTTGGATCGTTGTGAACTTGGTCCGGTATTAGTGGTCTATCCTGAAGAGACCTGGTACAGCTATCTTGATCGAGAAGATATCGACGAGATTATCGACAAACATTTAATGGGTGGTCAGATAGTTGAGAGGCTTTTGATTTGATCAAACGAGCTGTTATAGGGTTACAGCAGACTGAAAAAGTATTGTAACTGGTTGATTATTTGATATTCCAGTAGATTCTTTCTAAATGAGCTTGACAATTTGTTCATTATATTAGAATATACTAATACATTTTATGCAATTGAGTGTTATTCATAGTTTCCTCCATCCTCCCTTTGGTGGTAGTTTTTAGCGCGGATTTTTATCCGCGCTTTTTTTTGCCCACAGGGAAGTGGGTAAGGGGCGTGAGCAGGAGCGGAAGCTTTGCCTACAGGAAGTAGGTAAGGAGCGTGGGCTTTTCCTGCATATATTTTCCACTGCTACAGACTAGAATATTTATGAAATCTCTAATTAATTGAAAATATTAGAAGAAAACCGTCATTGCGATAGGGTTGCAGGAGCAATGCACGCCACTGAGTAAATATTTTACTAAAAAACAGGCTTTAGACTTGTCGGAGAGTCCAAATGCCTGTAATATTCCGCCTCTTCGTCGGAGCCGTGCTTGTTTGGCTCTCGATTATATTTAATATCAGACATTTTATTTGTAGGCCGAATCTGTAATGAAAACCATAAGCGCAAAAGCTGATGACGTAAAACGCGACTGGTTCCTGGTTGATGCCGATGGTAAAACATTGGGTCGATTAGCGACTGAAATTGCGCGTCGTTTACGCGGTAAGCATAAAACAATCTACACACCACACGTTGATACCGGCGATTACATCGTAGTAATCAATGCTGAAAAAGTGCGTGTTAGTGGTAATAAAGCGAAAGATAAAATGTATTACCGTCACTCAGGTTATATGGGTGGACTGAAAGCAACTAATTTTAGTGACATGATCGAACGTTCACCAGAACGAGTGATCGAGATTGCTGTTAAAGGCATGTTACCAAGAAATCCTTTAGGTCGTGAGATGTACCGTAAACTTAAAGTCTATGCTGGTCCACAGCATCAGCATACGGCGCAACAACCACAACCTCTCGAAATCAACTAAGAGCTACTCATGGCAGAACAATATTACGCAACCGGTCGCCGCAAAACTTCAAGTGCACGCGTGTTTTTAACATCAGGTGCAGGTGGCATCGTCGTTAACGGTAAACCTCTAGATGTATTTTTTGGTCGTCAAACAGCCCAGATGGTTGTACGTCAACCGCTAGAGCTAGTCGGTATGATGGAAAATTTTGATTTTAACGTTACCGTATCAGGCGGTGGTAATACAGGACAGGCTGGTGCGATCCGTCATGGTATTACCCGCGCGTTGATCGCTTATGATGAAACGTTACGTAGCCCATTACGCAAAGCAGGTTTTGTAACCCGTGATGCACGTAAGGTGGAACGTAAGAAAGTAGGTTTACGCAAAGCACGTCGTGCAACGCAGTTCTCGAAACGTTAAGTCTGTTTCAGCGTTTTCAAAAAAAGCCCCGTTTTCGGGGCTTTTTTTTGGCAAGAATTTGGCTGTAGAGAAACTTTTTATGATCGTAGGGGTTTTAACAGTGTTTTTATAAATGTTTTTAAGTGTTCTCAGTTTCTGCATCTGTTTCTGATATCGAGTCTGATTCTTTTCGACTGATAGCAGTATTGACATGATGTTTTACCAGGCGCGTAATCCTGACCGGCGGTATATGTTTCTGTCCGTTAGTGTTTGCACGGTTTAGTTTATGGCTGGGCGACGTACGGAAATGACATTTATTCGACATTAGTGCTTGCATTTCAGGCATATCTGCATATACTCCCCCGTAATCTTTGACTATTAAGCGCCCAATAAAAGCGGTGCACGTAGTTAAAGACCGGTGTGAATACTTCAGCTTTTTAAGATGAAGCAAACCGCTTTCATTGGGGGAAGCGCCACGTTGTAGTCACATTACAATTTGTAATCATAGCTATGATCATAATAACTTAATAATGCAGGAGTCTTGCATAATGAAAAAATCTATATTAGCAATCGCAGTAGCGTCATTAGCTGCATCATCAACAGCAATGGCGGCACCTACCGTATACGGTAACGTTCATTTATCACTTAACGCAGCAGATAATGATATTCCTGATGCAAATAATAACCTTGTTATATCAAGCAACACATCTTCTATCGGTGTAAAAGGTTCTGAAGACCTTGGCGATGGCCTGAAAGCGATCTACAAGATTGAATTTGGTGTTGATATTGCAGGCAAACCTACAACTAACCCAGATAAGAATGCACCTGATAACACTGGTTCTGGTACTAGTGCAGCATCTACTGGTGTACTTAATCGTCGTGACCAGTTTGTTGGTCTGAAAGGCGGTTTCGGTACCTTTAAAGTGGGTACTATGTCTTCTAACTACAAACAGATGGGCGGCAAGGTTGACCCATTATACCGTACTGCTCTCGAGGGTCGTGGTTTCCTGAAAACACAATCTAATCTGCACGGTGGTTCTGGTATCGATCGCGGTCGTTCAACAAACACTATGCAGTACACTACACCAAAAATGGGCGGTTTTTCATTAGTAGGTAACTATACGTTCTCTGGTTCTGAAGACGAAACTGCTGGTCTTGGTGTACGTTGGGGAAACAAAGCATTCACAGTTTATGCTGACTGGATAGATGGCCTTACAGGTACACCAGGTGCTAACGTTTCTGATCCTACTGCTACTCAGTCTGCAGTGAAACTTGGTGGTAAATTTGCCACTAAAGTATTTTCTGTAGGTTTACAGTATGAAGATTCTGCAGATAAAGCTGGCGCTGATTACATCTTTGCAAGTGGTTCATTCAACATCAACAAGAATAACCAGATTGCATTAACCTATGGTATTCAGGAAGTGGAAGTAGTTTCTGGTGCTGATAGTAGAGATTCATCTGGTGTTGCTGTAGCTTATAACCACAAGATGTCTAAGATGACTAATGTTTATGTTGGTTACGGTGCTAAATCAGATGACCGTGATGCTAAAGATGAGTCTATGTTGACTGCGGGTATCCGTACAAAATTCTAATCTGAAAAGCCTTATTGGCTAGAGATTGGCGTTTTATAGAAAACGGGATCTTCGGATCCCGTTTTTTTTCGTCCGCATTTTTTGCAGGTTTATCTGCAGAGCAAAAAAAACCGCAAGTCTGATGCTTGCGGTTTTTTTATATTCCAGTCATTGTCGCGTCTCGTTCGGCAACTGCTCGGCTTGGTCTCCTCGATAACTGCTCCTGCGTTACCCTACTACCGTCCATCCATGGACATATGCGTTGTTCTCGGTCTCTGTTCCCGACTCGACTCTACCGATTCCATCCCTGAAATCGTATTACCTGCTTCCCTATAGGCATCGCAATGAGGTGTTGTATAGCTATATTTATGCTTTATTTAGATAAAACCGTCTTTGCTCCTTGTGGTGTGCCTAATATCAAGACATCGGCAGGACGATTGGCAAAGATACCCACGGTGACGATACCGGGCAATTTATTCAGCTCGTTCTCCAGTTTAACGGGTTGCATGATTTTTAGATCGTGTACATCCAGAATGTCACAGCCATTATCAGTAACAAAACCTTCGCGGTATACAGGGCGACCACCCAGTTTGACCAGTTCTCTGGCGATGAAACTTCGTGCCATAGGGATCACTTCGACAGGCAGCGGGAATTCACCCATGACATCGACCAGCTTGGACTCATCGGCGATGCAGACAAATTTTTTGCTGGCGCCAGCGATAATCTTTTCACGGGTTAATGCACCGCCACCGCCTTTTATCAGGTTTAAGTAATGATCAGATTCATCAGCGCCATCGATATAAACTTCGATGCCGTTAACTTCGTTTAAGTCGTAAACTTTTATGCCATGTGCTTCCATACGTTCGGTTGAAGCCACAGAGCTGGAGACAGCGCCATTGATCTTATGTTTTATTTCAGCAAGGCAGTCAATAAAGTGATTGACGGTAGAACCTGTGCCGACACCAACAATCTCGTCAGCGATTACATATTCTAAAGCCGCTTCTGCCGCTTTTCTTTTCATTTCATCCTGGGTCATTTTTTTACTCCCGTGGGTATCTTGTATAGATTTTCTGGCACGAATGATACAGGGAAAGAGGAACAGTTTAAAGTTGGCAGTTATCAGTTGGCAGTCGTCAGTTTAAAAGCATTAAAACAAAGCTTTATATCTAGCCAGTGATCAGGATTTTTGCCAGTTACGCTCTGCATATGCTAGCCTACAATACTTAAGTCTCTTAACTGACGGCTGCCAACTGATAACTGCCAACTTTATTTTATAAATGACAAAGAAATATATCGAAAAGATTCTCACTGCCCGGGTTTATGATGTTGCTGTAGAGACACCATTGGATCCCGCGATTACATTGAGTAAGCGGCAGAACAATCAGGTACTGCTTAAACGTGAAGATCTGCAGAGTGTTTTTTCATTTAAATTACGTGGCGCCTACAACTGTATTTATCAACTGACACGAACTAAAAAAGTCAGAGGTGTGGTTGCTGCCTCAGCAGGTAATCATGCACAGGGAGTTGCGCTAGCGGCTAAAAAGCTGGGCCTGGACGCAACCATCGTCATGCCAAAAACCACGCCCGGGATTAAAGTGGACGCGGTTAAGTCTTATGGCGCAAAAACTGTTTTAGTGGGTGATAATTATGATGAAGCCTGTGAGTACGCGACTGAATATGCCAGTAAACAGAAACTGGATTTTATTCACCCCTACGATAATAGCGATGTTATAGCCGGGCAGGGGACAGTCGGTCTCGAGATCGTTCGTCAGCATGCTGATTTTATCGATGCAATCTTTATCCCTGTGGGTGGCGGCGGATTAATTGCCGGTGTTGGTTCTATCGTTAAATATTTAAGCCCGAAAACAAAAATCATTGGGGTTGAACCGGCGGACGCTGCCTGCATGGCAGCAGCGTTTGATAAAAATCGTCGTGTGGTGCTTAGTCATGTGGGTATTTTTGCTGATGGCGTTGCCGTCAAGCAGGTGGGCAAAGAAACATTTCGCGTGGCTAAACAATGTGTCGATGAAATAGTGACGGTGAGCACCGATGAGATCTGCGCAGCCATTAAAGATATTTTTGATGATACGCGTTCTATTGCCGAACCTGCAGGTGCACTGGCAGTGGCGGGTTTAAAAAAATATGTTAAACAGAAAAAAATTAGCAATAAAACACTGATCGCGATCAACAGTGGTGCAAACATGAATTTTGATCGTTTGCGTCATGTCTCTGAACGGGCAGAGATTGGTGAGCATAGAGAAGCTTTGTTTGCGGTGACTATCCCTGAGCGTCCAGGAAGTTTTAAGGCTTTCTGTCAAACGATAGGTAAACGCGGCATCACCGAGTTTAACTATCGTTATTCAGATGCTAATGAAGCGCAGGTGTTTGCCGGTGTGCAGCTGCGTGATGGTTTAAATGAACGACGCGAGCTGATAAAAACGCTTAAGACTAACAAATATCCTGTGCTGGATATGACCGATAATGAAATGGCTAAAATGCATGTGCGTCACCTGGTGGGAGGGCGCGCGGCACTGAAGGATGAAGTGTTATACCGTTTTGAGTTTCCAGAACGCCCCGGCGCGTTACTGGATTTTTTGACCCGGATTGGTAATCGCTGGAACATCAGTTTGTTTCATTACCGAAATCACGGCGCTGCATTTGGCCGTGTGCTGGTGGGTTTGCAGATACCGAAAGCCGAGCGTAAGCAGCTAGGTGAGTATCTCGATACGCTGGCTTACCCTTACTGGGAAGAAACCGATAATCCGGCTTATCAGTTATTTCTGTCGTTATAGCTGAGAATGCATTGCTGGCTATCGTATTTTAACCTTTATAAATCAGCTCTTCCGTTATGATGAAATCTAGCGGGATGTCCCATCTCTGTGAATCTAGTTGCCCAATTTTCTGTATTTCATGTGCTAGCCCGATGAGTACCGGTTTTCTCCAGTAGTGTCGATGCTGCAGGTAAGCCAGTGTTCGGTCATAAAAACCGCCGCCCATGCCCATGCGGTTACCAGATAGATCAAAGGCAACCAGAGGAAGAAATAGCAGGTCCAGCTGTCTGGCGGTCTTCCATTCTGAAGGGTGACATACGGGCTCAGGGATATCGAAACGGTTGAGTTTTAACTGGCCGTCTGCCTGATAGGGGGCAAAGTAAAGACTGTTTTTTACTGGTGACAGTATGGGTAAATAAATATTCTTGCCTAAAAACCTGGCATGTTCAAGTAGTTGTGAGGGATCTATCTCACCGTCGTTAGCAAGATAAAAAGCGATGTTTTTGCTGCTGCGGTATATTTTTTCTTTACTTGCGTTTTGGCATAGTGATTTGCTGTGCTGCCACTGTACAGATGCGGATAAGGTGCATCGTTGCGCGCGTTTTAATTGCCTGATCTCTGCGCTGGACTGGTGTTCAATTTTTTTATTGTCTGGCTCGGTCTCGTCAGGCATAAAGGCTTCGGTGGGTTGGTTCGATAAGCCTGTAAGCGGCTTAGCTAGCGAATAAGATGACATCTCCAGAAGTGCCGTAGCAATACTGATGACCTTGAACCGGTAAGTTCAGGGGGGAACCAGCGATGCTGCGTTAGGCTTCCCGTCACAGCGGTAATGCACACGGCCTCAACAGTCCAGTTCCCTAAGTCAGTATTTAAGGCTCAAGGGATATTTCAGGTTGCTTACGAACACCCCAGAGATGTCAAAACTGGTGGAAGTGATAATGTTTTAACTAGTAATACCAACATCCATGATTCCCATTGTATGTAATGCTGATTTTAAATCAATATAAATATCAAAATAAAATAACGGGTAGTGAGTATATATTAGTTGTTTCAGCAGTTAGATCAGTTGAATGTCGCGCATGGAACTAGTGATGCGTTCTGATAGTTCGTCAATACGTTGATTTAAGCTGCTATGTTCGTTAGTTAAGGACTGATTATGCAGAATTTCATGGCTCATGTTCAGTGCGGCCATAATAGCGATGCGCTCTGATCCTATCACTGAACCTTGTTGTTTGATCTCTTTGAGTTTTTCGTTCAGCAGGTCTGCAGAGGCTTTTAAGTTGTCTCTTTCTTCTTGCGGGCAGGCAACGCGGTATTCCTTGCCCATAATCATTATGGTTAAGGGTTCATTTTTACTCACTTAAGGCAACCTCTATCGGTGAACGGTGTTACGAGTGTATTTATCAGGCTTTTTCCATGGAGCGTAAACGGGTAATCATGGATTCTACCTGTACGCGTATTTTTTCTTTTTGTTCTATAAGATTTGAGCGTTCCGAGGTGAGGTGATGAAGTTGAGCACGTAGCTCTTTATTGTCATCACCCAGTCTTTGGCAGAGTTCAAGCAGTTCAACTACTTGCTCTTCGAGTTTGTTTATTCTTGTTATTGTGTCAGTCATGGGGCTAATAGTAGGACGAGAATTGCTTTTGGTCAATTACAATAGGGAATTTAAGTGAAAATGTACTTATCTAAGACCACTTATCAGGGGTATTTATCTACCGTTTGTTTTAAACTGGCTTTTTTGTTTTGAGCATTTTATTCCTGATGCAGAATTATCCAGATATTCCACAATTAGAAGGTTTGTTATTTGACGTTGATGCAGCTTTAGGCGCCATCGAATCGCACGGCGCTCTGTGTGGCATGTTATGCGCGCAAGGGGCGACAGAGGCATCTCAGTGGATGCTGCATGTACTTGGGGAGCATGAAGAAACCAGCAAGCTGTTGCAGACTACCGGCAAAAAATTACTGCAGATCCACCAGATGTCGGTCGAGCAGATGAATGGCAACGATATCGAGTTTGAAATGATGTTACCTGATGATGATGAGCCGCTGGAGTCTCGTGTCGAAGCGCTGGGTACCTGGTGTCAGGGTTTCGTCTATGGCCTGAGTCTTGGTGGCATCAAAGAAGATACCGAGTTACCTGAAGACAGCAAAGAATTAATCAAAGATATTTTAGAGATTTCACGTGCCGGGTATGTTGCTGACGATGAAGCCGAGGCTGGGCTGGACGCCAGTATGGACGATGATAATGAAGAAGATGAAGTTGCTTTTATGGAAGTGAGTGAATATGTGCGTATGGGAATAGTATTTATTTATGAGGAGTTGCAACCGTTGCAGTCCTCTCAAACCGTACATTAATACCTTGATCCCCTAAAAAAATAAAAAGAGAAGCCGATTGAATAAAAAAGTATACCTAAGGCGTCGCAAGCAGCTAATGCGAATGATGAATGAAAATTCAGTCGCGATATTACCCGCTGCACCCACGTTAATCCGTAATCGAGATGTGGAGCACGGGTTTCGTCAGGATAGCGATTTTACCTATCTAAGCGGATTTAATGAGCCTGATTCGGTTATTGTATTAATCCCGAATCGTAAGCAGGGGGAATTCATTCTGTTTTGCCGAGACCGCGATCCGATGAAAGAAACCTGGGATGGGCGTCGTTATGGCACGGAAGGGGCGGTAGAACACTTTGATGCGGATGACGCTTATCCGATTGATGACCTGGAAGAAATACTGCCCGGCCTGATGGAAGACCGGGAGAGTGTGTATTACAGCATTGGCCTGAATCCGGAATTTGATAAACATGTTCTTAACTGTGTCAACGATCTACGTACCCAGTCGCGGCGTGGTGCGCGTGTGCCTTATGAATTTGTTTCACTCGAATATCTGTTGCACGATATGCGACTGTATAAATCTCGAGAAGAGCTGGTTTTGATGCGCAAGGCTGCAAAGATTTCGGTACAGGCGCACATCAAAGCCATGCAGGTATGCAAACCGGGGTTATATGAATATGAGCTAGAAGCAGAGTTTCTCTGTGGTTTTAAACGGGGTGGTGCCGGCTGGGCATATACCTCCATCGTTGGCGGCGGTGAAAACGGCTGCATCTTGCATTACACAGAAAATAACGCGGAACTCAAAGATAAAGATCTGGTGTTGATCGATGCTGGTGCAGAGTATCAGGGGTATGCGGCTGATATAACCCGTACCTTTCCTGTTAATGGCAAATACACTGTGCCACAGCAGGAAATTTATGAAGTAGTATTAGACGCGCAGGAAGCCGCCTTTGCCAAGGTCAAACCGGGTAATCACTGGAATGATCCACATGATGCAGCCGTCAAAGCATTAACCAAAGGCATGGTCGAAATTGGTCTGTTAAAAGGCAAGCCTGCGCAGCTGATCAAAGATGGCAGTTACATGAAGTATTACATGCACCGTACCGGACACTGGTTAGGCATGGATGTGCATGATGTTGGTGACTATAAAATAGATGATAACTGGCGATTATTAGAACCGGGCATGGTGCTAACGGTCGAGCCGGGTTTATATATTCCAGCAGGTAGTCGTGGTGCTAAACGCTGGTGGGATATCGGTGTGCGCATCGAAGATGATCTGGCGGTGACTAAAGATGGTTTTGAGCTGCTGACCAAAGGCTTGCCACGGACTGTTGAAGAAATTGAAGCGGTGATGGCTTCTTAAAAAATATTCTCCGCGCCTCTGCGGTAAAAAATTTTTGTGTTTGAATCGATAGCGTTAATTTTATGTCAGAAGTTGTAACAGACAATTGTTTTGATCTGATCATCATCGGCGGTGGCCTCGCCGGTGCCAGTCTTGCCTGTGCGTTAAAAGATGTTCGTCTGGATACCGCTTTAAAGATTGCAGTGATTGAAGCGCATCAGTTAAATACAGATTCACAGCCAAGTTATGATGATCGCACGGTGGCACTGTCATACGGTAGTCGCTGTATCTTTGACAGCATGGGATTGTGGTCATCGCTTGCGCCCGTGGCTGAAGCTATCGACAGCATTCACATTTCGGACCGTGGGCATTTCGGCGTTACTCGCCTGAGCAAAGAACAGGAAGGCGTCGAGGCACTGGGTTATGTGCTGGAAAATCGAAGTATCGGGCAGCAGTTATATGTGGCCATGAACGAAAAGAGAAGTGAAGCTGAAAACCATGTTCAGAAAGATAACCTGGTATCGACTATCAGCTTATTTTGTCCGGCGGAATTGAAGTCTTTAAAACAGGATGAGGAGCAGGTATCAATCGAGATTCTCATCGATGGTGAGCCGACATCACTCACTGGCAAATTGCTGGTTGCCGCTGACGGTAATAATTCACAGGTATTGCAGCTACTAAATATTGGTAGCAGCAAAAAAAGTTACGATCAGGTGGCTTTGATCACCAATGTCACGCCGGGTAAAAAACATAATAATGTCGCCTATGAGCGTTTTACCGATACGGGACCTTTAGCTTTTTTACCGATGACAAAAAATCGCTGCTCCGTAGTGTGGACCTTAAGCCCAGAGCAGGCAGAGTATTTATATGCTCTGGGTGAAGCAGACTTTCTGCAACAGTTGCAACAGCGTTTTGGTTATCGTCTAGGCCAGTTTAAAAAAGTGGGTGCGCGACATATCTATCCCCTGTTTTTACAGTCAGCCTCACAGATGGTACATGGTCGTGTGGCCGTAATCGGTAATGCCGCACACAGTGTGCATCCCGTTGCGGGGCAGGGATTTAATCTGGCACTGAGAGATATCGCATTGTTGTCAGAGTTGATCGTTGAAACGCGCAGAACAAGTGATGATATTGGTCAGCAGGCGATGTTGCAACACTATGCCAGTCTGCGTCAGCAGGATATAAAAAATGTCTATCGTTTTACCGATACACTGGTAAAAACCTTTTCCAATGCAATAACGCCACTGGCGCATATGCGTTCATTGAGCCTGTTTATGGTGGATGTTCTGCCCGGTATAAAACATCAGCTGGCGACACAGAGCATGGGTCTTAATGGACGTTTGACACGTTTGAATCGAGGGCTGCGGTTGTGAGTGAAGACCTTATGTTTGATATCGTGATCGTCGGCGGTGGCATAGTGGGTTTAAGTTTTGCTAATGCGCTTGCCGGATCAGATTTTTCAGTCGCAGTGATCGAGCGAAACGAACTTGACGTTATAGGTGAAAAACCGGATTGTCGCGTATCGGCGATCAATCGATCAGCATTAAAACATTTTCGGCAACGAGGGGTATTTGAGTCATCTCTGGTGCAACGTGTTTGTGCCTTTGAAAAAATGTTTGTCTGGGATCAAACCGGGGCGGGGCAAATCGAATTTGATAGTGCTGAGCTGGGGGTGCCCGAGTTAGGCGTTATAGTCGAGAATAATGTTTTGCAGCATATGCTGCTTGAATCGGTGCGTTCTGCTGACAACATCACTTATTTATGTCCGCAAGAAATTAGCGAAATTGACTATCAGTTCAGTGACGATAAAATCAGTGATGATAAAAAACACCTGGCCAGCAGATTAACCTTAGTCTCTGGAAAAATAGTCAGTGCAAAATTACTGGTTGGCGCTGATGGCGTTAATTCAAAAGTCAGAGATGTTGCCCTGATCCAGCGTGCAAAGCAGTCTTATCAGCAGCAGGGGCTGGTATGCAATGTGACAACCAGTGAGCATCATCAAAATACCGCATGGCAATGTTTTATGCCAAGCGGACCGTTAGCCTTTTTACCCTTATACAATGGCGATAGCTCTATAGTCTGGTCACTGGATGAGACATATGCAGAGCAATACATGGCGCTGGATGACGAGGCGTTCAAGATTGTTTTAGCCGAGGCCAGTGAGTTTAAACTGGGTGAAATACTGGATGTGAGCCAACGATTTCTGTTTCCTTTATCACACGGCCATGTCAGCGAATACGTCAAGCCAGGGTTGGCGTTAATCGGTGATGCGGCTCACAACATACACCCTCTGGCGGGACAGGGGGCTAACCTGGGTATTGCCGATGCTTTCGTACTGGCAGACGTTATCCTTGCCGCGAAAAAGGCAAACCGACAATGGGCGGCTTTACATACTCTGGTGAAATATCAGCGCCAGCGCAGAGGTGCTAATCAATTGATGGAAGCATCAATGACCGGTTTTAAAGAGTTATTTGGCCGTAAAAATGCGGCCCTGTCAGAAGTGCGAAATGCCGGTTTGTCTCTGGTAGATCATATCCCTGCGCTGAAGTATAAGATCATTCAGCAGGCATTGGGCTAATATTGGCTCGATTTTAAATCGCCTAGAGACACTATTATTTATCAGGGTTCTAAGGCATTAAAACGTGTAAAATCAGCGCGAATTTTGATTATTAAACGTCCATCACCAGCATAAAAATTATGAGTAATAAAACCGTTCTTTTTGATAAACATGTCGAATATAAAGGCAAGATTGTTGATTTTGCAGGTTGGCAGATGCCGGTCAATTATGGCTCTCAGATTGATGAGCATCATCAGGTAAGAAAAGATGCCGGAATGTTCGATGTGTCACACATGGTGATTGTTGATCTTGGTATGGCGACAGAAGCGAGTGATATTAAGGCTTTTCTGCAGTATCTACTGGCCAATGATGTTGCCAAACTTACTGAGCGTGGAAAAGCGCTGTACAGTTGTATGCTCAATGAGCAGGGCGGCGTCATCGATGATCTGATCGTGTATTACATGTCTGACGACTGGTATCGTGTGGTGATCAATGCCGGTACCCGTGAAAAAGACCTTGCCTGGATTAACAAACATGCCAGCGCATATAATGTCAGTGTGAAAGAACGTGATGATCTGGCCATGATTGCTGTGCAGGGACCGCATGCGCGCGAAAAAGCATTTCAGGCTTTACCGGTCGATGTGGTTGAAGCCGCTACTCCGCTGAAGCGATTTTTTGGTGCAGATTGCGGTGACTGGTTTGTTGGGCGTACGGGTTATACCGGTGAAGATGGTTTTGAAGTGATGCTGCCAGAAACAGAAGCCGCCGCACTCTGGGATAAACTCGCTGCAGCGGGTGTTAAACCCTGTGGGCTTGGCGCGCGTGATACCCTGAGATTAGAAGCCGGCATGAATCTATACGGCAGTGATATGACAGAAGACACCTCACCGCTGATCTCTGGTCTGTCATGGACCATTGCCTGGTCGCCTGAAGACAGAGATTTTATTGGCCGTAGTGCATTAGAAAAAGAAAAAGCGGCAGGCATCAAACAGAAAATTGTCGGCCTCGTGCTCGAAGAAAAAGGTGTCTTGCGCGGTCATCAAAAAGTGCTGGTTGATATCGGTGATGGCCAGCAGGGTGAGGGTGAAATAACCAGTGGTACTTTTTCTCCGAGTCTGCAAAAATCCATAGCCCTGGCACGCGTGCCGGTTGCAACGGGCGAAACATGCAAGGTGGATATTCGCGGTAAATTACTAAATGCTAGCGTGGTAAAACCGGTGTTTGTGCGTGACGGTCAGGCTGTTTAGCCGGTACTGTCGTGTAAGACTTTTAACCGTTGGGGAGTATAATCTGCGCCTCAACAAGATTCTGTATTAGGGGAATAAGAGATGAGCGAAGTACCTTCTGAATTAAAATATACTAAATCACACGAGTGGTTGCGTTTAGAAGACGATGGTTTGGTGACCGTCGGTATCAGTGATCATGCGCAAGAATTGCTGGGCGATCTGGTATTTGTGGAATTGCCCGAAGCAGGCCTGGAATTTGTAGCTGGCGATGAGTGCTGTGTTGTTGAGTCGGTAAAAGCGGCGTCAGATGTTTATATGCCGATCAGTGGTGAAGTGGCTGAAGTTAATGAAGCGCTGGTCGATGAACCAGAAATAATAAATGATTCGCCTTACGATAACGGCTGGTTATTTAAAATCAGGCCATCAGCCGAAGAGTTTGATGATCTGATGGATGCAGATGCTTATCAGGATGAAATAGCAGAGTAAATTTTACGTTGGCCGTTATTTCTAACGGCCAACAGATTTTTTTAATCATTTTTTATAGATTCGTATGCCTTTTATCCCACACACAGAACAAGAAATCACGCAGATGTTACAGACTATCGGCGCTGATTCCATCGAAGACTTATTTGATGAAATTCCCACGCATTTGCGTGCGGCTGTTTTATCAGCGGTTCCTACCGGCATGACAGAAATGGAAGTGTCACGTCTGATGCGTCAACGCGCCGAAAAAAACACTAAGGCTTTATGTTTTTTAGGCGCTGGCGCATATCAGCATCATATTCCGGCCGCAGTGTGGGAGATTACTACCCGCGGTGAATTCTATAGTGCCTATACGCCCTATCAGGCGGAAGCGTCGCAGGGTACCTTGCAGTTAACCTACGAATATCAGAGTATGATGACGGCGTTAACGGCGATGGATGTATCTAATGCATCGATGTATGACGGTGCTTCATCATTGGCAGAAGCTATCTTGATGGCGGTGCGTGCCAACCGAAAATCGAAATCGCGAAAGATCTTAATTCCGACAACGGTCAACCCGGTTTACCGTCAGACAGCACACACGATAGTAAAAGGTCAGCAGATTGATCTTGTCGAAGTGCCTTATGACAAGGCAACGGGAACGGTGACGCTGGATCAGATCAAGCAACAGGCTGAGGCCGACATCACCGCGATAGTATTGCAGCAGCCAAACTTCTTTGGTTGTCTGGAGGCGGTCGATGAAATTACTGACTGGGCGCATGAAAACAATATATTAGTCATTGCGGCGGTTAATCCATTAGCGATCACAGTATTAAATCCTCCGGGTGAATGGGGGCTGGATGAGGCGAGTAAAGGCGCGGATATCGCCTGTGGTGATGGTCAGCCGCTGGGTGCACCGATGTCTGCAGGTGGTCCATATTACGGGTTGTTATGTTGTAAGCAGGCACTGGTCAGGCAGATGCCCGGACGCATCGTCGGTCGTACCGTCGATCTGGATGGTAAGGAAGGTTTTGTCCTAACACTGCAGGCGCGTGAGCAACATATCCGCCGTTCCAAAGCGACTTCAAATATCTGTACAAACCAGGGGCTGGTGGTTACTGCGTCGACGATTCATATGGCGATCATGGGTGCTAAGGGTCTGGAGAATACCGCAGCGGCTTGCCACCAAAATAATAATAACCTGGTAGTACAGCTTTGCGCGATCGCAGACGTAAAAAAAGCATTTGCAGGTGCGCACTTTCATGAAACAGTCTTGCAGTTAGAAGTGCCTGCACAACAGGTGCTAAAAGCGCTAATGCAAAAAGGCATCCTGGGTGGTTTTGATCTGTCTTTAGATTATCCCGAGCTAGGCCATGCGATACTGGTATGTACCACAGAGATGCGTAATGAAGATGATATAGCCGCTTATGCTAAAGCCATGCAGGAAGTGCTAGCTCAGACTGCTAATAACGTTGCATCGCTGCAGGAGAGTGCATAATGTTAATCTTTGAACATTCATCACATGGGCGTAACGGCGCACCGCAATCACCGGTTGAAAAAGCCTCGGTTAGCGCGATCCCTGAAAGTTTATTACGTAAGAACCGTGCGGCATTACCTGAAGTTTCTGAATTGCAGGCGGTACGTCATTACACGCGTCTGTCGCAGAAGAACTTTTCCATCGATACCCAGTTTTATCCATTGGGTTCCTGCACCATGAAGTACAACCCGCGTGCCTGTAATACACTGGCAATGCTGCCCGGTTTTTTAAATGCGCATCCACTGACGCCCGATGAACAAAACCAGGGTTTCCTGGCCTGCATGTTTGATCTGCAGTCCATGTTATGCGAAGCCACAGGCATGGCCGCCTTCTCATTAGCACCGATGGCGGGGGCGCAAGGTGAGTTTGCCGGTGTGGCGATGATAGATGCATATCATAAATCACGCGGTGATGAAGAGCGCAGAGAAATTTTGGTGCCCGATGCAGCGCATGGCACCAATCCAGCTACGGCAGTGATGTGCGGTTTTAGCGTAAAAGAGATTCCGACTCTGGATAACGGTGATGTCGACCTCGATGCTTTAAAGCAGGCAGTCGGTCCGCAAACAGCCGGTTTGATGTTGACCAATCCATCAACCCTGGGTGTGTTTGAACGCAATATTGAAGAGATAGCAAAAGTGGTGCATCAGGCGGGTGGTCTGTTGTATTACGATGGTGCCAACCTGAACGCTATCTTAGGTAAGATCCGCCCCGGCGATATGGGCTTTGATGTTATTCATTCAAATCTACATAAAACATTTTCTACCCCACACGGCGGCGGTGGTCCGGGCTCCGGTGCGGTTGGTGTTGCTGAACGACTGATTCCTTTTTTACCATTACCGATGGTCACGCAGGAAGGTGAACAGTATCGTTACCTGACCGCAAAAGACTGCCCACAGAGCATAGGACGTCTGTCAGCATTTATGGGCAACCCTGGCGTGCTGCTGCGTGCTTATATCTATATGCGATTCCTTGGCCGCGAAGGCATGGTGCGGGTGGCAGAATTTGCCACTTTAAATGCAAATTACATGATGGCTGAAGCAAGACGTCGTGGTTTTACTCTAGCTATCGATAGTCGTCGCGCCAGTCATGAATTTATTATTACTCTAAAAAATGAAGCGCGTAAATATCATGTCTCCGCGATGGATTTTGCCAAGCGTCTGCTTGATCTAGGTTATCACGCACCCACCACTTACTTTCCGTTATTAGTACCGGAATGTCTGTTGATCGAACCGACAGAGTCAGAGGCAAAAGAGGCACTGGATGGTTTTATGGATGCGCTGGAGCAGATAAAACAGGAAGCCGAAACGAACCCTGAAATATTACATGCTGCACCACAGACATTGCCGGTTAAGCGGCTTGATGAAGTACGGGCAGCGAAGCAGTTAGATCTGGCTTATAGAGGCAGTGAATAACTAATAACTAATAGTTAATAACATTAAAAACGTTATAGTTATGTCAAATGGTGATTAGTTTTAAAATTCACTATTCACTATTCACTATTCACTTTGTTCGCTGGTTCACTGAAGCTACGCTTTTTCCACCCGGTTACGGCCGTACTCTTTAGCCAAATATAACGCTTTATCTGCGCGTGCGAGTAGGTCATCTACGCTATCTTTTTCGGCATTAAATTCTGCTACGCCAAAACTACTGGTAATGTGGCCAACTTTTTCAAAGTTAAAATTTTCTATATCATGGCGTAAACGCTCAGCATGAATTAATGCGCCGTTTAGGTCAGTCTCAGGCGTTAATATAATAAATTCTTCACCGCCATATCGTGCAAAAATATCAGCGTTACGGTTCGCTTTTGATACCAGGTCTGTGATTTTTTCGAGGACGTCATCACCCGTTAAATGACCGTAGTTGTCATTAACTTCCTTAAAATGATCAAGGTCAAAAAAGATAATAGAAAATTTACCGCCATAGCGTTTTACCTTGTCGATTTGTGCATCAAGAAAGTGTGCAAAATGTAAGCGATTATATATGTGTGTGAGTGAATCCGTATAAGCCATGCCGCGTAGCCGCGTGCTTAATACTTTAATCTGTGCGAGCAGTAAACCAAATAATAGTCCGGCGAATGTAGGAATGATGAACGTGGCTATAGAGAATTCTATTTTAAGAACATAGATAGTATGGATAACATTTAAGAAGGCCATAAAAAAGCAGGACAGGCTGACGTATATCACATAGGTCAGAAGCTTGTTCTTAGACTCAATCTCTGTATCCATAGTCGTTGTCGATAGCGCTATCTAATGTTAGTGTAGCCTTATAAGTTGCATCCTACAATGTATCATATCTTTAAACGCAGAGCTTTTCATTAATACTGAATTGTACAGGTGGCTATTATGACAACAAAAACATTAATTTATCGTATAAAGACGTCTTATATCCTGCTGTTATTTCCGGTTCTTTTTTCTGCATCGGTTGATGCCCGTCAACTGGATGATGTCGTCTTGCCTGATAACGTGACTTTAGATGGCACAAGTGAACCGCTGCAGTTAAACGGCATGGGTTATCGTACCAAGTTTGTTTTTAATTTATATGTCGGTGGGCTTTATACAGAAACTAAAGTCGATTCACGTGATGCAGTGCAAGCCCTAAAAGGACCCAAACGTGTGCTTATGCATATGGTATATGATGAGATAAGTCATAAAAAAATGGCTGATGCATGGCGTGAAGGTTTTGAAGAAAATAGCAGTGATGAACAATTTTCAAAATTAGAATCACGCCTGAGTACATTTATTAGTTATTTTCCAGATTTAAAAGAAGGCGATATAGTTTTACTTGATTACATCCCTGCGACGGGCACAGTTGTTTCTTTTAATGGTGAAGCGAAAGCAGCTATTGAAGGGGTGGATTTTTATTCTGCGTTGCTTGATGTCTGGTTAGGTGAAGAACCTGCAGATGACGATTTAAAAGAGGCGATGTTAGGTGCGACGGAAGATTAGTTTATAGCTGATGGCTAGTACCTGAAAAAATAAATTTCATTAATGATTTTTACATGCTCTAGATAGTTGTTCTGCGGCATCTCGAAAAGTTGATTCGGCGACGACGCCGGTGAGTACTCTTTCTCCAAAAATAAAACTAGGCACGCTTTGTATGTTATGAGCGCGAGCGCTGTTAAAGTTATTTAGTAAGCGTTTTTTAACGGTTTCATCTGTCCACGATGAATCAATCGTTTTATCACCCATGCCGGAGGCGCTAGCGATTTTTTTCAGTACATTCCTGTCGCCGATATTTTCCCCATCAACAAAATAAGCGTTAAACAATCTTTCGTGCAAATCATAAAATACTTCACGGCCACATTGCTTGGCCGCTTCTGATAGTACTAAAGCGTCTTTTGAATTTGTAATAAAGTTGAGTTTGGATAAAGGAATATTTTCTTCCTGAGCAATACGTTCTAAATTTTCTAACATCTTCTGCCATTGTTCAGAGGGGTATTCCAGGGAGTCTATAGGTTCGCCGTTAGCCGAGGTCTCAGGGTGTATCTCCAGGAAACACCAGTTTATTTTCAGATCGTATTCATCACGCAAGCGCTGTAAACGATGATGTCCAACATAACAGAAAGGGCATATATAATCGCTATATACGGTAACTTGTAATTCAGGTAGAGGTTTCATACGCTATATCGATAGTAATAATGTTGATAGATAAGCTAAGTGGTACCGATGATACATAACTATATACCAGCCTTCTTTTATCTGATATCACTTATTCTGCATAGTTCATTCATTATCGCGACTTAAAAAATTTATATATAATCCAGGTGAGGTGGTTATAAAAACCAGATGTTGATAGCGCTGTCCCGTTTTATTGCTCATGTTATTTAACTCAGAAACATCGTAATGCTCAGTAAAAGCAGGACAAATGCAAAACTATGCCGTAGTGTTTTTTCAGCAATGCTATGCGCTAACTTTGCGCCTAAGGGAGCAAAAATAAAACTGCTGGGGGCAATGATCATTAGCGCATAAAGTTGAAGATAGCCTAAGGTTGCTGTGTCTGACAGTGGTAATCCCCAGCCGGAATATATAAAGGACAGTGTGCCGATCAATGCGATAGGGAATCCACAGGCCGCTGATGTCGCAACGGCGCTACGCATCGAAATATTAAACCAGTGTAAAAAAGGTACGGTCATGGTTCCGCCACCGATACCGACGATAGTGGAAATAAAGCCAATTATTGTGCCACCTGCTGTGGCGGTAATAGTATTAATCTTTGTCTGGTGTTGCCCTGGTTGTTTCTGTAACAACAAGTTAGTTGCGACCAGTAATTCAAAAATGGCAAAAATCGAAGTTAATATTTTTGTATCTAAGGTGGATGAAAACATGCCGCCAAACCAGGCGCCAATGATGATGCCCGGGGCTAATAATAAAACAACCGGCCATAATACTGCCTGTTTTTTATGATGCGCCAGGGTAGATGATATTGATGTGAAAACAATGGTTGCCAGGGAAGTTGCCACGGCCATATGCATCAGGTGTTGTTGATCGTAACCCTGTGTCGAAAATATATAATATAACACCGGTACAATAATTAACCCGCCGCCGACACCGAATAAACCTGCAGCAAAACCGGCAAAAGCACCCGTTACAATATAAAGGAAAACTTCTGTCAAGGTTACTTATTGATCGCTTGCTGATGCAGCTTTATAACCAGATCACAGTCCAGGTAGGTGGCATTATGCGCATCACCTGCGATAACTGAAAAAGCTTGTTCAGGTTCACCCATCTGGTCAAGCACTATGCAGGCGTTGGAAAAATCGTGATCTTTTGTGTAATCATTAATAGTAATAATGGTGTTTAAATTAGCACCTAGCGAAGATTTTATACCGTTGATAGAATCTTCAAAGGCGATACATTCGTCAGCACTCAGATTCATGGCTTTTAATGCGTAGTCATAGATATCTGGCGCAGGTTTTTTGGCAGGTACGATATCGCCAGCAGCAATAACTTCAAACCATTCGATGGAATCTTGACCTAATGTGTGGGTAAGTAAGGCGGTAACATTTTCAGGCGTGGTGGTGGTTGCTATTGCCAGTCGAAAGCCACGCTGGCGTGCTTCATTGATCAGACGTTCGACGCCAGGGCGCAATGGTATGGCGCCGGTTGCAAGTAGTTCGGTGTAATGCCGGGTCTTTGCTTTATGCAGTTCAGGGATCAAGGTCTCGATGCTATCGGGTATGTCTTCCTTAGCTAAAAATTTTTCTGTATAAAATTTCATACGTTCCTTGCCACCGGTGACTTCAAGTAACACACCATAGGTCTCAACGCTCCACTGCCAGTTCAGGCCATATTCTTCAAAGGCGCGGTTGAAAGCAACGCGATGGCCGTCGCGTTCAGTATCGGAAAGGGTGCCATCAACATCAAAAAGAAAAGCTTTTAATTCGGTATTTACAGGTTTAGTAGTCATTGTTTGTGTATTCGTGTAAAAATAATTACCGAATTCTACAGGAAGCAAATATGCAACAACACACAAAAATTGGCTGGGTAGGTCTGGGTGTTATGGGAGAGCCTCTGTGTCAGCATTTGCTTACTGCTGGATATCCTGTATCGGTGTTTACGCGTAGTAGCGATAAATCGAACGCTGTGCTGGCCAATAATGCTCAGTGGTGTGATAGCCCAGCTGAAGTGGCAAAAAAAAGTGATGTCATATTTACCATGGTTGGTGTCGGGCAAGAGGTGGAAGATGTCTACTTCTCTAAAAAAGGTTTATTTGACTGCGATATAAGCGATAAAGTTTTTATTGATATGGGGACAACGGCGCCGAGTTTGAGCGTGAGGATTTCTCGTTATGCACAACAGCATTCTGCACAGAGTATTGATGCTCCCGTTTCTGGCGGTGATGTGGGGGCAAGGAATGCAAGTCTGTCGATTATGGCAGGTGGTGATGAAGCGAGCATTAAAAGTGTCAGCGCGTTATTTGAATGTCTGGGGCATGTTCAGATAATGGGCGCCGCAGGCAGCGGTCAACACGCTAAAATATGTAACCAGATGGTTGTTGCAGGCACCATGATCGGTGTTTGTGAAGCTTTGTTATATGCAAAACGTGCTGGTTTGAATTGTGAAACAATGGTAGCTGCCATAAGGCAGGGCGCAGCCGGCTGCTGGACACTGGATAATCTCGCACCGAGAATAATTAAACAGGATTTTTCTCCGGGTTTTATGGTGGATCATTTCATCAAAGATCTAGCTATCGCGATGCAGGAAACAGCGTTAATGGGGCTGGATTTACCGGGTCTGTCGCTGGCAAAGTCATTGTATGAGAAGGTGCACGATCTAGGTCATGGTAAAAGTGGCACGCAGGCATTATTAATAGCACTGGAAAAATACACGCAGCAAACACAGTAGCCGTGGCGTCTCGTAGCGCTAAAATAAAACAACAGAGACTCAGTACAGATTAATGAATCATAAAACCCAGGCAGATATACCGCAGGCGTACTCATGGCAGAACATTTTTGCCATGGTAAAACATCACAAAAAGTTGTTGTTCAAGGCGAATATTATTGCCATCTTTGCTGCTGTTATCAGTGTGCCTGTACCGCTGTTAATGCCTATGCTGGTTGATGAGGTTCTACTTGATAAACCCGGAAAAATCATAGAGCTGCTGTCAGTAATATTTCCGCAGGCATGGCTGACACCGGTCAGTATTATTGCAATCATTATGTTGTTATCTATGCTGTTAAGACTGGCTGCATTGTTATTAGCTGTATGGCAAACACGGGAGTTTACCCATATCGCCAAAGACGTCACCTATCGCATCCGAGTCGGTCTGTTACAGCATTTACAAAAAGTTTCGATGGCTGAATATGAAGCGGCTGGCTCGGGTTCTATAACGTCTCATCTGGTTACAGACGTGACTGCGATTGATGATTTTCTGGGGACATCACTGAGCAAGTTTATTGTTGCCGTATTGACTGTCATAGGTATTGCCGCGGTGTTGCTGTGGATGCACTGGCAGCTTGCCATGTTTATTTTACTGATGAATCCGGTGGTGATTTATTTCACCATGGTGATGGGTAAAAAAGTAAAAAGTTTAAAAGCAAATGAAAATATTTCATTTGCATTATTCCAGCAGGCATTGATCGAAACACTCGATGGTATCCAGCAGATACGAGCCAGTAATCGTGAAGGACATTATCTACAACGTGTTACATCTAGAGCCAAGCAGCTAAAAGATAATATGATAGCGTTTGGCTGGAAAAGTGACGCCGCCAATCGTCTGTCGTTCTTTATTTTTCTCATGGGTTTTGAAGTCTTTCGCGGCCTGAGCATGGTGGTGGTTTTGTTCAGCGGTTTAAGCATCGGTGAGATGTTTGCAGTTTATGCTTATCTCTGGTTTATGATGGGGCCTGTACAGGAAGTTCTGGGTATTCAATATAGCTATTACAGTGCAAACGCTGCACTGGAACGTATTAATCAATTGTTATTATTAAAGCGTGAGCCTGCATATCCGCATAATAATAATCCTTTTATAGAAAAACACACCGTAGGTTTACGAGTTGAGAATATTAATTTTTCTTATGGCGAAGGGCTGGCTGTACTGGATGGTGTCAGTCTATCCATTGCAGAGGGTGAAAAAGTAGCCCTGGTGGGGGCGAGCGGAGGGGGTAAATCAACACTGGTGCAGATTATCCTGGGGTTGTATCCGGCAGATTCGGGTGAGCTTTATTTTGATGGCGTGAATCTAAAAGATATCGGTCTGGATGTGGTGAGAGAAAACGTCGCCACCGTATTGCAGAACCCGGCGATGTTTAATGATACGGTGAGGGAGAACCTCTGTCTGGGTCGAAAGCTTACTGATGAAGCCATCTGGCAAAGCCTGGAAATTGCGCAGATGCGTAAAGTTGTAGAGGCAATGCCTGAACAGTTAGGCAGTATTATCGGGCGTAGCGGGATAAGATTATCAGGTGGTCAGCGCCAACGTCTGGCAATTGCGCGTATGATACTGGGTGACCCTAAAGTAGTTATATTAGATGAAGCAACCTCATCGCTGGATACAGAAACCGAAGCTTTGTTGCATGAAGCAATGCATGCTTTTTTACAAAATAGAACAACATTGATCATTGCGCATCGCTTAAGTGCGGTAAAACAGGCAGACCGTGTACTGGTATTTGATGCCGGTAAAATTATCGATGAAGGCCATCATCAGGAACTAATCAATAAGGATGGTTTATATCGTGATTTATATGGTAATAGAAGTTAATATTTGTACCTGATTAAACAGGATAAATTGCATACATTGGAGTGAAAATGAAATTAAAGATAATGAAAAATGTGTTTTTTACTTTGCTCTTGTTGGGTTCGACACATAGTTTAGTGGTAAATGCAGCTAGTGCAGGTACCGGCGGTATAAGTACAGCATTTTCAAAAAATTCAACCAGTGTCGGCGTCGTTCTTGGTTCGGGTAGTGCATTTAATGATAATTATGTCATTCTCGGTGTCGGTGTTGGTTATTATGTGGTGAGAGGATTAGAACTTGGCATAGACGTACAGCACTGGTTCTCTGGTGATCCTTCGATAACCAAAGTCAGTCCGAAGATAACGTATGTGTTTACCCAGCCGAAGGTTGTAAAACCTTACATCGGTGCTTTCTACCGTCGGACTTTTTATGGCGATTACAATGGCATAGATCTGGATGATGAGGATTCATATGGTTACCGTGTAGGTGCTTATTTCTCGACAAATAATCAGGTTTTTATCGGTGGCGGTATTGTCTATGAAGAATATCTAGACTGTAATCCATTATATGACTGCTCGACGAGCTACCCTGAAATAATCTTCACCGTTAGTTTCTGATGTTTATAGGTAGGTGTCCCACAACATTTTTCAGCTAATTATGAATATTAGCTATTGATAATATACTAAAGTTATATTATAATTAGAACTAATCTAAATTTGTATTAAGTACTTTTGCCAGAGGAAATATTCATGAACAATAAAAATTTAATGGGCGCAGTCGTTGCTGTAATGATGTTGAGCAGTATGCCGGTATTCGCCGGCTGGGAAGCACTTCCTGAAGTCGCACCAGCACCTGAAGATAACCCGACTACAGACGCTAAAGTGACACTGGGCAAAATGCTGTTCATGGACCCACGTTTTTCATCAACCGGTACCGTTTCATGTAACTCATGCCATAACGTGATGGAAGGTGGTGATGATAGTCGTACTTTTTCAATGGGTGTTCATGGCAAAACCGGTGGTCGTAATGCGCCAACAGTCTGGAACTCAGCGTTTCATTCAGTACAGTTCTGGGATGGGCGTGCGGATCTGTTAGAAGATCAGGCGAAAGGTCCAGTGACCAATCCTGTTGAAATGGGCGTGACTGAAATTGAACAGGCGATGGATAAAGTGCGTGCTATTCCCGGTTATGCGCCTTACTTTGATGAGGCGTTTGGTAAAGATTCTATGACTGTGGTAAACGCAGCCAAAGCGGTTGCTGCATTTGAACGTACTTTAATTACGCCAGATAGCCCTTATGATAAATACGTGAAAGGTGACAAAAAAGCCATGACGGCGCAACAGGTAAGCGGTATGGAAACCTTTGCTGCGACTGGTTGTACATCCTGTCATTCCGGTGCAGCGTTTAATGGTCCAAAAATGGAATTTGGTCAGGGGTTCTACACGAAGTTTCCAACCTTTGCTGATAATGGTTATAACAAAAAATATGACCTAAGTGCAGACAAAGGCCGTGAAGAGGCTACGGGTAAAGTGGCGGATGCGCACATGTTCCGTGTACCGACTTTGCGTAACATCACTGATACTGCACCATATTTTCATAATGGTTCGGTGAATGATTTAACTGAAGCGGTAAGCGTAATGGCAAAAACACAGTTGAATAAAGATTTATCGGATAAAGAAGTGAAGGATATTGTAGCTTTTCTTGGTGCATTAACCGGCCCATATCCTGAGATTGTGATGCCGCGTTTGCCAGCAACATCGGGTTATAGTTTAGTGGTTGATTAGTCTAAATAATAATTTTACGAGATGGTTTAAAATAGGGCGTTAATTTAAAGCTTAATAGAGAAAGGTTGAAGATATCATGGCTACAGTAGAAATAACAAAAGATAATTTACAGGACACCATTGCCAATAATGAGATTGTCATTATCGATTTTTGGGCACCCTGGTGTGGACCATGTAAATCTTTCGCACCTACCTACGAGGCGGTTTCTGAAAAACATGATGATGTTGTATTTGCCAAGGTTAATACAGAAGATGAGCAGGAGCTGGCTGCAAGTTTCCAGATTCGTTCGATTCCAACATTGATGATATTTCGTGATCAGATCGCGATTTTTTCGCAGGCAGGTATGTTGCCAGAAAGTGGGCTTGAAGAGGTAATCGTTAAGACCAAAGAGCTGGATATGGATCAGGTGCGTAAGGAAGTGGCTGAGCAACAGGCGCAAGCATAGGTTGCATCCACTAAGTAACGGAAATAAAAAAGCCTCGACACTTCGAGGCTTTTTTATTTATGAATAGTCAATGTTGATGTGAACAGGTTATTATTTACTCTTTTTTAGTTTTGCTGTTTCAGCTTTAAGTGCTTTCTTGAGTGCCGCATCTTTATCCTTTTCTGCTTTAATAAGGGCTTTCTCAGCGTCAGCGACCTGTTTTAACTGAGCTTTTGTCTGTTTTAATTCCACTTCTAGTTGTTTTAGTTTTTTATCTAGAATGGCGTCGGCTTCTTTAGAGTCTGCAACTGTTTTTTCTACAGCAGCTTTTGAAGCAATCACTTTTTTCTTTGTTACTGCTTTTATCGATTTTTTGTGAATAACGTCGGGGAGCTCTTTTACGATTTCCAGTTTTTTAATTCGAGTATTGCCCGTCAGTGTTTTTATTTTTTTACGCGGACGTAATTTTAATTCACGTTTTTCGATTTTGACATGGTTGACTGCAGGTGCTGTGTTTTTACTTGGAATAACGATTGGCTCAAGCATCGGTTTTACCGGGGTGCGTTTAGGGCGCAATCCGCGTAATGCTGATTTGACACGTTTGGTTACTTCGGTGATGTCACCATGAGCTTCAACAATATGTAATATGCCCTTGTGTTTGTAATGATCGCTTAATGGTTGAGTTAAAGTTTCAAAAATTTGCAGACGTCTCTCGATGGTATCTTCATTGTCATCAGAGCGATGATGCAGCGTGCTACCACAGTTGTCGCATTTATCATCAATTGCAGGTGGCTGGGTGAATAGATTGAATAAAGAACCACAGGAAATACAGGTCAGACGACCAATCATCCTTTGTATCAGCATTTCCGCATCAACATCAAACTGCAGAACAGCGTCGATAGGTCTGCCTAATTTATCAAGGATGCTGTCGACCGCAATCGCCTGTGCGATATTGCGTGGGAAACCATCCAGTACAAAACCCTGGTCGGCGTCCGGACGAGTGATGCGTTCACGTATCATACCGATGACGATATCATTGGGAACTAGTTGGCCGGCGTCCATAATCGTTTTGGCCTGACGACCGAGTGGCGTTTGTGCAGCAACGGCAGCACGTAACAAATCACCCGTCGATATCAGCGGGATATGGTATTTTTCAGTTAAATATTTAGCTTGCGTGCCCTTACCCGAACCGGGTGCCCCAATCAGGATTAATTTCATAATTATACCCCGTCACTGTTATTTTTTATTATTCAGTGACTTATAGCTATTTTTGTCAATCTGTAGCCGAAATTGCAACCGCTACAAACAGTCCCTTTATATTACCTTAGGGGATTGTATCGATTGTTGAGGAATTGTCGAGCCTGAAACGCAGGAAACACTATATAATTGCGAACATATTTCTGTTATTTTGTCTTTTTAAGTGTTTTTCGTTCTGGATTTACAAAAATAATAATAAAATCTCTTGTTTGAGTAGTAATTTTCACCTATGCCATATCGGTCACATGTTTCTGATCATTCGTACGAAGCGAGCATATTTAAGTTTCGCGCCATTGTCGCAGCTATTTTATGTTTGTTGATGCTGGCTGGCTTATTGTTCCGTCTGGCGTGGCTGCAGATTGTCGATTATGCGCATTTTACTGACTTATCTGAGCATAATCGCGTCCGTTTAATGGCATTGCCGCCTACACGGGGTCTGATTTACGATCGTAATGGCGTTATTCTTGCTGAAAACAAACCCACTTTCCATCTTGAGATCATTCCCGAGCAGGTTGATGACATGGATGCCACTTTAAAAGGACTGGGTGAGATTGTTACCATAAGTGAGTCTGATCTTGAGCAGTTTAAAGAAGAATTACTTGCTCGCCGTTCTTTTCAGCGAATATCACTGCGCAGTCGACTAAATGAAGATGAAGTTGCTCGTCTGGCGGTTAATCGCCACCGTTTTCCAGGGATGGATATTAATGCGCGTTTGAGTCGTTATTATCCTCATGGTGAAACTGTGGCGCACGCTGTGGGATATGTTGGCCGAATAAACCAGCGAGAGTTAACCGTTATTGATGAAGGTAACTACCGGGGTACCTCGCATATTGGTAAAACTGGATTAGAAAAATACTATGAAGCTGAGTTGCATGGTCAGGTAGGCCGCCAGAAAGTCGAGGTTAATGCACAGGGCAGAGTGTTACGTGTGCTTGATAAAACCGCTCCGGTCGCGGGTAATGATCTGGTATTGAATCTGGATATTGAATTACAACGTATCGCTGAAGAGGGTTTGGGTGAATTTGCGGGTGCTGTTATTGCCATTGAGCCGCACACAGGGGGCGTCGTGGTGTTTGTCAGTAAGCCAGGCTTTGACCCGAATATGTTTGTCCATGGCATCAGTCATAAAGATTATGATGCGCTATCACATGGTGCTTATAAACCGCTGTTTAACCGTGCATTGTTTGGTCAATACCCGCCCGGTTCAACAATGAAGCCATTTATCGGTTTGGCTGGTATAGAGCAGCGACGATTTGGCGTGAAAGAATCGCTTTATTGTAAAGGCCATTACTTGTTACCTAATGATGCTACTGAGCGGAAATACCGTGACTGGAAAAAAGAAGGCCATGGTATGGTCGATCTGGATAAAGCGATTGAGCAATCATGTGATGTTTATTTTTATGAACTGGCATACCGTATGGGTATTAATAACATGCACGATTTTCTGGCGCAGTTCGGTTTTGGTGAAAGAAGCGGTATCGATCTGATTGGTGAACGTAGCGGTTTGTTGCCTTCTACCGAGTGGAAAAAACGAAAACACAGAAAAGTCTGGTATCCAGGTGAAACCTTAATCGCTGGGATTGGTCAGGGTTATATGTTGACAACACCCGTGCAACTGGCAGTGGCAACGGCGGCGTTGGCAGGTCGAGGTGAAAAGATTGTGCCCAGGCTGCTTAAAGAGATACATATGTCAGATGACGATGCGGTTAAGATAAGAGATCCGTCTAAAACCATGATTAAATTACGCAGAGAAAATCATTGGGATGTGATTTTTAATGCCATGAAAAAAGTTGTGCATGGTACCTGGGGTACGGCGCGTGCAACGGGCTGGGGTATGAAGTTCAAAATGGCAGGGAAAACAGGCACTGCGCAGGTGTTCGGAATTGCACAGGACGAAGAATATGATGAAGAAACGGTGACAAAAAAACTGCGTGACCATGGTTTATTTATCGGTTTTGGCCCTGTTGAAGATCCAGTATTGGCAGTGGCAGTGGTGGCGGAGAATGGCGAGCATGGCAGTAAGATGGCTCCTATAGCGAAAAAGATTATCAAACGCTACATGGAAAAGTACACAGCCTCGCCAAAGTTAAGTGATAACGCCGACGTCGAGAATGACTCTGCAAATAAATTGGCGCATAACAACCATCTTCATTAGTAATAATAGTAACCGTTTGAATAGAGTGATTAGTTAATAAAAAATGTATAGCAGTAGCACACAATTTTTTGAATCAGATTATCACAGCAGGGCTTATCGATTTCTGCAGGCAATGCATATCGACCCTGTGTTACTAGTCGGTTTATTGCTGTTGACGGCGGCTGGCTTAGGCATTTTGTACAGTGCGTCTGATGGTTCTATCGAGGTGGTACAGCGTCAAGTGGTACGCCTGGCACTTGCTTTTGCGGTGATGTTTTTTGTCGCGCAAATTCCGCAACATCAAATATACCACTGGGCGCCGTGGTTTTTTGCTCTGGGGATTATCCTACTTATCTTAGTTCTTGTTGCTGGTGACGTAGGTAAGGGTGCTCAGCGATGGTTGAATCTCTATGTGATTCGTTTTCAGCCTTCAGAAATGATGAAGCTGATTACACCGATGATGTTAGCCTGGTATTTGTGTGAAAAACCTTTTCCTCCAAAAGTTAGCGCCTTAATTATTTCACTAGTACTGGTGATTTTACCGACGATGTTGATTGCAAAACAACCAGATCTGGGCACAGCCGTACTGGTGGCAGCGGCAGGTTTTTTTGTGGTGTTTTTTGGCGGTATTCGCTGGCGAATTTTATTTGCCGCGATTATTAGTATACTGGCACTGATCCCTGTGTTGTGGCAATTTATGCATGACTATCAGAAACAACGTGTGTTGACATTGTTTGACCCTGAGAGCGACCCTTTAGGTTCGGGATACCATATTATTCAATCAATGATCGCCATCGGTTCAGGTGGTATCTATGGTAAAGGCTGGTTGAACGGCACGCAGTCGCAGCTGGACTTTCTTCCAGAGCGAACGACGGACTTTATCTACGCGGTATTTGCAGAAGAGTTTGGTATCATGGGCGCTATTGTTTTGCTGTCACTATATGCGTTCATCATTATCCGTGGTTTGTATATCGCGGCAACTGCGCAGGATAGTTTTGGGCGATTATTAGCCGGTAGCCTCAGTATGACGTTTTTTGTTTATTTATTCGTAAATATTGGCATGGTCTCAGGCATCTTGCCTGTTGTTGGTGTGCCATTGCCCCTGATTAGTTATGGTGGCACATCGATGGTGACATTAATGGCGGGTTTTGGCATGCTGATGTCTATCAGTACCAATCGGCGACTGGTGGCAAAATAAAATAATGATAAAGGTTTGTATCGATAATAATAACGGAAAATAGTTAGTATGAATTTAATAGAAATAAGGATGAGTCAGAAAGTGTTAAAAATAATAATGTTATGTATCGCCTCGGTTTTTTTAATAAGTACACAGGCAAATGCTAGTGTGAATTACGCTCAGCGTGCAGATGTGAAGCAGTTTATCGATGAAATGGTTAATCAGCATGGGTTTGACCGTGCCTATCTGGAAAAAAAGTTTTCTTCTGCGAAAAGACTGGACAATGTTTTAGAGTCGATAGCGAAACCTGCTGAGAAAGAGCTGACCTGGAAGCAGTATCGGCCAATTTTTGTTACCAGTAAACGTAGCAATAAAGGAAAAGTATTTATTGGGCAGTACAGGGAGATATTAGATCGCGCAGAAAAAGAATTTGGTGTGCCCGCAGAAATTATCGCAGCTATTATTGGCGTGGAGTCATATTATGGCAAACATACCGGAAAATATACTGTGTTTGATTCGTTGACCACGCTGGGTTTTGATTATCCTAAACGTGGCAAGTTTTTTAAAAGCGAATTAAAACAATTTTTATTGCTATCAAAAGAAGAGCATATCGATGTGGATGAAATGACGGGTTCATATGCTGGCGCTATGGGTATGCCGCAGTTTATTTCTAGCAGTTATCGTCGATATGCCGTGGACTTTGACGGTGATGGGAAACGAGATTTATGGAATAGTATTCCGGATGTGATTGGCAGCGTAGCTAATTATTTTAGTGAACATGGCTGGCAGAAAGGTGGCAGCGTTGCGTATCCTGTAGTTGTTAAAAACGCATCCATCGTTCGTAAGGAAAACACCTTAAAACCTTATGCTAGTGTCGATCAGTTTAAACAACAGGGGGTTTCTTTAAAGAATATTTCTGAGCAAAAACTTGATGGCAAGCAGCAGGCAACATTGTTAAAGCTAGAAGGCGATAAGGGTGATGAGTACTGGCTCGGCCTGAAAAACTTTTATGTAATTACTCGTTACAACCACAGTGATTTGTATGCAATGGCGGTTTTCCAGTTAAGTGAGAAGCTTAAAAATTAACTATTATGGTGCAATGTTTACTGGTTGTTAGAGGTGATTTTTTTTCTGTTTTAAATAATAAGCGGCGAAGTCTCTGTGTTCCTCTATTTTTGATCAGCTCTCTGATTTTAGCTTCATGCGGTGCAGTAAAGGATAGCGCGCCGGCCAATTATTCAAAACAATGGCATGAGATTCCAGATGCTGTTCCAGTATCTGTTAAACCGAGTAAGTACGGTAATCCTGATAGTTACACGGTTTTGGGGGAAACGTATTATGTAATGGCTTCCGCTGAGGATTTCCAGCAAAAAGGAATTGCTTCATGGTATGGAAATAAATTTCATGGGCAGCGCACCTCAAGTGGTGAAGAATATAATATGTATGCGATGACAGCCGCGCATAAAACGTTACCTATTCCTGCTTTTGTGGAAGTAACAAATATAGATAATGATCGAAAAGCTATTGTAAAAGTTAATGACCGCGGCCCTTTTCATGAAGGGCGAATTATTGATCTATCCTACGCTGCTGCAACAAAACTTGGTGTTGCGCAATCGGGGACGGCTAATGTAACTATTCGTGTGGTGACGTCTGCTGCTGATAAAACCTTGCGACGTAGTGGGGCATTTGTCGAATCCCCTGTTTCTGAAGGTGATAAACTGTACGTTCAGGTGGCCGCATTTTCTACTGAGGGAAACGCCTTGCTGCATCTGGGGAAGCTGCAGAGCGAGGGTTTTAATGATGTCAGGTTGCATATAGAAAGTAAAAAAGGAAAAGCAGTATACCGGGTTAGAATTGGTCCGTTACCCTCTGATGATGTGGCAAAAAAAGTGCTGACTCAGCTCAAACAAAAAAATCATAATAATTTAAAAATAATTAAAATATGAACTAGTGATGGTTGTGTACCGTCGAGTAAATGATACAAAAGTTGAAGTTAAAATTATAAATTGAAATTAAGTCGTAAATAAGTGAGTTTAAAAATGTATCAAAAATTGTATTCGATAAAAAACACCCTTAATGTAATGCTTTTTGTTATTGCATTAATGAGCTTCAGTGTTTCATTGGCAGCGATGCCTGTGCCTGCACCGCCAGAAGTTGCTGCTAAAAATTATTTGTTGATCGATTTTGCAAGCGGTAAAGTGCTCGCTGAAAAAGATGCAGATATGAAAATTGAGCCAGCAAGTATTACCAAGTTGATGACGGCTTATGTTGTCTTTAAGGAAATTGAAGCAGCACGGTTAAGTCTGGACGACATGGTTGATATAAGTGAAAAATCCTGGCGCATGGGCGGTTCAAGAATGTATCTTGAAGTGGGTTCGAGCGTACCTGTACGTGAACTAATGAAAGGTTTAATTATCCAGTCAGGTAATGATGCTAGTGTCGCTTTAGCTGAGCATGTAGCAGGTACCGAAACTGCTTTTGTGCAGTTAATGAATCAATATGCGATGCAGCTGGGGATGGAGAATACGAACTTCGAAAACAGTACCGGCTGGCCCGATGAAAAACATTTAACAACGGCGCGCGATATTGCAAAGTTAGCAGTAGCTGTTATTCGTGAGTTCCCTGAGCACTATGCCTGGTACTCTGAAAAAGAATATACCTATAACGACATTAAACAATATAACCGTAATAAGTTGCTGTGGCGTGATGAAACGGTCGATGGTTTAAAAACCGGGCATACAGATTCTGCAGGTTACTGCCTGGTATCTTCTGCATTGCGTTCTGATATGCGTGTTGTTTCGGTTGTTCTTGGTGCGGACAGTGAGAAAGCAAGGGCGAGTGTCAGCCAGGCGATATTGAATTATGGGTTCCGTTTTTTCGAGTCGCATACCCTTTATGATGAAGGTGAAGTGTTGAGTCGTCCGCGAATATGGAAGGGTGAATATGAAACGATAACCGTTGGTTTACCTGAGGCCCTTGCCGTAACAATACCACGAGGTGAATATGATAACCTCGATGCGGTCATGGATATTGATAAAAATATTCAAGCACCTATAGCCAAAGGTCAGCCTGTTGGTCAGGTAAAGGTATCATTGAATGGTGATGTGCTTGCATCTGTGCCGGTGGTCGCGCTGGAGACAGTGGAAGAAGGTAGTATGTTTCAGATAGCTAAAGATTATGTTTTGCAGTTATTTAATTAAATTTACTATGAGTACGTCACTTGAGTAATGCAGCGAATGTCGTTTATTTAAACGGGCAATACCTGCCTGTAGAGGAAGCCACTGTCTCAGTTATGGATCGTGGTTTTCTTTTTGGTGATGGTGTTTATGAGGTAGTGCCGGTATTTGGCAATAAACTGTTACGTCTTGAAGAACATCTGACTCGACTACAGAATAGTTTAAACCGTATAAGCTTGCCTAACCCGTATAGCCATGACGAGTGGTTGGGTATTTTTTCAAACTTGCTGGAGAAAAATACCGGCGAGGATCGTGCGATTTACTTACAGATTTCACGAGGGGTTTATGCTAAACGCGATCTAAGTATTAAAGCTGGGTACCCGCCTACCGTATTTGCCATGGTGTTACAGGTTGAACCACCTGATTTAGAAGTGGTGTCTGCGGGTATTTCTGTGATCACCGTGGATGATTTTAGGTGGGGCGCCTGTGATATCAAGTCTACTTCTCTGGTTGCCAATGTTATGTTGCGCCAGCAGGCTACCGAGGCCAATGTAGACGATGCCATTTTAGTTAAAAACGGTATGCTGAGTGAAGGTACAGCAAGCAATGTTTTTCTGGTTAAAAACAACGTGTTAATTACGCCACCGACAGGGCACAAGCTATTGCCGGGTATTACTCGTGATCTGGTGATTGAAATTGCAAAAAACAACGCCATATTAGTCGAAGAAAGAGAGATTAGAGAGGCTGAACTGTTTAGTGCCGATGAAATCTGGATGACCAGTTCCACGCGTGAGATTGCGCCTGTAATTAGTTTAAACGACGAAATAGTTGCCACCGGGGTTGCCGGTGAGATGTGGAAACGGGTAATGGGTTTATATCAGCAGTATAAATAGGTGCTGAGACAACAGTAAAATAACTATGTGTGAAAGTGTTATGAGTGATGATAAAGATATAAAGTTTCATGACCTGACTCTGGAAGAGGGTCAAACCCTGCTGGAGTTCCCCTGTGACTTTCCTGTTAAAGCCATGGGTCTGTCATGTGTCGAGCTTGAAATAGCGGTTATCGAAATCATCAATCGTCACGTTGATAATCTGGGTGAGGGTGCGGTTGCTATGAGGCCCAGTAAAAATGGAAAATACACGGCTATTACCATTACTATCGTCGCGCATAGCAAACAGCAACTGGATAATATTTATATCGATCTGACCGCTTGCGAACACGTGTCAATCGCGTTGTAGATTAATCGCCTGCTGATATGTCAATCCTGGTTCGTCATCTAGGTGAAGTGGATTATCATGATGTCTGGCAGAAAATGCAGGACTTCACCGATACTCGTCAAAAAGATACGCCCGATGAGCTCTGGTTTTTGCAGCATCCTTCAGTTTATACGCTCGGTAAGAACGGTAAGCCTGAACACGTATTAAATGCAGCAGAAACCCCGGTTATTAACGTTGATCGAGGTGGTCAGGTTACCTACCATGGCCCGGGTCAAATTGTGGTCTATACCTTGTTGGATCTTACACGGATGAAAATCGGTGTTAGAGACCTGGTTACCATGTTGGAACAAACCATCGTTGAGCTGTTGGGTGGTTATGGCGTTACTGCAACCGCGCGACGAGAAGCGCCGGGTGTCTATGTAAATGATGCTAAAATAGCCGCCCTGGGTTTACGTGTTCGCAAAGGCCGAAGTTTTCATGGTCTGGCGTTAAATGTGGATATGAATCTTGAGCCATTCACTCGAATTAATCCTTGTGGTTATGAGGGTTTGGTCGTTACCCAGGTAAAAGATCTTGTTAGTGATATTACTATTGAATCTGTCACTGATGACTTGCAACGACGTCTAATCAATAAATTTAGTTATGAATAAAAATCCAGCTGCTGGCGATAAAAAAACATATAAAGTGGTAACCGGCGAAAAGTTAAAGGGTGCTGAAAAAGTTGCGCGCATACCGATAAAGGTAATACAGCCGGTTGAGCGTTTACGCAAACCGAGCTGGATTCGTGCTAAATCACCGTTTCATCCCAATGTAAAAAAACTCAAACAAGTACTACGTGAGCAAAAGTTATTTACCGTTTGTGAAGAAGCTGCCTGCCCCAATCTTGGTGAATGTTTCGGTAAGGGCACTGCGACATTTATGATAATGGGTGAGATATGCACACGGCGTTGTCCATTTTGTGATGTCGGTCATGGACGCCCTAATCCATTAGATGAAAATGAACCAAAACATCTGGCCGAAACCATCAAAGCCATGGGCTTGTCATATGTTGTTATTACTTCGGTAGATCGTGATGATCTGCGTGATGGCGGTGCCTCACATTTTGTTGAGTGCATAGAAAAAACACGGCTGTTGAATCCTGAAACAGAAGTAGAAATTTTAGTGCCTGATTTTCGAGGCCGCATGGATGTAGCATTGGAAATAATGCATAATTCACCGCCTGATGTGTTCAACCATAATCTCGAAACCGTGCCGCGACTTTATAAACAGTGTCGACCAGGTTCTGATTATCAATGGTCACTGGATTTATTGAAACGATTCAAACAAGCGCATCCAGAGGTGAAGACCAAGTCAGGATTAATGCTAGGACTGGGTGAAGAGATAGATGAAGTGGTTGCAGTGATGAAAGACATGCGTGGACATGATGTTGAAATGTTAACGCTTGGCCAATACCTGCAGCCGAGCAAACATCATCTGGCTGTCGAGCGTTATGTTACTCCAGAAGAGTTTGATGAGTTATATGACATTGGCATGGCGTTAGGTTTTAAGCATGTTGCCAGTGGTCCGATGGTGCGTTCATCTTATCATGCAGATCTGCAGGCGCATGGCGAGTTTACCAATTAGTTAAATAGTAAGTATTGATACAGTAAAAGAGAAAAACTATGGGTTTCATATTTAAACCAGTACGCTGGGTGTTAGGTCAGATAATTATATTTATCGACTGGCTGACGCGGTCAAAACCAGTAGAGCGTTCTGCCGAAGCGCAGAAAGAAATAGATAAACAAACGAAAGATATGGTGTTGTATCAATTTCAGCAGTGTCCTTTTTGCGTTAAAACGCGGCGTACAATGCGTCGCTTAGCGCTGAAAATAGAAAAGCGTGATGCGCGTAATGACCCGCAATGGAATCAGGAGCTGATCGAAGAGGGTGGTAAGTATCAGGTGCCATGTTTAAAGATAACGGCTGACGATGGCAGTGTGGAGTGGATGTATGAATCAACAGCCATTAATCAGTATCTGGATGAAAAATTTTCTGTCAGTAATTAAATTAAACATTTCAGTTTTAGTAATCCGCAGACGCTGAGAGCATCAGTTATTTCACCGTTCAATACGCGTTCGATGGCCTCTTCCAGCGGCAACTTTTGTATCAATAAGTCTTCGGTTTCCTCGAATTCGGTTTCACCTTGTCTGAGATCGCGCGCGATATAAACAAGTCCGCGTTCATCGGTAACGGAATTTGAAGTGTGTAACTTCATTAGCTCCTGCCAGTCACTGGCGATTAATCCGGTCTCTTCTTTGAGTTCTCGTTTGGCTGACTCTAGAGGGGCGATGTTTAATGGTCCACCGCCCATGGGTATTTCCCATGAGTAACAGTCGGGCACATATCGATATTGGCCAACTAGCCAGGTATTGTTGTTTTCATCTAGAGGAATAATGCCGATAGCCAAATTTTTAAAGTTTATTTTTCCATAATGTGAAAGGCCTCCACCGGGATTGATAACCTTGTCTTCATGCAGTGTTAACCAGGGATTCTCAAATATCTTTGTACTGGATTGCGGTTTCCAGGGGTTATCAGTGATTGCTAGCCTGTTCACCGTTTCTGTTTTCACTTTATCTGTCATTTCTTCCCTCCATGGATGGAGTGGCCAAAAATCATCGGCAACGATTTCAGCGCATTATGCGTCGTTTGATTTTATTCGTGGTCTTTATTTTGTCATTATCATTTTCTGGCGTGGCAGGTGCCTGTAGCGATGCCTGTATGGTGCTTAGCTGGATACTAATGTTCTGTTTTATTTTTTCTATTTCGAACTGTGCCTGCAGGTGCATCCAGTAGCTGGCGCTGCCGCCGAAGTATATTGCTAGTCGCACCGAGGTATCGGCCGTGATGCCTCGTTTCTCATGAATTATCTCATTGATGCGTCTGGGCGGCACTTTTATTGCACGCGCAAGCTTGTTCTGGCTAATTTTCTGCGGTTCCAGATATTGCTGTAACAATATTTTTCCAGGGTGCTGACATGACATGATTATACTATAACGATAAACGTTATATAACGCAATACGTTATATTTATTCTATGGGTTTCTAACTGCCTTATATAGTTTGTCTTATGCCATCGGGTTTCCAGGCAGGGGCAATGACATTGGGCATATCGGAACGATTAAGTAAGCGCGCCGGGGACAGGGTCAATTCGCCATAACGTTCATTAATATTGTCCATGGTGTTATTTAGTTGGCTGCGCGTTTTATTTTCTGCCTGCGTGCTAAACAGATCCATTTGCATGCCCGCTGGTTGCGGATCAAGGGCTGTAACCTGAATTTGGTATACGCCTTCGCCTTGCCAGCTTAAATCGAGAATGTAACGCCCCAGCTGGTAAATCTGTTGCTGATCGTTGCTAAATTCACTGAGGCGACTTTTGCTACCCAACCAGCCCTGCTTAGTGCGTAAACCGATCCAGTATGTTTTTGCTGTCATGCCATGACGGCGCATGCGACTACCTACTTTGCTGCACATGTGTTGTAAATAAGTGAATACGATGTCGCGGTCACGGGTGTTGGGGGGTAAAACTTTACCGTGGCCGATGGATTTTGGTGCTGCTATGTCGGGATGTAATGGATCGGGGTCAGCACCCTGGCACATATACCAGATGCGCCTGCCAGGGTTGCCAAAACGCCGAGATAATACGCTGATGGGCAGTTTTTCCATATCACCACAATAAATTACGCCGTGTAAGCTAAGAAAACCACCGATGCCTCTGGCGATGCCGCAGAGTTCGGTGACGGGCACATGTTGTAATGCAGATTTTGCCTGCCAGGGTGGAATCACCGTAAAACCATCCGGTTTTTTGAGTTTGGCAGCGTATTTAGCGGTGGTTTTGTCGCCGCTTAAACCTAATGAACAGAGTAAGCCGGAGGCGCGGTAAACCGCCCGTTTGAGTTCACGAGCAGCCTGTTCGGGTGAGCCGTATAACCTCTGGCATGAGGTGATATCGATAAAGGCTTCATCGACAGAAAAAACTTCGATATCGGGGCAGACGGTAAGTAGCGAATGCATGATGTTGCGCGAGACTTTTGCGTACACTGTGGGACGCGCTGGGCGCTGTAGTAGATGAGGGCAAAGCTGCAGGGCTTCTCTTACCCGCATACCGGTATGGATACCAAATGCACGTGCTTCATAAGAGCAGGTGATAATACAGCTGCCACGCATACCATTGGTGATGGCGACGGGTTGCCCGAGCAGTGAGGGAAAGTCACGCTGTTCGACCGAGGCAAAAAAAGCATTCATGTCGAGCAGTGCGATGGCGCGTTGCCAGTGTTTTTGAGTCATTAGTTTGTCAGTAGGCGGTTATCAGTAAAAGTGGATTGATGTATTTTTGTTTTTTAAAATTACTGCCAACTGCCAACTGCCAACTAGTTTTTAATATTTCCGTAATTGCCCGATCAGCACGCCCTGAATCCGGATTCGACTGGCTTCGTATACCATCTCTTCCATGTCTTTGTTGGCCGGGATGAGCTTGATGTAACGGCCTTTGTTGCTGCGTTTAAAACGTTTCAGCGTGGTCTCGTTTTCATCGATCAGCGCGACCACAATATCACCGTCATCGGCGGTTTCGCGGAATTCTATGATGACGGTATCACCGTCCATAATGCCGGCTTCAATCATAGAGTCCCCCTGTACGCGTACGGCAAAATTGTTGTGTCCAAAAAAATCACGAAGATCAATTTGATCTTCGCCAGGAATGGCTTCGATGGGTTTGCCGGCAGCAATTTTTCCCAGCAATGGTAATACCGATTCAATGTTGTGCGTGCTGGGCCTGCGTAGTCGAATACCGCGGTGTTTACCGCTATGCATGGTGATAAAGCCGCTATCAATAAGCGCTTGCACATAGCGATGTGCAACGCCTCGGGAGCTGATGCCTATGCCTTCGGCAATCTCCTGCAGTTTGGGTGCTACCGTATGTATGGCGATGTAGCGCTGGATAAAATCCAGTGTAAGTTGTTGTTTATCTGTGAGTGCTTGCATGCGGATTCATTTGTTCTCAAAAAGTTCTCATTTAAGTGTATTGTAAGAGAATGTTTGCTGGGTAATCAAGCAATATTTTTAATTTCTAATGGGTGGTGCCTGGAGGGTTATATGAGCAAAAGCTTTTTTATTCCTGGCGGGGAATGAGTTTTTATGTTTTTTGAAGAACGCTGTAGTAAATATTCGTGGTATTTTTTTCCTTATAACGTTCCCCCAGGCTGATATAACCTTCACCCATTAAAGGCAGTTCTTCGCGGCGAATAAATATTTCATTCTGCTGTTTGAATTTCACATAAGTACCGTTGGTGCTATGGTCAATAAGAACAAATTTTCCTCGACGAAATTCCAGATTAACGTGTGAGCGTGAAGCGACTTTTGAATCGATGGTCATGTCGCAGGAGCTGTCACGACCAATACTTAATGGTCTGTTGATGTCATCGCCCGTGTAAAAATTTTCTTTGCCGCCGAATTTAAAAACGATAGAAACTTTTGCCTGTAATATCTGCTGAATATTTTGAGTGGTTGCGACCGTTGTAACGTTGTCCTCTTCCCATAGAATCTGATAGATTTTCATTGCTTCATCGATGCCTTTTACACGGGTATGATCAAATAGCCGCGTATTGCTGGTTAAATCTTTGTCTAATAATCGAATGAAGTTTTCGGTGGTAATTATCTGATTGGTTCTGGCGATGGTTGTCATGCGAGCGGCGATATTAACGGCATCACCATAGATGTCGCCATCTTTTTCAATGGCATTGCCAAAATGTAAACCTATGCGTATATCAAGCGCTTCTGTTTCATTGTTTGTGGCTTTATCTATGTGCATTTCTTTGGCGGCAAAAGTAGCCTGCACTGCAGTAGGGAACTGACACATGATCTCATCACCGATCGTTTTTATCACGCGGCCATTGTGGTTTGAGGTGATGTTTTGCATGGCGGTTAGGCGCTGGGAGATAAGTGCTTCGGCTTTGTTATCACCCAGTTGATTGTAGAGTCTTGTGCTGCCGGCAATATCGGCAAACATGATGGCGCATTGACTATTTGTTGGGTCGTTATCTGATGATCTGCTCATCAAATAACTCTAGCATTTTTATCGAAAATATTTGTTGATTATTTTTTGGGGATGTACAGATCAGTAATGGTACCTTCAGCCATTTCAGCCGCAAAGTTGAAGGTTTCTGACAGTGTCGGATGCGGGTGCACGGTCAACGCGATGTCCTCGATGTCGGCACCCATTTCCAGTGCTAATACGGCTTCTGCGATAAGTTCACCTGCGTTAGTACCGACCATGCCTGCGCCGATAATTTTGTGTGTATTTTTATCAAACAAAAGTTTGGTGATGCCTTCGCTGCGCCCGATACTTAAAGAGCGACCGCTGGCTGCCCATGGGAAAACACCTTTGGTATATTCGACACCATCTGCTTTTGCCTGTTCTTCGGTTAAACCCATCCATGAAATTTCTGGATCGGTATAAGCAACAGAAGGAATAGCTTTGGCATCGAAATAAGATTTCATGCCGGATATAACTTCTGCGGCAGTTTTCGCTTCGTGTGTTGCCTTGTGCGCAAGCATGGGTTGGCCGACGATATCACCGATAGCAAAGATATGATTCACGTTAGTACGTTGTTGTTTATCAACAGAGATAAAACCACGTTCGTCGACGACGACGCCGGCTTTATCGGCATCAATTAATTTTCCATTGGGGCTGCGGCCGACAGCGAGTAATACGCGATCGAAGGTATCGTTTTCGGGAATGCCTTTGCCTTCAAAGGAAACTTTCAAACCTTTTTTCTGTGCTTCGATAGCAGTGACTTTTGAATTTAACCAGATATTCTCATAACGTTTTTTAACGCGTTTCATCAATGGACGAACCAGGTCGGGATCGCAGCCAGGTATCAAACCAGGTGATAGTTCGACCACAGAAACTTTGGAGCCGAGTGCGTCATAAACGGTCGCCATTTCCAGACCGATGATGCCGCCACCGATAACAAGTAAGCGTTTTGGAATGTCTGCCAGTTCCAGCGCGCCGGTCGAATCCATCAAACGTTCATCATCATAAGGAAAACCGGGGATTTTGAATACCGATGAACCGGCGGCAATAATCGCATTGTCAAAAGAAATGTTTTGACTGCCATCCTTGCCGGTAACTTCGATCGTGTGCGCCGAGGTAAATTTACCGTAACCGGTGATGATCTGGACTTTGCGTTGTTTAGCTAAACCAGCAAGGCCACCGGTCAATTGTTTGATGACTTTGTTTTTGAAACCGGCGAGTTTTTTAATATCGATTTTTGGCTTGCCGAAGTCGATGCCGTGATCGGCCATCTCTGCAGCTTCGTTAATTATTTCAGCAGTATGTAACAGGGCTTTTGAAGGGATGCAGCCAACGTTTAAACAGACGCCGCCGATGCTGTCATATTTCTCGATGAGGATAACTTTTTTACCCAGATCGGCCGCGCGGAAAGCCGCGGTGTAACCGCCGGGGCCTGAACCGAGAACCACGACTTCAGCATGTAAGTCGCTATCACCCGCAGGTGCAGCTGGTGCTGCTACGGGTGCAGGTGTTTCTGCTGCCTTTGTTTCAGTGTTGTCAGCTGTTTGTTCGGCCGAAGCGCCATCACTTTCAGTGACTTCCAGTTTTAAAATCAACTGGCCCTGACTGACTTTATCGCTAACATTGACTACAACTTCTTTCACCGTGCCGGAAGAAGGTGAGGGGATCTCAATGGTGGCTTTGTCAGATTCCAGTGTGATGAGTGCATCTTCTTTTGCGATGACGTCACCTGCATTAACCAGTACTTCGATAATATCGACATCGGTATAGTCGCCTATATCAGGAACTTCTACGTTAACTATTTTACTCATGGAAATTTCCTAAGGCCATCTATAACAACAGGCGACGTGTATCAGATAACACGGAGCTTAAGTAAGAAGTGAAGCGTGCACCATCAGCGCCATCGATAACACGGTGATCGTAAGATAATGAAAGCGGTAACATCAAACGCGGTACAAATTCACCGTCACCATCATTATTTTTTATGTAAACAGGTTTTATGCTTGAGCGCGACACGCCCAAAATAGCAACTTCAGGCGCGTTAACGATAGGGGTGAATGCAGTGCCGCCAATACCGCCAAGACTGGAAATCGTGATACAACCACCAGACATATCAGTGGGTGATAATTTTTTATCGCGTGCACGTTGACTGGTGTCGACCAGTTCTTGTGCAAGTTCGATTAGTGATTTTCGATCACAATCACGGATAACCGGTACGACCAGCCCATCGGGTGTATCCATGGCAACGCCGATATTGACGTATTGTTTCAGGATAAGGTTTTCGCCTGTGTGATCCAGTGAAGAATTGAAACGCGGGAATTCTTTTAGTGCAGAGACAAGTGCTTTCATCAAAAAAGCTAAAACGGTTATACGCGTGCCATTTTTTTTGTTTTCTTCGTTCAGCTGTTTGCGAAATTTTTCTAGTTCAGAAATATCGGATTCGTCAAATTGCGTCACATGTGGAACGGTTACCCAGTTACGGTGCAGGAATTTACCGGTTAATTTATTGATGCGGGTTAATGCCTGTGTTTCTATTTCACCGAACTGGCTAAAATCTATCTCTGGCATGGGTTCGACGCCAAGACCACCACCGCTATTACCTTGCGCTAGAGCTTGTTTGACCCAAGTTTTTACATCTTCTTTTAGAATGCGATTTTTTTCGCCAGTGCCAGTCATCTGTGAAAGGTCAGCGCCTAATTCACGGGCAAATTTTCTCACTGATGGGCTAGCGTGGGCTTTTCTAAAACCGTCTTCATTAATGCTTACGTTGGCTGTAGGAGAAGGGCGTGGTGTTGCTGGTGCCGCTGCCTTAGGTGCTGGGGATGCCGCTGGTGCAGGTGTGGCAGCTTTTTCTTCTTTCGCAGGTGATGTTGTAGTAGCCGGCACTTCGATTGCTGCGCTGTTGTCCTCTGAGACTTCTAATGTGATAAGTAAGTTGCCTTCGGAAACTTTGTCACCAATACTAATTTTTACTTCTTTAACGGTGCCAGCAAAGGGGGATGGAATTTCCATCGCCGCTTTGTCGGACTCCAGTGAAGCAATAGGGTCTTCAACAGCTATCTGGTCACCCACGGCAACCAGAATTTCGATAACTTCAACGCCATCAAAATCGCCAATATCAGGAACAAGAATGTCTTTAATTTCTGCCATGTGCTTATACCTGATAACTACGCGTAAAGCGGATTAGGTTTGTTTGTGTCAATTTTGTACTTCTTGATTGCTTCGCTAACTTTTGATGCAGGTATAGTGCCTTCGTCAGCCAGGGTTTTCAGTGCGGCTACGGTTACATAGTGACTGTTCACTTCGAAGTGCCGGCGTAAATTTTTACGCGTATCTGAGCGACCGAAACCATCAGTACCGAGCACGGTGTATGTTGCTGGTACGTACTGGCGAACCTGATTTGAAACAGTGCGAATGTAGTCTGATGATGAAACCACCGGGCCTTCACAATCTTTCAATTGCTGTGTGATATAAGGTACGCGGGCTTTTTTGCCTGGGTTCAACATGTTCCAGCGTTCGCAATCTACCGCTTCACGCGCTAGTTCGTTGTAGCTGGTAATGCTCCATACGTCAGCGCTGACTTTCCAGTCTTTCTTAAGCAGTTCCGCTGCTTCGATAACTTCACGCAGAATGGTTCCGCTGCCAAATAACTGAATTTTGTTTTCACCTTTTTTGGCTTTATCTTTACTGAGAGAGTATATGCCTTTTAAGATGCCAGCTTCGGCCCCTTTTGGCATCGCAGGCATGACGTAGTTTTCGTTCATCGAGGTAATGTAGTAGTACACATTTTCCTGTTCCTGAACCATACGGCGCATACCATCATGGATGATGACGGTAAGTTCATAAGCAAAACAGGGGTCATAAGCAACGCAGTTAGGGATGGTCGATGCCTGGATCAAACTATGACCGTCCTGATGCTGCAGGCCTTCACCGGCAAGTGTGGTTCGGCCAGCCGTGGCACCGATTAAGAAACCGCGTGCCTGCATATCACCCGCTGCCCATGCCAGGTCACCGATACGTTGGAAACCAAACATGGAGTAATAGATGTAAAAAGGGATCATGTTAACGCCATGCGAACTGTACGCGGTGGCAGCAGCAATCCATGAAGACATCGCGCCGGCTTCGTTGATGCCTTCTTCTAAAATCTGTCCGTTCTTGTCTTCCTTGTAGAACATCACCTGGGCTTTATCCTGTGGTTCGTATAACTGACCCACGGAAGAGTAAATGCCAAGTTGACGGAACATGCCTTCCATACCGAAAGTACGAGCTTCATCTGGCACGATAGGGACGACGTTTTTGCCGATTTTCTTGTCACGCGCCAGTGAAGTAAGGATGCGAACAAAGGCCATCGTGGTTGACATTTCGCGTTCACCAGAACCTTCTAACAGGGCCGAAAAAGTGGATAGCTCGGGCACCTCTAGCGGCGCGGCCAAATGTGTACGAGAAGGCAGGTAACCACCTAACTTTTTACGCTGTGCCTGCATGTATTGCAGTTCAGGGCTGTCTTCGGCCGGTTTATAGTATTCGGCTTTTTCGATCTGTTCGTCAGTCAGTGGAATGTTGAAACGTTTGGCGAATGTGGCAAGCGCCTCGATGTTCATCTTCTTCTGTGAATGGGTGGCGTTCTGGCCTTCACCGGCTTCGCCCATACCATAACCTTTTACGGTTTTGGTCAGGATAACTGTGGGTTGATCTTTGTGGTCAACAGCCTGTTTGTATGCCGCGTAAACTTTATGTGGATCATGGCCGCCACGATTTAAGCGCCAGACATCTTCGTCTGACATATGTGCAACCATGGCTTTTAATTCGGGTGAATTGAAAAAGTGCTCACGTACGAAAGCGCCATCTTTGGCTTTGTAGTTCTGGTAATCACCATCCACAACTTCTGCCATACGTTTTTGCAGTAAGCCATCTTTGTCTTTGGCAAGCAGCGGATCCCAGTAGGAACCCCAGATAACTTTGATCACGTTCCAGCCGGAGCCGCGAAATACCGATTCAAGTTCCTGGATAATTTTACCGTTACCACGTACTGGCCCATCCAGGCGTTGCAGGTTACAGTTGATAACAAATATCAGGTTGTCCAGTTTTTCACGACCGCCAAGAGATATTGCGCCCAGCGATTCAGGCTCATCCATCTCACCGTCGCCACAGAATGCCCAGACTTTTCGGCCTTTTGTTTTAGCAAGTCCGCGATCCTGCAGGTACTTCATAAAGCGTGCCTGGTAGATAGCCATGATCGGGCCAAGGCCCATCGATACGGTCGGGAACTGCCAGAAGTCCGGCATCAGCCATGGGTGAGGGTAGGATGATAAACCGCCGCCATCAACTTCTTGACGGAATTTATCCAGCTGGGTTTCATCCAGACGGCCTTCCAGGTAAGCGCGACCATATGCACCAGGGGCTGAATGGCCCTGCATGAAGAGCAGGTCACCACCATGGTCAGGTGTAGGTGCATGGAAGAAATGGTTGAAGCCAATATCGTACAAGGTTGCAGCAGAAGCAAAGCTGGCAATATGGCCGCCAAGCTCAGAACTTTCTTTATTTGCGCGAACCACCATGGCCATCGCATTCCAGCGAATAAAAGAGCGGATGCGGTTTTCCAGTGCACGATCACCAGGTGATGTTTGTTCCAGGTGAGTAGGGATGGTGTTTAGATAAGCCGTATTATTGGTAAACGGCAGATTTGCGCCATTACGGCGAGCATCATCAATGAGCTGCTCAAGTAGGAAATGTGCGCGTTCAACACCTTCATTTTCTATGACTGCATTAAGTGCATCCAGCCATTCCTGCGTTTCCAGTGGGTCAATATCGTGTAACTCTTTCATCTTAGTCTCGCACATTCGGTACAAATCGCATCATTTTATTGAAAATTGGCGCGATTTAATAGAATTCTTTAATTGTTATTAATAACCCGCGGAAGTATATAAGCTTTTCCCTGCGCGTTAGAGGCGTAATTATAGAAGTTAATGCTAATTTAGTCGAATTTAATATAGTTCTTAGTAAAGAAAGATGTGTATGGATTAAAAACTTATTCACCACAGACGGCTGACTTCCTGCCCTAGTCTGTGGTGAATAAGTTTTTGTTTTTAAGTATAATCGCCACCTTGTTTAAAAACTCACCACTGGAAATACACCATGTCTGCGAAAGCAAATGTTAAAAAAGCGGTACTTGCCTATTCAGGCGGTCTTGATACTTCGGTTATTTTGAAGTGGTTGCAAGATGAATATCAATGTGAAGTTGTTACTTTTACGGCAGACATTGGCCAGGGTGAAGAAGTTGCTCCAGTTCGTGGTAAGGCAGAAGCGCTGGGTGTTAAGGAAATATATATCGAAAACCTGGAAGAAGAGTTTGTTCGTGATTACGTCTTTCCCATGTTTCGCGCCAACACTGTATACGAAGGTGAGTATCTATTAGGTACATCGATTGCGCGTCCGTTAATCGCGAAACGCATGGTAGAAATTGCCAATGAGACTGGTGCGGACGCTATCTCTCACGGTGCTACCGGAAAAGGTAATGACCAGATACGCTTTGAATTAGGTGCGTATGCATTGAAACCCGGTGTGCATGTGATTGCGCCATGGCGCGAGTGGGATCTGTTATCACGTGAAAAGTTAATGACTTATGCGGCAGAACATGGCATCGAAGTCGATTTTAATAAAGGCAAAAAATCACCTTATTCGATGGACGCAAACCTACTTCATATATCTTACGAAGGCGGCATACTGGAAGATCCGTGGGCGGAAGCAGAGGATGATATGTGGCGCTGGACGGTATCACCACAACAGGCGCCGGATAAAGCAACCTATATCGAGTTGAGCTACGAGAAAGGTGATATCGCTGCCATCGATGGTAAAACCATGACGCCCGCACAGGTGCTGACAGAATTAAATCGTCTCGGTGGTGAGAACGGTATCGGTCGTTTAGATATCGTAGAGAACCGTTACATCGGTATGAAGTCACGCGGTTGTTATGAAACGCCGGGTGGCACCATCATGTTGCGAGCACACCGCGCTATGGAATCATTAACATTGGACCGCGAAGTCGCGCATTTAAAAGATGAATTGATGCCGCGTTATGCGTCGCTAATCTATAACGGTTACTGGTGGAGCGCAGAGCGTGAGATGTTGCAAAAGATGATTGATGCATCACAGGAATTTGTCAATGGCGTAGTGCGCGTCAAACTATATAAAGGCAATGTTGACGTTGTTGGCCGTAAGTCGGATGATTCATTATTTGACGAAAATATCGCAACCTTTGAAGATGATGACGGGGCATACGATCATAAAGATGCCGATGGATTTATCAAGCTTAATGCACTGCGATTAAAGATGCAGGCGAGTCGAAGATAACTGATCAGGATTTTTAATTAAGAAACAAAAAAGGCAGTCTGATGACTGCCTTTTTATTGCTGATTAAATTTCGCTGTATTGCTATTGTCCCAGCATCAATTTTTGATTGACTCGAATCATAGAGCGAATCTCTTTTACATATTCTTCTCTGCGTTGTGAATATTTAATTAACCCACCAGCTTGAGCATTAGCATCTGGTTTTTTTCCTGCAGCGCGATTATCTCGACGAACATTGCGAAGCGGTGCATAAACGCGACCGGTATTAATGTTTTTGATATAACTGCGTACAGATTTGTTTACGCTACTGAAGCTGGCAACTTCATGTTTTGTGCCTTTGTCGCGTTTTTTAGGAACGATGCCGCAGCCTTTTCTGTAACACCATTGGCCAAAAAAGTTATTTCCCTCTTTGGCAAAACGAGATTGTCCCCAGGCTGATTCATTGGCACTTTGAGCCAGTGCGACTTCCAGTGCTACCGCATCAACGCGCTCCAGTAATTTCTTCCAGCTTTCTTCGCCTGTAGTCCACTCAACACTGTAGCTATCCGCAGCTTTTGCAATTAACTCGTGATTGTTTTTATTCTTTTTTGCATCCAGAAGCTGTTCTCTCAACGCCAGCACTTTTGCATTCTCGTCATTGACGATGGGGCGCATGAAATCGAAAAAACGTCTTTTTTTGTCCTTTACATCTTTGACATTGGTCATGTCGAGGTCTTTAGCAGTAACGTTTTTTATTTCAGCCTGGGCGATTGCTGATAAGCCGTTAACGCATAGAAACAAACTGAGTAAGAGGATTTTTTTCATGGTGTTTCCTTAATTGATATTTTCTTAAAGTAAAAACATTGTAGCCAGACCAAGAAATGAAAACAGGCCGACAATGTCTGTGATGGTGGTTAATATTACACTGCCGGCAATGGCAGGGTCGATGTGTAGTTTGTTTAAAATAATAGGGATAGCAACACCAGAGAAGGCAGCGACAAATAAATTAATAACGATGGCGGCAGCAATGACGTAACCGATCTGTAAGTCATCAAACCAGATTACTGCGATGGCAGCAATAACCAGTGCCCAGCCGATGCCATTGAGTAAACCGACAATAATTTCTTTGTTCACTAACCAGCGTCGGTTGCTTTTGCTCACCTGGCCTAAGGCGATACCTCGGATGACCAGTGTAAGTGTCTGTGAACCAGCGATACCTCCCATGCTGGCGACTACGTTCATCAGAACTGCAATAGTAACAATCCTTTCCAGGGTGCCTTCAAAGTTGGAGACTACCCAGGAGGCCATAAAAGCGGTTAATAAATTTATACCTAACCAGATTGCGCGGCGGCGTGCACTGGGAATGGCGGGCGCGAATAAATCTTCTTCCTCAGTTAAACCGGCCATACCTAAGACAGAATGTTCGGCTTCATCACGAATCACATCAACCACGTCATCTACAGTAATACGTCCCAGTAGTTTCATGTGTTCATCTACAACAGGTGCGGAGAAAAGGTCGTGGGTCTCAAATATTTTCGCTACCTGATCGTCTTCCATGCTGGCTTTGATGACTTCGATGTTGCGTTTCATAACGTCAGCTACAGTCAGCTCTGGATCATTGGTTAATATCTCTGCTAATGGTAATGTGCCAACAAAAATATTGTCTCGTGTAGTCACAAACAGACTGTCTGTATTATCGGGCAGTCGGTCAAGCATCCGTAGATAACGTAATACAACATCCAGTGTGACTTCGCTACGCACCGTGATGGTATCGGTGTTCATCAGACCGCCGGCACTGTCTTCCGGATAGGAGAGAACGGCTTCGAGTCGTTCGCGGTGCTGTGTATCTAAGGAAGTTAATACCTGGGTGGTAACGCGATCAGGTAGTGATTGAATAAAGTCAGCGAGATCATCGACATCCATGCCTTCGGTGGCACTGACCAGGTCCTGTAATGACATATCACGGATCAGCGTTGAACGTAGTTCTTCGCCTAACTGGATGAGGACCTCACCTTCTTTTTCGGGATCAACCAGTTCCCAGATGATGTTACGTTCTTTATGGGGCAGTGATTCAAGTAAGTGTGCAATTTCTGCGGGACTTAATTCATTCAACATGCCGGTCGCGTGTTGCATGGTACCCGTTTCCAGTGCATTGGATAATGCAAGGATTTGATCTTCGGTTTTTTTTGAACGATCTTGGTCCATGGCGATTTCTATCTTTTTATTATTTCTGCGCGGTGGTTGTCTCTCCCTGTTAGTGTAGCATGTGTGCGGTTTTGGTTTGTGATTCGGCGTATGTTTTTTGTCTTTCTTGATCGGTTGGATATATGCTATTACGTATTTATATGAAATAAATCAGCATCTAATGTTTTTAGAAATAGCTGGAGTGGTACTAGTCCATATGTACAGAAGGTTATAACAAATTAACTAACTGCTGAACTCGTGACTTGATTTCATGACTGTCATAAATCTGCAAAATAGACTTGGTTTCGGCCTGTAAGTTTTTAAGTGTGCTGTTGATAATAATATGTTTGATCTCCAGCAGTGTATTTGCCTGTACACTGAAATATTCTAACCCCATACCAAGTAACAGGCGGGTGTATTGTGTGTCACTGGCCATCTCTCCGCACATGGAAACCGGGATGTTGGCTTTTTTTCCGGCTTCGATAGTCATGTGGATTAATTTTAATACAGCCGGGTTTAACGGATTGAATAAGTAGTTAACTTCATCATCGATTCGATCTATCGCTAACGTGTACTGGATTAAGTCGTTGGTGCCGATGGACAGGAAGTCAAGTTTTTTGGCAAAGGCATCTGCAGCAAGCGCTGCTGCCGGAACTTCTATCATGGCGCCGACAGGCATTTTTTTATCAAAAGCGATATTTTTCTTGGTCAGTAATTGTTTAGCCTCTTCGATTAATTTTAGTACCTGATCAAGCTCTTCGATGTTGGTTAGCATCGGAATCATCAAACGTACAGGGCCAAAAGCTGAAGCACGTAATATTGCCAGCAATTGTGGCATAAAATCCTGAGGTTCTTTCAGGCAGCGACGAATTGCGCGCAAGCCCATCGCAGGGTTGTGCGCCATAGGACCATGGTCGATGGTTTCCTGTATTTCTTTATCAGCACCTAAATCCATGGTGCGAATGGTTAGTGGTTTTCCGTTAAGTGCTTTTACTGCACGTTTGTAGGTATTGAAATGTGTTTTTTGATCCGGCCATTGATTGAGTTGAATGAACAACATTTCGGTCCGGTATAAACCGACGCCAGTATCGTCATATTTTTTTATTATGCGTATGTCACTAGGCCGATCAATGTTGCCGTGTAGTGTGATCTGTTTGTTATCAAGCGTTATTGCCGGTTTTCCGCTTAAATCACTTAGTAAGTCGCGTTTTGCCGATTCATCACGTTTTACAGCGCGATAGTACTTAAGAGATTTTTTATCTGGTGAATTGATAACAAATCCGGAAAGACCATCCACGACCAGTACTTCATCGCGATGGATTAACTGTCGTGCATGGTGTAAACCGACGATTGCGGGTATGCCGAGATTTCTTGCCAGGATGGCGGTGTGAGATAAAGGGCCGCCATATTCGGTTATAAAACCGGCGACTTTTTGATGTTTCATCATGATGGTGTCCGCAGGGGTTAAATCATCTGCGACGATTATCTTGCCTTTATATAGATGGCCATCATGGTCCTGTGCTGTGCCCGCAAGGCAGCTCTGTATGCGTTTTACTACATGTAGTACATCGTCTTTGCGTGTGCGCAGATAGGGATCTTCCATCTCATCAAATACCTGTACAAGACGATCACCCTGCATCTGTAATGCCCATTCAGCATTACAGGAATATTCTTTTATATTTGCAATGGTGCCTTCATCAAATGCCGGGTCTTCCAGCATCAGCAGGTGAGTATCGATAAAAACGAGGATATCATTCGCTGTGTTTTTTGCGATTTTTTGTTTTATATCGTGTAACTGTTTATTGGCTTGAGCGAGTGCCTCTTTGAAGCGTTGTATTTCAGCGTTTATCTCAGAGTCAGGTAGGGTAATTTGTGTGGCATCAAATTGCTCACGTGCGAGTACAAAAGCATTACCGATAGCAATACCTTTAGATACGCCGATTCCACTAATGAATATACTCAAGCTGTATTCCTGCTCTGTAGTCCTATGGACATGGTTTATTCTTCTTCATTAAAGCGGTTATTAATGAGTTCTTCAAGTTTACTCATACTTTCCTCTTCATCTTCACCATCGGCATAGAGTGTTACCTCGCTGCCTTTGCCTGCTGCAAGCATCATTACGCCCATAATGCTTTTGCCATTTACGCGGCGTTTGTCTTTTTCTATTTCAATGTGCGATGTGAAGCTAGATGCAAGCTGCACAAATTGTGCGGCGGCTCTTGCATGTAAGCCTAGCTTGTTTATGATCTCGATGTTTTTGCTTATACTCATAATTAATTAATCAGCTTTCAGAATTATTAAGCTGTATACCTTGTTTTGCACAGGTTAGTGCTTTCTGTATTAATGTTTGTTTATTTTCATTGCGATAGTTTAGTAGACGGATGACCATTGGCAGGTTGACGCCACTTATCAGGTCGGCTTCGTATTTTCCGGCAATTTTTTGTGCGACGTTACTTGGGGTGCTGCCAAATATATCGGTAATAAACAATACGCCATCATCCCGGCTAAGCTGTGCTAGTTTGTTCTCAATATCCTGAGCGACAGACTCGGTATCAGCGTCCATCGGAACTTCTATGGACGACAAATTGTTGATTGGGCTCTGGATGATAGCTTTGCCGATATTTAATAAACTGCTGGCGATGCCCTCATGGGTGATAAATAATAATGCTACGCTCATGTCAAATTATTGGTCTTCGTAGCCCATTTCACGATGGTGAACAGAAACAAGTTCGTGGCTATCTCTGAATTCGTCATGTAATGCTTCAGCGATATATACTGAACGATGCTGTCCGCCAGTGCAGCCAATGGAAACAGTTAAATAATATCGGTTTTGTTTTTTAAATTTTGGTATTACAAAATTCAAATAGTTTTTGATGTGAGCAAGCATTTCATGTACGTCTTCCTGATCCTGCAAAAAAGCGATAACTTCTGGATCCTGACCTGTTAATGAACGCAGATTTGGTTCCCAGTGCGGATTGGGCAGGCAGCGTACATCAAAAACAAAATCGGAGTCGGCAGGTGCACCATTTTTAAATCCAAATGAATTAAATAGCAGCGAAAGTTTTGTCTTTGGTCGTTTGACTACGCGCTCTTTGATGTAGCTTCTTAGCTCATGGATATTGGTATAGGTGGTGTCTACATATAAATTTGCGGCAGTGGCAACATCTTTTAACAGGTTGCGCTCTACCTCGATTGCTTCGGACAGGGGAAGTCCCTTTTTGGTTAACGGGTGTCTTCGTCTTGTATCACTGAAGCGTTTTATCAGTGTCTCGAGGTCAGCCTGAAGATAGATTATTTCAATTTCAATTTCTGTTTTTGTATCACGCTGCTGTATCCATTCGACGATGGTTTTGAAGTCACGCAGGTCTTCTGAATCACTGCGTGCATCAATGCCGACGGCAATATGATCATACAGCTGTACTCTCCGGCTTAAAATCCGCTCTATAAATTGCGGCAGTAATCCGATGGGTAAGTTGTCAACGCAGTAATAATCTTCATCTTCAAGGGTATGCAATGCGACAGTTTTTCCTGAGCCTGAAAGTCCACTTATGATGACTAATTTCATTAGTGAGGTCCGTTTATTGGCCGTCTTCTATAGCTTTTTGTTGTAGATCAATAAGCTGCTGGCTAGCGTCATAGCCGTTGCCGCGTAAGATGTGATTGCGCACTGCAGCTTCGACAATAACCGCCAGATTTCGTCCTGGAGCGACAGGGATCAGTGTTACCGGTATTTCAACATTGAGTATTTTTTGGACTTTGCTACGCCCGGTCAATCGACTAAAGTCACTAAGGTTATCGTCATTCATTCTTTCCATGTGAATAATTAGGCGTAGGTACTTATTAATTTTTATCGCATTGTCACCATACATTTCACGAATGTTTAAAACCCCTAGACCGCGTACTTCCATAAAACCCTGTAATATGCCGGGGCTGCGGCCTTCAAGTATATCTGGTCCTGTCTGGGTGAATTCTGGTGCGTCATCTGCTACCAGACGATGACCACGGGAGATTAATTCGAGGGCAAGTTCACTTTTACCGACGCTGCTTTCTCCGGTGATCAATACGCCCGTGCCCAATACTTCCATAAACACACCATGCACGATTTCCTTGTTGGAAAATAACTTGTGCAGGTAATAGCGTGCGGTATCAACCACATCGTTGCTGTGTGCTTCGCAGCTTAATACGGGAACATTGTATTTGTTGGCGTACTCGCAGAGGATATCGGGTACGGGCAGGCCATCAGTTAGTATGATAGCGACTGTTTTGTTGCTAAATAGCTGCGTCAGTGTGCTGTTTCTAAACGTGTCATCCAGGCTGTTGAGGTAGTCACATTCTGTTTTACCTATTACCTGGATAATATTGTTGTGGATGAGATTAAGGTGGCCGATCAACGTTGCGTGTTCGTTGACGTCAACTTCATGTAATGGACGTTCAGGATCTTCAGAACCAGCAACCCATTTTAGATCAATCTTACTGGCAAGATTGACTATGATAGATTCAGCGGAAAGGATCTCTCTCATGATGCCTGTGAGGTTAACTGCCAGCTCATGAGATGATCGTATATATCCTGGGTATTTGTAGTGTTTCGTATGGTGTTACAAAAAGCTTCGTCACTGAACAGCTCGGCTAGATAAGCGAGTATTTTGAGATGTTCGTCGGTGTAATGCTCTGGTACCATTAATGCGAAGATTAAATCGGTAGCCTGGTCATCCGGGCTGTCAAAATCTATACCGTTATCGAGTTTTAGAAATGCCCCGATAGCGTGTTCCGTCAGATTTGTGCGGGTGTGTGGCAGGGCAACGCCATGTCCCATGCCGGTGGAACCTAATTTTTCTCTTTCTGTCAGTAAATGAAAAATTTCCAGCGCATCGATATCCTCAGAATCCTGGTTATCCTCTCTGGCTTGCTGATTGAGCAGTGTTGCATCTGCTGCCAGTGTTTCGGCGAGTAGTTCCAGTGCGCGTTTTTTACTTTTTATATTATTGTTGCTAATAACAGCATTCGAGCTGATTAGTGTATCAAGGTTCATGTTACCGTTGTTGCCTTTTAACTGGGTGGTTTGACGTATTCAATCTCGAATGCTGTTAGTTATGTAAAAACTACTCGGTCTCTTCTTCCAGACTGAAGTCATTATTGTGTTTATTGTGTAGATGGTTTTTAAGTTTTTCTTTATGTTTCTTCACCTGGCGATCAAGTTTATCAACCAGGCCATCTATCGCGGCATACATGTCGTCTTCAATGCAATTGGCAAAAATGTCATGACCGCTCATATGGACGGTGGCTTCAGCCTTATGCTGAACACCTTCGACGGCGAGGATGACGTGGATGTTACTGACCTTATCGAAGTGCCTCTCTAGTCGAGCTGTTTTTTCATTTACATAATCTCTTAAAGAATCGGTAACTTCGATGTGATGACCTGTCAGTTCTATTTGCATGGGACTTTCTCCACTGTTGTTGAAGGAATGTTTGTTACCACATTCCTAGGCTAAGCGTTTACGCTCGTTCGAGGGTGGTATCAACATAGACTCTCTATATTTTGCCACAGTTCGACGTGCAACATTAATACCTTCTTTAACTAATAACGAAGAAATTTTGTTGTCGCTCATCGGTTTTTTTGGATTTTCGTTCTCGATCAGTTTTTTTACCATGGAGCGGATGGCCGTTGCCGAGCATTCGCCACCATCAGCCGTGCCGACATGGCTGGAGAAGAAAAACTTGAATTCGAAAACACCGCGGGGTGTGTGCATAAATTTGTTAGTGGTTACCCGTGATATGGTCGATTCGTGCATCTCCAGTTCTTCGGCGATATCACGCAATACCATCGGTTTCATGCCTTCATCACCATAATCGAGAAATAGTCGCTGACGCCTGACGATGGCTTCACCCACGCGTTGCAGGGTATCGCTTCGGCTCTGCAGGCTCTTTAGAAACCAGCGAGCTTCCTGCAGGCTGTTACGCAGGTAACTGGTATTGTTGCCACGGCCAGCATTTTTCAGGTGGCTTTCATATACTTCGTTAATTTTCAGCCTGGGTGCAGTATCTGGATTAAGACTGACACGCCATTGGCCGTTGTGTTTGCGAACAAATATGTCTGGAATCACATATTGGGCATTATTTTTTGAAATACTGGCACCGGGTTTGGGATTAAGTGACTGTATAAATAGTATTAATTCTTTCAGTTGGTCTTCATTGCGACGGGTTTTTTTCTGTAAACGGGCGTAATCGTGCGCGCCTAACAGATCCAGGTGAAACTCGATGATATTTTTGACGTCGGCCAGCGCCGGAGTTTGAGGGTCAAACTGTTCCAGTTGTAGCAGTAAACATTCCTGCAGGTTGCGGGCGGCTATACCGACAGGGTCAAATCGTTGTACACGATGCAATACCGCCTCAACTTCATCCAGTTCGATGTCCAGCTCATCTTTTAAGCCGTCATATATTTCTTCAATAGTTTCAGTAAGATAGCCATCATCATTAACGGCATCGATGAGAGCAATAGCAATGATGAAATCGGTGTCACTAAATTGTGAATTTTTTAATTGCCAGAGAAGGTGTTCGCTGAGTGTGTCGCCTTCGATACTCTGGTTTTCCAGAAAATCGTTAGTTGAATCACTGTTTTGCTGGTTACTGGGCGATGGGGTGGTGGGGATGTCATAGGTGTCTTCCCAATTTGCATCGACTGCTAGCTCATCAGGTATTTCCTGACGGTTTTCCATGTCCATGTGCGGGTCGTCGTTTTCTGCGCTGCTTTCTTTATTAGCGGCGCTATTAGCTGCATCCTGGGCTTCAGCCGAGTGGCTTTCGATTTCTGCCTCTGCATTTGCCTCTAAGCTATCCTCATCCTGCTCCAGCATGGGGTTTTCTTCTAATGCCTGTTGAATCTCACTTTGTAATTCAAGTGTGGACAGTTGCAGCAGGCGTATAGCTTGCTGTAACTGAGGTGTCATCGTGAGGTGCTGGCCAAGTTTTAGCTGAAGAGTAGGCTTCATGGTGTATCTATAGACAATTCATTTGCTTGATTACGTCGCTGTGCACCTTGGTACGATGGCCTTAAATGGTGGCTAAAGGTGCGAAACAGTAAATAAATAGGTCGTTAAAATCTCCGTTACATCAAATATTGTCATTCTTAACCCTGTTTATAGACGAAAATCTCGACCAAGATAGACTTCTCGCACTTCTTCATTAGAAAGAATTTCTTCAGGCTGTCCTTGAGCAATAATCTTACCCGCGTTAAGGATGTATGCTCGATCACAGATTCCCAAGGTCTCACGCACATTATGGTCGGTTATAAGCACCCCAATGTTGCGCTCGATCAAGTGTTTGACGATTTTTTGAATTTCAATAACAGAGATAGGATCGACGCCGGCAAAGGGTTCGTCTAATAGAACAAATGCAGGCTGCGAGGCCAGAGCCCGGGCAATTTCAACACGACGGCGTTCGCCGCCAGACAGGCTTAAGCCATTATTGTGGCGGATGTGATCAATCTGCAGGTCATCGATCAATGCGTCCAGTTTTTCCTGGCGCTGCGCCTGATTAAGCTCTTTTTTTGTTTCCAGCACCGCAAGAATATTATCTTCAACACTTAATTTTCTAAACACCGATGCTTCCTGGGGCAGGTAACCAAGACCTTTTTGTGCCCTGGCGTGCATCGGTAGGCGGGTAATGTCAGTATCATCCAGATAGATGCTTCCCTCGTCAGCTCGTACCAGACCAACCACCATGTAAAAGCTGGTGGTCTTGCCAGCGCCATTGGGGCCGAGCAAACCGACGACTTCGCCACTGTTTACATCAAATGAAACACCATCGACCACGGTGCGTGATTTATAGGCTTTAACCAGATTATTAGCGTGAAGTGTGGACATGCTGCTGCTATTTTTCCGTTTGTGACTCTTTTGTTGGCGATGGTTTCGCGGGCTGATCCTGTTTTTTAGGCGTCAGTGTAATATTTACCCGCTCTTTTTCATCAGGTTTTTCGTTATCTGAGTTGATGTTCCTCTCGCCAGCGATGACGATTTTTTTCAGCGTATCATAGATGATTTTATTACTGCTGACCTGATGATCAGGTTGTTTCAGGCTGGCATTGATCGTCATCACCAGTTTGTTCTGACTGGCGGTGTAGACCATGTGTTCGCTCTGGGCTTCAACGGATTCACCTTTCTCTGTGACATGGTTATATCGGGCAGGCGTACCCCAAACCGTTATGCGCTCGATTTCATCTTTGCCTTTTTCTACGGTTATCTTGTCACCGGTTAATAACAGTTCACCCTGTGATACTTTTACCTGACCGGTATAGACGCTGTAACCAGATTCAATATTTAATCGCATGTGATCGGCACTGATGAATATTTTTTCGAGCGACGTTTCAGCCCAGATACTGGTGTGCAGAAAAAGTAACGTAAACCCAGCAAACAGGGTAACTTTACCGCGAAAATTTTGTCTGAAAATGTTAATCATAAGGCAAATAATAGCCGCTCACATTGGATGAGAGCTCCAGTTCGTTGGTTATGTTATTGAAAATCATACCTGTGGATTTTAAGAGTGATTGTCCTTGTTCGATATCAACCGCTAAATGCGTTTGTGCAATCTGCGTTTTAGTATGGATTAATAGCCTCTGAGTGCGAATAGTGACTGCAGGTTCGATATTTTGTTGTTGCATGATGACATTGTCGATTAGCTGTATAGTGTCATTTTTATCATTGATGATGGCGTTATCGGCATTAATCTTCCATTGCCCATTTCCCTGTAATAAATTAAAAACAGCGTGTTGAACTTCAGTTTCATCAGAGTCATTGTGGCGTTGCAGATGGGTGCCATTCAGTATGTAACTGGGTAAACCGTTGTCATCCATAGTGGTTATTTCGAAATCATTCATAAAGATTTCGATGTAGCTTGTGCTTTTAGCCTGTTGAAGTTGTTCGTCCTCGCGGTTAGTGATAGACCACCAGACGAAAATCGCCAGAAAAAGGGATATACTGAGGCTGATAGTACGGTTCATGAATTCATCAGTGATTTTCTGAGACGTTATTTCTGTGAATACAGATATGAGTGGAGTTTATCATCGAGTAAACCTTTGGCTTCGAGTATGAACTCGCAGACATCGCGTACCGCGCCGTGACCACCGCTGCGATCGGTTATCCAGTGAGCGTGCTGTTTCACAAAAGGATGGGCGTTTTGCACGGCAATAGCAAAATTCAGCTGCGACATAATGGGCAGATCAACAACATCATCACCCACATAAGTGATTTTATCCTTGCTCAGTTTGACTTCTTTAAGCAGGGCTTCAAAAGCCGGTATCTTGTCGCGATAACCCTGATATAACATGGTGACACCAAGATCAGTCATGCGGTGTTTGACAAGTTCAGACTTACGTCCGGTAATTACAGCTACTTTAACGCCACACTCCTGCAACATGCGCAGGCCATGACCATCGAGCGAATTAAAGGCTTTGTATTCTTCGCCACTGTTATCAAAAAACAGGCTGCCATCGGTCATGACACCGTCGATATCAAAGATGACCAGTTCGATATTTTTTGCTTTTTCTATAAGGTCCATAATGAATCAGTTAATAGTTAATAGTTAATAGTTAATAGTTAATAGTTAATAGTTAATAAAAGCAGCGAATAGTTTGTTTCTGTTTGATCTTCCACTATTCACTGCTTTATTACATGATGCCAGCACGCAGTATGTCGTGCATATTAAAGGCACCGATCAGTTTGTTGTTTTCATCGGTAACCAGGAAGCCGTTGATGCCGTGGTCATCCATTATTTTTACGATGCTTGCTGCGAGCTCGTCAGCGCTTGTTGTACGACAGTTTTTTGTCATCACATCACTGATTAAAGCGTTGTGCACATCGATGTTTTTGTCCAGAGAACGGCGTAGATCGCCGTCGGTATAAACACCGAGAACTTTATCCTGCTGATCAACGATAGCCGTCATGCCCAGTCCTTTTTTGCTCATTTCCAGCAGCGCCTGAGAGACCGTGGCGGTCTGTAACACCTTCGGCAGACGTTCATCCGTGTGCATTATGTCGGATACATGCAGCAGTAGACGTTTACCCAGGCTGCCACCCGGGTGGGAGAGGGCAAAATCTTCTGCGGTAAAACCTCGGGCCTGAAGTAGCGCAACAGCAAGTGCATCACCCATGACAAGGGCAACGGTAGTACTCGAAGTGGGCGCCAGGTCATGTGGACAGGCTTCTTTGCTGACACTGACGTCGAGGTTGATATCGGCTGCGGTTGCCAGCGTGGAACTCTCATCACCGGTCATGCTGATCAAAGGCACGCCAAAACGTTTCAGAATGGGGATGATGGTGGCAATTTCTGCGGTATTACCTGAATTGGATAATGCAATGACAACATCATTTTTGGTGATCATACCCAGATCACCGTGACTGGCTTCACCAGGATGGACAAAAAAGGCCGGGCTGCCGGTGCTGGCGAGGGTGGCCGCAATCTTGCCGCCAATATGACCTGATTTACCCATGCCAGTAACAACGATGCGGCCTTTACAATTCAGTAATAGTTCACATGCCTGGCTAAAACTTTCATCAATACGACGTTGTAATGCTGTTATTTCAGCAAGTTCAGTGGCAATAACCTCTCGACCGAGCTGTTGAAAATCTGTTTTATTGTTTGCTGGCATGAAACTTTTCCATTTAGGTCACAGTAAAAAATAACAGTAATTGATAAGCAATGAAAGCGCTCAGTAATAGACCACCTTCTAAACGATTAATTCTGCCTTCAGCGCGAAAACCATAAGCCATAACAAATAGCGTAATGGTAAGGATGAGAACAACTGGCATGTCTCTTTCAAGAATACCTTCAGCCAGTATAGAAGGTGCTATTAATCCGGGTATCGCAAGCACGCCTAAAGTATTAAACAGGTTTGAGCCAATAACGTTGCCGATAGCAATGTCATGTTCATTTTTCAGTGCCCCAGTGATAGAGGCGGCAAGTTCCGGCAAACTGGTTCCGATAGCAATGACGGTTAGTCCGATCACCAGTTCACTTACGCCGAGCTCTGTAGCGACATTTACCGCGCCCCAGACCAGTATCTTTGAGCTGATAGTCAATAAAATCAGTCCCAGCACCAACCAGAATAAAGCATGTGATGTTGGCATAATACCGGGTAGTTCTTCTATGTATTCGTTTGTTAATGCGTCTTCGGACTGGTTGCGAATACCTTGGCGTGTTATCCACCACATCAGTAAAACTAATAAACTGAGTAAAATGAAGCCATCAAATTGACTGAGTGTCGAGTCGCGAAGTAAAGCTAACGCCAAGAGAGTCGCCACTAGTAAGATGGGCAGCTCTTTTTTGATGATGCGTGAATGAACGTCTAAGGGTGTAATCAATGCGGCAATACCAAGAACCAGAGTGATGTTGGCGATGTTTGAACCCAGGGCATTACCGATAGCCATTGCAGGGCTGCCATCGTAAGCAGCAAAACCTGCGACCATCATCTCTGGCGCAGAAGTGCCAAAGCCAACGATGGTAAGGCCGATAATCAGCGGCGGTACATCAAAATTTCGAGCGGTTGCTGCAGCACCAATGATGAATCGGTCTGCACTCCAGATGAGCAAAATAAAACCAGCGATTATGGCAGTACAATCTATTAACATAGGGTAATTGGTAAGACGGGTTTCGTTGTTTTAATTATTTGAGGCAACTTATGATAATTGATCAAACTTGCCGTAGAAACGAAGAATACGCTATGTGGTTAAATTCGCCAAGAATTCGTCGTAAATATAAATAGGTATTTCATTGAAACAGAACATCAATCTCGGGGCTTATGGCTGGCGTCATCCGCAGTGGTCAAATACATTCTACCCTGAAGACTTGCCAGTAGGTGGTCCTGAAGACTGGCAATTGACCTATTTTAGTAATGAATTTAATGCTGTCCTGGTGCCTGCGGCCTACTGGCAAACAGGTGATAGTGTCGATTGTGACTGCTGGTTAGATGCGGTTCATCAGGGTTTTCAGTTTTTTGTGGAATGTCATGTGAATATGCTTGCGGTCATGTCTATGGCCGAATTAACCGCTAATCTAAAAAAATTACAACCACAATTAGCGGCTCTGGTTTTTTTAGATGAGCACCAACAAATGTCGACGTCAGAAAAAAATCAGTTTTACGCGTTAGCGGATTCGTTAGCTCTGGAGGCTTTTGGCTTAGATGCTGTTTCAGATTCAGCCAAAGAGGTAACGAAAACAAATATCTGGCGAGTAGATAAACCTTGTCCATCTAATTTTGCGTTCATTGAAAATGACCTGTCAGATCTGAGATTAGTCAGAAAAATTGTTGAAGATTTTGTATCTCAATCAGAAAATGGGCCAGCGAGCATTATTGTCGATCATGCTCAGTTACAGGCGAGTGACTTAAGTAAGTTTCGTTCTATGCTGGAGATCATGGGTTATTGATAAGCTGGCCTTACGTTTGAACGAAATAGCGTCAAATAAGTCAGAGCTAAGCATGACAAAGAGGCACACAATGTTACAATCACGCCACAATCATCAAATTATAATAATAACGTTATCTCATACGTTCGGTTGAGCACTAAGTTGAGCGATATTCTAGTCAAAATAAGGGATCTACATTTCAGTCGTGGTGATCGAAAAATTTTCGATGGCCTGTCACTGGATATTCCTCGTAAGGGTATTACCGCTATCATGGGGCCAAGTGGTACCGGTAAAACAACCTTACTAAAACTCATCGGTGGTCAGCTGACGCCAGATCAGGGCACCATCGAAGTCGATGGTCTGAATGTGCATCAATTATCGACCCGAAAATTATTTGAGCTGCGCCAGCGCATGGGTATGCTGTTTCAAAGCGGTGCCCTGCTGACGGATCTGTCTGTGTTTGAAAATGTAGCCTACCCGTTGCGCGAGCATACAAAATTGAGCGATGCCATGATTCGTCACCTGGTATTGCTCAAGTTAAATGCGGTGGGTTTACGCGGCGCTGCAGACTTGATGCCTTCTGAATTATCCGGCGGCATGTCCAGACGCGTGGCACTGGCCAGAGCGATTGCTTTAGATCCGATGATGATTATGTATGATGAACCCTTTACTGGGCAGGATCCTATTTCTAAGGGGGTGCTGGTTTCACTGATTAGCGAGTTAAACAGCGCATTAAATATCTGCAGTATCGTGGTATCACACGATGTGCCGGATACTTTATCTATATCCGATCATGTGCATTTTATTTCTGCCGGAAAAATCGTTGAAAGTGGTTCACCTGAAACCCTGGAGAACAGCAAGTCGGCCTGGACGCTTCAATTTATTCACGGTGATGCTGATGGCCCGGTGCCTTTTCATTACCCGGCAAATCCCATATTGGATGACCTGTACATGGACGGAAAATAATTTTGTTTGGTGGATTAATAGACAGAATTCAGTACATCGGTGCTGAAACCCTCAGAAGCTTTCAGCGATTAGGCCGCGCGAGCGTTTTCCTGCTGGAAGTCATCGCGAGTTGTGCTGATTTAGTATTGAAGCCGACTTTACTGATCAAACAGTTGTATTCCGTCGGCGTGCAAACGCTGATCATTATTGTTGTTGCCGGTCTATTTGTTGGTATGGTAATGGCGTTGCAGTCATATTACGCACTGGTCGATTTTGGCGCAGAGGATTCAGTCGGCGTGATGGTGGCGCTATCATTGTTGCGTGAACTGGGGCCGGTGGTTACGGCCTTGTTATTTGCCGGCCGTGCAGGTTCGGCATTAACTGCTGAGATTGGTCTGATGAAAGCCACCGAGCAGTTATCCGGAATGGAAATGATGGCGGTTAATCCGATGAGGCGTATCGTTGCGCCGCGATTTATGGCAGGTGTTATTTCCATGCCGCTGCTGGCAACAATATTTAGTGCCGTAGGTGTTTTGGGTGCCTATGTGGTTGTGGTTCAATTGCTGGGTCTGGACTCAGGTGCTTTCTGGTCTCAACCTCAAAATAAAGTAGATTTATATCTGGATATATATAATGGATTGATCAAGAGTGTGGCTTTCGGTTTTGTCGCTTCCTGGATTGCAGTATTTGAAGGTTATGACTGTATACCAACATCGGAAGGTCTAGGTCAGGCCACCACGCGGACAGTAGTGCACAGTTCTCTGGCGATACTTTTTATGGACTTTATATTGACCGCTTTGATGTTTTCAAAATAAATAACATGCTCGAAATGAAACAACAAGAAATGATGGGCAGAGTGAAGAAGAGGATAATAAATGACATCACGTAAAATAGAGATTCTGGTTGGCCTGTTCGTGGCTGCTGCCATTGCCGCTTTTTTTATGCTGGCGATGAGCGTAAGCAATATGAGCAGTTACGGCGCTGGTGATAGCTACGAGATAAAAGCACGTTTTGATAATATCGGTGGTTTGAAAGTGCGTTCACCGGTGGCCGCTGGTGGCGTCACGATCGGGCGTGTCACTGAAATCCAGTATAATAGTGACACCTATGAAGCGGTGGTAAGTATGACGATCGAGGAACAATATAATAAATTTCCTGTCGATACTGCTGCCAGTATCTTAACTTCAGGTTTATTAGGTGAGCAATTCGTTGGCTTTGAACCGGGCGCTGAGGAAGACTTTTTGAAAAATGGTGATGTTATAGATTTAACGCAGTCAGCATTAGTGCTGGAGCAGATTATCGGTCAGTTTTTATACAGTCAATCTGATGATGAGAAGACGGAGTAATACGATGAAAATATTTAAAAATTCACTAACGATGTTTTATGTAGCGGTCATGGCAGTGACAACCAATGCCATGTTTCAACCAGCTTTAGCTGAGGCTTCGGTTGAGCCGATCGAATCGCCTGTTGCTTTACTCGAAAGAACATCGAACCAGGTAATCAAAATTCTGCGTGATGATCACGAGATGCTAAAAAATGATCCTGATCGTATCTACAATGTCATCAATGAATATATTCTGCCGCATCTCGATAATGTCACAATGGCGAAACTGGCACTAGGTAAAAATTGGAAAACAGCGACAAAAGCGCAGAAACTGGCATTTGTCGATGAATTTAAAAATTTGTTGCTGAGAACTTATAGCAGATCACTGATTGAATTTAAGGATCAGGAAATCAAATACTTTCCAGTAAATCTGGCGGCTGATGCGAAAAAAACATCGGTCAAAGCTGAAGTGATTCAGCCGGGTGGGCCTTCAATTCCGATGGCTTACCGCATGCGGATAAAAAATAACGCATGGAAGGTTTACGACATCAAGATTGATGGCATTAGTCTGGTTACCAGCTATCGTGGTACTTTTACACAGGAAATACGTAAAAGTGGTATGGATGGCCTGTTAAAATACCTGCATGATAAAAACAGTAAATTAATCGCTAAAGTGGAAATCTGATCATTCAGGTATGCAGACACCACGTCAAACTAAATAATCAGGCAAGCTTGTGCAACTAAGTCAGGCTGAAATCATTCAGCAAAGTCAGCAAAAATATCTCATTTCAGGCACGGTTGATTTTTCTACTGTGCCTGAGCTGATGCGACGTGCTAAAGATTTTTTAAAATCGACTGGCAAGCCGGTCACTGGACAAGCTGCTGTAGAAAAAGTATTAATTGATCTGTCGAAAATAACGGACTGTAATAGCGCGGGGCTGGCACTGATGCTGGAAATGGTAAAACATGCGCGTTCGAATAATATAGAATTACACTTTGAAAATTTACCTGACACCCTGTTGACCATAGCAAAAGCCTACGGTGTTGAAAACGAGATTAGAGATATCTGTTAATGAATAAATTAATGATCAACGGTGGCGTCCGACTTAAAGGTGACGTTCGTATTTCTGGCGCTAAAAACGCGGTGTTACCTATTCTGGCAGCGACTCTGCTTGCAGAGGGCCCTGCGACTATCGAAAATGTGCCGCATTTACATGATGTAACCACTACCGTCGAATTACTTGGCTGTATGGGCGTTATGGTGTCGATCGATGAAAAACTAAGTGTCGAAGTCGATTGTTCTACTATCGAAAACTATACCGCGCCATACCACCTGGTAAAAACCATGCGCTCATCCATTCTTGTACTGGGACCGTTACTGGCACGTTTTGGCGTGGCTGAAGTCTCCCTGCCGGGTGGTTGCGCTATCGGTTCTCGTCCGGTAGATCTGCATATCAAAGGTCTGCAGGACATGGGCGCTGAAATCGAAGTTAGTAATGGTTACATCCATGCTAAAGCTGATCGCTTAAAAGGCGCTCGACTAGTCATGGATATAGTAACGGTAACTGGTACTGAAAATTTAATGATGGCCGGTGCGCTCGCAGATGGCATCACCATTATCGAAAATGCTGCACGCGAGCCAGAGGTTGTAGACCTGGCAAACTTTATCAATACCATGGGCGGTAAAGTCTCTGGTGCGGGTACCGATACGATTACTATCGAAGGTGTAGAAACACTTCACGGTACACGTTATCGCGTACTGCCTGATCGAATTGAAACGGGAACCTTTCTGGTAGCAGCGGCCATTACCGGCGGCAGCATAAAAGTTAAAGATACCGCGCCGCGCCTGTTAGATGCAGTAATAGATAAACTGCGAGACGCCGGTGCAAAAATTGAAGTTGGTGATGACTGGATCTTTCTCGATATGGAAGGCAGAAGACCAAAAGCGGTAAATATTCGTACTGCACCTTATCCTGGGTTTCCGACAGATATGCAAGCACAATTCGCCGCATTGAATAGCGTTGCCGAAGGCACTTCAACGGTGGTCGAAACGATTTTCGAAAACCGTTTTATGCATGTGCAAGAGTTAAAACGTATGGGTGCGGATATTGAGATCGAAGGTAATACTGCCATTATCCGTGGTGTCGAAGGGCTGACTTCTGCACCGGTGATGGCGACTGATTTGCGTGCGTCTGCCAGTTTGATTATTGCCGGCCTGTTTGCCAGCGGTGAGACAGAAGTGCAGCGCATCTATCATATCGATCGTGGCTACGAAAATATTGAAGAAAAATTAGCGCTGTTAGGTGCTAAAATTCGCCGTACACACGAGTAAAAAGCAGTGAATAACGAATAGTGAATGGTTAAGGAATGACTAACGTGGGAATCATATGGAAAGTGTACTTAGGGACAAGAGTTATTTGTTTGCTTTGAGAATCGTAAAGTTATATAAACATTTGGTTGATCAGCAAAAAGAATATACATTAAGTAAACAAGTGTTGCGGTCAGGGACGTCGATTGGCGCATTAGTTAGAGAAGCGCAGTATGCGCAATCAGTAAAGGACTTTGTTAACAAATTAAGCATTGCGCTTAAAGAAGCTAACGAAACTGAGTATTGGATGGTATTACTCAAAGATGCAGAGTACATCACAAAGAAAATGCACGATAACATACAACCTGACATCAGCGAATTGAAAAAAATGCTTACATCTAGCATAAATACAGCCAAGAAGAATTTGAAAAAATGAACATCTATTCACTATTAACTATTCGTTATTCACTGCCTTTATGATTACAATCGCATTATCAAAAGGTCGTATATATAAAGAAACCCTGCCTCTATTAGCAGCAGCCGACATCGTGCCCATCGATGATCCGGACAAAAGCCGCAAGTTGATCCTTGATACCAATCATGATGACGTCAAACTGGTTATTATCCGCGCCACCGATGTGCCAACTTATGTGCAGTTTGGTGCGGCTGATATCGGCGTTGCCGGTAAAGATGTGTTGCTGGAGCATGGTGGTGAAGGATTGTACGAGCCATTAGATTTAAAAATTGCAAAATGCAGATTGATGACGGCAGGTCTGGTCAATGCCAAACCAAGGCTTAGCGGGCGACTGCGTGTTGCCACCAAGTTCACCAATGTTGCAAAACGTTATTTCGAATCTCGTGGTGAGCAGATCGAACTGATCAAATTATACGGGTCGATGGAATTAGGTCCGATTGTAGGCCTGTCCGATCTGATTGTTGATGTGGTTGATACCGGAAATACACTCAAAGCAAATGGTCTGAAACCGGTTGACCATATTGCAGATATCAGTTCGCGCCTGATAGTTAACAAGGCAGCAATGAAAATGAAGCATGAAAAAATCAGTGCGATCATCGATAAGATTAGTGCCGCCGTTGTTTAGTCTGATTTAAAATAAGCCTGACCAAATAAATACTTCTGTAACAATAAAGAAATGATGTTAAACATAACCACATTAAATTACGCCGCTGCTGATTTTTATCAGCAACTTGATGATGTGCTTGCATGGGAAGCCAGCATTGATGGCGATATTGCCAAAATAGTCGCCGATATACTGAAGGATGTGAAACAGCGCGGCAATGCTGCAGTTTTAGAATATACCAATAAGTTTGATCGCATGTCTTTAACGGATGCAAGTGAGTTCGAATTAGATAAATCACAATTACGACAAGCTTTAGAATCGATAGATTCAGAGCAACGTAAAGCATTAGAGACTGCGGCTCTACGTATACGTAATTATGCTGAACGTCAGAAAATGGAATCGTGGTCGTTTACTGAAGATGACGGTACTGTGCTTGGGCAGAGTGTCACCGCCATGGACAGGGCAGGGTTGTATGTCCCTGGTGGCAAGGCTGCTTATCCTTCGTCGGTATTGATGAATGCGATACCTGCAAAAGTCGCCGGTGTTCCAGAATTGATTATGGTAGTGCCGACACCCGATGGTGAGGCCAATGCCCTGGTATTGGCTGCCGCGGCGATTGCTGGTGTCGACCGAGTTTTTACTATTGGCGGCGCACAGGCAGTGGCTGCACTGGCTTATGGCACCGAGACCATACCTAAAGTCGATAAAATAACCGGACCGGGCAATTCTTTTGTAGCAACCGCCAAACGCATGGTGTTTGGTGTGGTTGGTATCGATATGATCGCTGGGCCTTCTGAGATACTGGTGGTGTGTGACGGTAAAACCGACCCTGACTGGATAGCCATGGATCTGTTCTCTCAAGCAGAACATGACGAAGAAGCACAATCAATACTAGTTTCTCCAGATGAAGATTTTATCGAACAGGTGAAACAGAGTATCGAACGTTTGCTCGAAGAGATGCCACGCAAAGAGATTATCAAAAAATCACTAGAGGATCGTGCAGCGATTATTTCAGTAGCAGATATGGAGCAGGCGATCGAAGTCGCTAACCATATCGCACCGGAACATCTAGAGCTCTCTATCGAAGATGCTGAACAATGGGCAACAAAAATTCGTCATGCCGGCGCCATCTTTATGGGTCGATATACTGCAGAGGCCCTTGGCGATTATTGCGCCGGTCCAAATCATGTATTGCCTACCTCGGGCACTGCACGTTTTTCATCGCCATTAGGGGTGTACGATTTTCAGAAACGCACCAGTTTAATCAGCTGTTCTGCGAAAGGTGCTTCTGAACTGGGTAAAACAGCGTCAATACTCGCGCGCGGTGAAGGCCTGACTGCGCATGCGCAGTCTGCGGAATATCGTATAAAGAAATAGAATCTGCAAGTGAACGCGAATAAGCGAAATTTAAAATTTTTTCAATTGCCCTCGTAATTACTTTGTGTTTTTTTAGAAACAATTAACAATAACTTTCATGCGTGGCATGAAAGTTATTGTTATAAACTAAAAATTAATTAGCGTTCATTTGCGGAAAATATCAATGCTTCACTTCTATGCGTCGTGAAATAGCAACTTCCTGTTTCGGAATAGTAATCCGTAATACTCCATGCTCTGACTTCGCTTCAATCTTATCCGCGTCAGCACTGTCTGGTAGGGTGAAGCGGCGATAAAATTGACCGCTTTGTCGTTCGACGCGACGATAGTTTTCACTCTCTTCACGCTTCTCTGACTGGCGCTTACCTTTTATGGTTAAGACACCTTTTTCCATTGAAATCTCTATGTTTTTAGGGTCAACGCCGGGGATGTCAGCGAGTAGAGTGAATGCTTTTTCGCTTTCACTGATGTCGACTGAGGGTGCCCAGTTAGCCGTTGCGACCGAGGCGTCATCATCATTTAAATGACTGTGTTCGGGATTGTATAATTCACGTTGTAAAGAATTTAATAAATTCCATGGGTTGTTGTATCGTACTAAGCTCATAATATATGACCTCCTAAATGGTATTTGTCTGTTGTTGCAAACTAATCTAGGGCCGCATTAATAATTTTCAAGACTGAACTGAATTTTTTTATTCTTTCTCGTCAACAACGTATAATGCTCAGTAATTTATCATCCGAGAAAATCGTGTCAGAAAAATCATTACGCTGGATTCGTCCTGTCATCAAGAGCATATCCGCTTACCAGGTAGCTGATGCCAGTGGTTTGATAAAGCTGGATGCGATGGAAAATCCCTATCAGCTATCTGAGGGCCTAAAGGCTGAGTTGCAGATCAAGCTGAGTGAAGCGCAGCTCAATCGATACCCTGACCCATCAGCAAGTTCTTTGCGTAAAAAGCTAATGCAGGTAATGCAGGTGCCGGAAGATAAATCGATTGTTCTGGGTAACGGCTCTGATGAATTAATACAGATGCTGGCAATGGCTGTTGCCGATCATGATGACACGAAAGATGTTTGTTTGATGTCATTTGAGCCCGGTTTTGTAATGTACAAGATGATCGCTGATTTTGTGGGCATTAGATATGCAGGTGTTCCATTAAACCAGGATTTCACTCTTGATATGGAGCGTACGCGGCAGGCAATAAAACAACATCAGCCTGCGATCATATTTATTGCTTATCCAAACAATCCATCGGCTAATTGTTATGATGAAAAAGACATTGAAGAGATCATTTCATCATCGCCTGGAATGGTCGTATTGGATGAGGCTTATTACCCATTTGCACAGACAAGTTTTATGCAGCGTTTAACTGAGTACGATAATCTACTGGTGATGCGCACTGTTTCAAAAATGGGGTTGGCGGGTATACGTTTAGGGCTTTTATGTGGTCAGCCAGAAATCATTAATGAAATTGATAAAATTCGTTTACCTTATAATATAAACGTATTAACGCAGATATCTGCCGAGTTTATTCTGGATAATGTTGATGAATTAAATCAGCAGGCAAAAAAAATACGTGATGAACGTGAACGGTTATTGGACGCTATGAATGCCATACCTGAGTTGAAGGTGTTTCCAAGTCAGGCAAATTTTATTTTGTTCCGTGTATTAAATAGTGATGAAAATAGAAGCGCTAATGATGTCTTTGACAGTATCAAACAATCAGGCGTGTTAATAAAAAACATGAAGGCCGACACGGGCCTATTGAAAAATTGTTTGCGTGTTACGGTTGGAACACCGGAAGAAAATAAGGTGTTTGTGGCTGCGCTTTTGAAGGCAGTGAATAACTAATAGTGAATAGTGAATAGTTGAAAAATACAAATTAAAAGATCAAAAAAACAGTGCCTGGCTTTTGTGTGAAGTAGTGACTTGTTTTTAAATTCACTATTCACTGCTCGCTCTATCTGCTCATAAGCGGTCGCTGTCCAAGAATCGCCTTTGTGGTAAAACTCTGGCGTTGTCTGATACCTTCAACTAAAAACTCATCCCCGGGTCTTCCTGCAGCAATAAGATTCAATATGTCATTTGTATCGATAATTTTTTTCTGATTAATGCTAGTGATAATGTCACCGTTTTTTAATCCAGCAAGATCCCCAGGACCATTTTTATCAATATCTGTAATTAAAATACCGTGCACCTGGTCAAGCTCAAGAGAACGTAAGATCTGAGCAGTAACTTCCTGACCCTCGACGCCAAGCCAGCCTCTTATGACGTAACCATTTTGAATGATCTGTTCAGCAACCTGATTTGCCAGATCAATCGGTATCGCAAAACTGATGCCCTGAAAGTTTCCTGTATTGGAATAGATGTTTGAGTTAATACCAACGATTTCACCAGCGGTATTCACCAGTGCGCCACCCGAATTACCAGGGTTAATAGCAGCATCGGTTTGAATAAAGTTTTCATAGGTGTTTTGGGTAACGCTGGTTCTGCCGGTGGCACTGATAATGCCTTGTGTTACGGTTTGACCAATGGAGAAGGGATCGCCGATCGCCAGCACGATATCGCCGACATGAAGTTTCTTCATATCTGCAGGTGTTAGCGTGGGTAAATTTTCCTGGTTTACTTTTAGTACAGCAAGATCGGTTTCTGGATCAGAGCCGATAAGCTCAGCTTCAGCTAACCTGCCATCGTGCAGACGAACACTGATTTCATCACGATTGGCGACGACGTGGTAGTTGGTTAACACGTAACCAGTACTGCGAATGATGACGCCAGAACCGGCACCTTTTTCCGCCTGACGTTTTGGTCGATGCGGTGAGTCTTTACCTAAAAAACTTTTAGTTATTTCTTCCTCAGTGTTTGCAGGAACGTCTGATTCTTTCCAGACGATGGTCTGGATACTTACCACCGCGGGTACAGCTTTCATCACAGCATCGGCGAATCCGGTATGTATGTCTTGTGTTGAATCAGCATCAGCTGGGGGTGTTTTATTGCTGCCATCTGTTTGATTTATATCAATACTGATGTCGCCCCTATAGAGCAGAATACTGAGCCCTAAAAAGGTGCCAATTATCAACCAGGCTAAAAAATACACAAAAGAGTGATTTTGCTTCTGCATGAGTTTATTGTATCTCTTTGATTTTTATTAATTTTTTATATTAAACTTGGCTAAAATGCTAATTTACGCTATTCTATGCGCCGCTTGCAACCGGTGCGCACGACTATTTTATGTGGATTTGCGCAAAATGTGCAGTTTATACACTTGTCTCTATAGACAGGGTACATGCACTAGAAAGGTGTTGCACTGAATTTAGGGTATAGATTGAAAAACAGGTGTTTTTCAATTTTCCCGCAAAAGTTATAAATCGAATTTTTATTTAATATTTGGAGATATCCAATATGTCTACTGATCATGTAGTAGATACAAAACGGCGTCGCTTTCTGGTCAATTCCACTTCGGTGGTTGCAGCGGTCGGTGCCGGTTTTGTAGCAGTTCCATTCTTAGCCTCATGGATGCCTAGTGAAAGGGCAAAAAATGCAGGTGCTCCCGTTGAAATCGATATCAGCAAAATGCAAGAAGGGCAGTTGGTAATCGTAGAATGGCAAAGCAAGCCAGTATGGATTGTTAAACGTTCTGCTAAAACACTTTCTGACCTTGTTACGCTTGATGACAAGCTTAGTGACCCGGCTTCAGCAGAAGAGCAGCAACCTGCTTATGCTCAAAATGCAAATCGTTCTATCAAACCGGAGATTTCGGTTCTTGTTGGTATCTGTACGCATCTGGGTTGTTCACCAACATTCCGTCCTGAAATCGGTGCGGCTGATTTAGGTGGTGACTGGTTAGGCGGATTCTTCTGTCCTTGTCACAGTTCGAAATTTGACCTTGCCGGTCGTGTCTACCAGGGTGTACCTGCACCAACAAATCTGGTTGTACCACCGCATAAATATGTAAGTGATAACGTAATTGTCATTGGTGAAGATGGGGAGGCTGCATAATGGGTAACTTAATGGCCTGGATAGATGAGCGTTTTCCAGCAACGAAAATGTGGAATGATCATCTTGCTCAATATTACACACCGAAAAATTTCAACTTCTGGTACTTCTTTGGTTCGTTAGCACTGATGGTGTTGGTGATTCAGATCGTCTCTGGAATATTCCTTACCATGCATTACAAACCAGACGGCGCTATGGCGTTTGCTTCTGTTGAGTACATCATGCGTGACGTGCCTTATGGCTGGTTGATCCGTTACATCCACTCTACCGGTGCAACAGCGTTCTTCGTTGTGGTCTACCTGCACATGCTGCGTGGTCTTATGTACGGTTCGTACAAGAAGCCTCGTGAGCTTATATGGCTGTTTGGTATGTTTATCTACGTTGCATTGATGGCTGAAGCTTTCATGGGTTACTTATTACCATGGGGTCAGATGTCTTACTGGGGTGCTCAGGTAATCATTTCACTGTTCAGTGCTATACCTGTAATCGGTGATGACCTTACCTTATGGATCCGTGGTGACTTCGTCATCGGCGATGCAACGCTTAACCGCTTCTTTGCACTTCACGTTATTGCTTTACCTTTCGTTCTGGTATTCCTTGTTATCGCACACATTCTTGCCTTGCATGAAGTGGGTTCAAACAATCCAGACGGTGTTGAAATCAAGAAGAATAAAGGCGCTGATGGTATCCCATTAGACGGCATTCCTTTCCACCCTTACTACTCTGTTAAAGATATCGTAGGCGTGGTCGTGTTCCTGTTCTTCTTCAGTGTGGTGATATTCTACTTCCCTGGTGGCGGTGGTTACCTGTTAGAGCATGCAAACTTTATTGCTGCTGATCCGTTGAAGACACCTGAACATATTGCTCCGGTATGGTATTTCACACCGTTCTACGCAATCTTACGTGCGGTGCCTGATAAGTTGATGGGTGTAGGCACTATGGGTGCTGCGATCGTTATACTGTTCTTCCTGCCATGGATCGACCGCTGTAAAGTGAAGTCTATCCGTTATCGCTCAGTTATCTTTAAAGTGAACCTGCTCGTATTCGGTATCAGCTTTGTTGTACTGGGCTGGTTAGCTATGCAACCAGCAACAGAGATACTGACTATGTTCTCTCGCATATTCACTTTCTTCTATTTCGCTTTCTTTGTTGTGCTTTATGTCACATCTAAAAACGAAAGCACCAAGCCTGTTCCAGATAGGGTGACATCATGAAAAATAAGCTAATTACTTTATTTATGGCCGCTGCGGTTCTATTGATGCCTATGATGGCAACAGCGTCAAG
>CAJXZZ010000001.1 GCA_913065105.1 uncultured Gammaproteobacteria bacterium | reverse complement strand
TGTCAGTTTAATAGAGGAAGGTTATTGATATGGCTGAAGAAATGCAAACTAACGCAATGATGAAATCAGAATTGATTGAACGTATTGCACGTAAGCAAAGTCATCTCGCCTACAAGGACGTAGAACTAGCGGTTAAAAGCATGCTGGAACAGATGAGCAATTCATTATCCAGTGGTGAACGTATAGAGATACGTGGATTCGGTAGTTTTTCTTTACATTACCGTCCCCCACGCTCAGGACGTAATCCAAAAACAGGTGGTTCAGTTGCCTTACCAGGTAAATATGTACCACATTTCAAGCCAGGTAAGGAACTCCGTGAACGTGTTAACGAGTCAATGCTTAAAGAGATTGGCTAAACCCCAAAACATCATTGGCGGTTAAACAACACAGGGTGATGTTATGCTAAATTACCCTTACATTTTCAATTCCCCAGGACTGAACCTGATACAACAACGTGTTTGATTTCTCACAAATGCCAGTATGGTCGTTAGCAATAATTCCCGTTGCTATTGGTTTTTTATGGTTATTGTTTCGTACAAAACAATCGCATAAACGACAACAATCGACATTATCTTCAGAATATTTTAAAGGTTTAAATTACCTGCTTAATGACGAGCAGGGTAAAGCTTTAGACGTCTTTGTTAAATTAGTGGAATCCAACTGGGATACCATTGATATGCAGTTTACCCTGGGCAAGATCTATCGAAAAAATGGTGAGATGGATAAGGCTATTAAGATACATCAGGGCTTGATTGCCAGGCCTTCATTACCTGAGCGTTATCGTAGCAAAATTCTGCAGGAGCTGGGGTACGACTACCTGGGCGCCGGCTGGTTTGACCGTGCTGAGGGCTTGTTTAAGGAAGTATTGATACAGGATCAGAAATCCGCTGAAGCACGACACAATCTGATTCTTATCTATCAACAGGAAAAAGACTGGTTCAAAGCAATCGATATTGCTGTTGATCTGTTTTCTGAAAACCCGACTGTGATTGGCCCCATGATCGCGCAGTATTACTGTGAACTGGCAGAAATCAACAGTACAAAAGGTGATATAAGTCAGCTGCAGAATAATGCTAACAAAGCGCTGCGTTATGATGCTTCCTGTGTGCGTGCGACCGTATTATTAGCGGATCAGGAGAAAGTCGCAGGCGATGATAAAAAAGCCATTAAGCTGTACGAGGGTATCGAAAAGCAGGATGCTGAATCGATGATTCTTGTTATTGATTCACTGCTTGAATGTTATGAAAACCTTGCGGCGCAAGATAAGTTGTATGACTATCTTGTCGCACTTCAAGACCGGCATGAGAATCTATTTTTGCAGAATGTGATTGCTTCAGTACTGGAAAAATCACAGGGTAAACAGCCTGCGATAGACTATTTATCGAATAAAATAAAACGTCAGCCAAGTTTAGCTGGCATGCAAAAACTTATCTCTTACAAACAGAAAGAAGTCGATGCTGATGAGATCTTTAGTGATCTAACAACAGCTCTGTCCGTTATGCAAAAAGACAGTGTCGAGTACCGTTGCCAAAAATGTGGCTTTAGCACAAACACACATTACTGGTTGTGTCCTAGCTGTAATAATTGGGGCAGTGTGAAACCCAGTGTGGTCGAACTTGATCAATAAAGATTAGTTGACGATATGAATCAGACATCACCCGTCATCGTTGCTCTGGACTTTTCCTCTGAAGCTGAGACCATGCAGCTGGTCGATCAGTTAGATCCTTCTCTATGCCGTCTTAAGGTAGGTAAAGAACTATTTACCCGCTGCGGTCCATCACTGGTCAAACAGCTGGTCGATAAAAACTTTGATGTTTTTCTGGATTTAAAATATCACGATATACCTAACACAGTAGCCCATGCCTGCAGTGCAGCCGCTGACCTTGGTGTCTGGATGTTAAATGTGCATGCACTGGGTGGTGAAAAAATGATGCTGGCAGCTAAACAGGCATTAGCCGATGAACATGCACCATTATTAATTGCCGTTACCTGGTTGACTAGCAGTGGTCAGATCGAACTTGATGCGCTTGGTATCAAGGCCACGCCGCAGCAGATGGTATCGCGTCTGGCAGTGATGAGCCAAAACGCAGGTTTAGATGGCGTTGTTTGCTCTGCACAGGAAGCGCCGATTCTAAGGCAGGACATGGGTAGTGACTTTTTACTGGTAACACCGGGTATACGTCTGGCAGACTCTGAGCAGGACGATCAATGCCGTGTGGTCACACCCAAAAAAGCGATAGCCGATGGCGCCTCTTACCTGGTAATTGGCAGGCCGATTACCCAGTCAAAAGATCCTTGTAAGGTTTTACGCACAATCAATAGCGATATCAGCTGACTTGTTTATCTAAATATTTACGTTAATCTAGCTGCTCTCATTAATTGTGACTTATCCAGGGAGGATACACATGAAATTGTTTCATTCACTGTTATTAACCACCATCTTATTATTTTCAACATCAGCCATGTCTGCTCAAGCTCAGGCTGAAAAAGTTAACATTAATACCGCTAGTGCTGAACAGATCTCTTCAGGCATAAATGGTATAGGTGAGAGTAAAGCAAAAGCAATCGTAGAATACCGTACCAGTCACGGTAAATTTAAATCGATAGATTCACTACAAAATGTTGATGGTATCGGTGCGAAAACAGTCGAAAAAAATAAAGATAAAATCACTTTGTAACAATTAGTTCTAATGTTTTTGATTAAGGCCTGAATTTCAGGCCTTTTTTATTGCTAAACTGCTGGCCAATGAGTAATGTAGATAAGGATATTTATGAATAAATATATCGTGTTAATGCTATTAGTTGTGTCCCCAGTTAGTGCGGGTATTTATACATGGACAGATAGCAATGGAAATGTTCATTTTGGCGATAAACCTGTCGATCAAAACACAGCCGTTGAAATAAAGATTAAAACTAACAATAATACAGGTGTTACAAATTCGTCTGGTAATAAAAAGGAACGTGAATACCTGTTAAAAAAGATAGATGAAAACAAGCAGGCAGATGCTGAGAAAAGAAAGAAACAGCTTGCCTTAAATAAAAAGAACAAAAAACTTTGTGACAATTTTAAAAGGCGTTATCAGGGCCATATACAATCAAATCGGTCATACACGATGAGTCCTGATGGTGAACGGACATACCAGTCTGACGAGCAACGTGCTCAACGGAGAAAAGATCTCAGTAAGGGTGTTTCTAAATACTGTCGTTAAATAGACTGTTTAAAATGTCGTCAAAACTAAAGGGGGACAGATCTATTTTGAAAAGCTAAAATAGACCTGTCCCCTTTGTTCTGTAATCTATGTATACGAATTTATTTGATCAGGCATTTCATTGCTTACTACTTGATAGTCCAAAACTAAAAGTAGAGGCAACCTTTGCGCTACAAAAAAGCTGGTTAGATAAAGAACTAACTATAAATCCATTGTCTGATGTTAAGTCGCTACCGATACCGGGACGGCCGGAAAAGCCTGAACTTGTTGATGCGCGAGACGTGCCACGGCGTAATTTTTCCAGTTTAAAAGGGCGTTTGACGCTAGTGCACGCCATTGCGCATATCGAATTTAACGCTATAAACCTCGCGCTGGACGCTGTTTACCGGTTTCAGCATATGCCAGAACAATATTATAGTGACTGGTGCCGTGTGGCCGCTGAGGAAGCGCAGCATTTTACCATGTTGTCTGACTACCTTACGAGTCATGGCGTGTCTTATGGTGATTTCCCCGCGCATAATGGCTTGTGGGAAATGGCGGTGAAAACAGATTTTGATGTAATGACCAGGATGGCATTGGTGCCGCGTGTACTGGAAGCCAGGGGGCTTGACGTCACACCGACGATGATCAAGAAATTGAAATCTACTGGGGATACGTGTCTAATAGCCATATTACAAAGGATATTTGATGAAGAGATTGGCCATGTCAAAATCGGTTCGTACTGGTATAACGCATTATGTAATGAGCGGAATTTGGAACCACAGGAAACTTTTTTTCAACTGATTGAAAAATATATGGAAGGCGCAAAATTTGGACCGTTTGAAACACAGGCGCGCATCGAAGCAGGGTTCAGTCGTGAAGAATTACAGAGTTTATTAAATCGTTTTTAACGCTATAATTAGCGAAATTTTTAGGTTAAAAGTTGTTTTTATCGATAAGGTTTTAACCATAATAGCGTGTTAACAGAGTAGATATACCGATGATAAAAAAAATAGCCTTTAACCTTTTTATACTTTCAGTGATGTTTTCATCGTCAGCAGGTCTCTCTGCAAAGACAAAAGAAGATAAGCTGAAAAACACACTGGATGTGTACCAACTTTCTTATGTTGAAAGAGAGCCGGGCGTGGATGAATACGAAGTGACCATGCTGGTGTCAGACCGATATATAAGAATTGATCAATCAGGTGAAGATAGTGGTTTTATTGTTTATGATGATAAAGACAAGGTTATTTATAGCGTTAGTCACCATGATGAATCAGTGCTGGTTATAAAGGAGCATGTTTTTTCTGAGAAAACATTGCCAGTTAAATATGAAACCGAATATCTACAATTAGCCGATTCGCCTACAGTTTCTGGTAATGCTATTTTTAATTATCGTGTCTATACAGGTAAAGGTGAGGCAGAAGAAACCTGCCTGGAAATCCAGCTGGTTGAGAATTTATTGCCAGAGGTAACTACATTGTTAAAAAATTACCAGAATATTATATCTGGCCAACAGGTGAAAATGACAGACAATAAACTTAGCGATATGCAAACAGCCTGTTTTTTTGTTGATCAGATATACAATATGGGTAAGTATTACGAAAAAGGTCTGCCCATACAGGAATGGCATAGCAATGAGCGGTTTAAAGTTTTATCTACCTACAAAAAGATAGCAGTAAGCCCAGGAAAATTTACGATCCCTGAAAAGTACCGTCAGTTTTCAGTTGATAAAAATTCAAAAACGTTTCTTAAGTAGCTACTAAAAAATTAATGATAACTTTGTAAGCGAAAATCTGAGTCATCGTTAATTCGTAAATAGCTGCCAGTTTTGTACCAGTCGCCCAATACTATTCTGGTCGTATCGCGATTGTTGATTTTTTTATGATGAATCGCAGGACGGTGTGTATGACCATGAATCAGTAGATCGACATTGTTATCTGTGAATACATGGTCAGTTGCATCCTGATTAACATCCATGATGTTTTCTTCTTTTTCAGTCGTGGACTGTTTGCTTTTCTCTCTTAAAGATTTTGCTATCTGTATCCTTTCTTCAAGACTCTTGCTTAGTATGTCCTGTTTCCATTGAGGGCTTCTAACCATCTGGCGAAACTTCTGATATTCAATATCATCCGTGCATAATGTATCGCCGTGCATCAGTAGGGCGTCATTATCATGTATTTTTATTCTATATGCGTCATCAATCAGTGTGAAATGACAACGTTCCGCAAGTTTGTTACCGATCAAAAAATCACGATTACCGTGCATGAGAAATATTTTTGTTCCATGTTTTTCATCTAACTCGATTAATTTATCGAATACTGGTGCTAATGATGGCGCCGGGTCATCATCACCTAACCAGTATTCAAGAAAATCACCGAGTATATAGAGAGCATCCGCATCAGCTGCTATTTCATCTGCAAATCGAATAAACAGTTCAATGATTTGAGGTCGTTGAGGCGCAAGATGTAGATCTGAAATAAAAACGATATCTTCCATTGAGAATAGATTTTTGTGTGCTTACGAGACGCTAGCTTTGTTGATAGTGACGGTTTCCACAGGTACATCACCATGGCCGCTATCATTACCTGTTTTTACTGCTGCGATAGCATCAACGGTGTCCATGCCATCCGTTACTTTTCCAAAAACACAGTAGCCCCAACCAGAACCTGTCGGTGCAGTATGATTTAAAAAGGTATTATCATTGTGGTTAATAAAAAATTGTGCAGTTGCAGAATGCGGGTCGTTGGTTCTTGCCATGGCAACGGTGCCACGTTCATTGGGCAGACCATTGTCAGCTTCATTTTTAACAGGATCTTCTGTACTTTTTTGTACCATACCTGGCATGAATCCACCGCCCTGTATCATGAAGTTAGGGATGACGCGGTGAAAAATAGTACCATCAAAAAAACCATCATTAACATAAGTTAAAAAATTCTTTACGGTTTCTGGCGCTTTTTCTTCGTTAAGTTCAATAAGGATATTGCCGTGTGTGGTCTCTAGTGTAACTGTTGCCATAGTCTTTTCCTGATGGTGAATATTGAGATTAGTGGTGTCCCGAGAGGGAGTCGAACCCCCGGCCTGCCCCTTAGGAGGGGGCCGCTCTATCCAGCTGAGCTATCGAGACATACGTCTGGAATCAGTTTCAAATTATAACAGTATTAGAAATAAATTCGAGCGTGTATCTGGCAGTTTTTTAACGTGGAGATGAACGTTTATCCTCTTTACGCAGGAGAAGGGTGATTTTTTTCCAGATATATGATTGCGCTTCATTTTTAGAGGTCATCACATAATTTAAAAGGCTTATATCCGTTAATGTCGGCGACATAGCATATTTGACTTTGCGTAAGCCGCAAAACATTATTTGGTCAAAGGCTTTTAATTCTGTTTCTTCATCGGGAAGTAGAAATGATTCATCTCCGCGTTTCAATAATAATGTGACGCAATCAAGTTGTTTACTGAGGATTACTGGATCTCTGGTGATATGTTTTATCTGAATGCTTCGGCCGAAACCAAGCGCTTGTGCTATAGCAGGGGCATTTTCTTTGGTGATGTTAACTGTCCATAAGTACGGACGGTTTTCACCTATGACGGCGCTTAATCTACTTATAGTTATATTTGCCCACTCCTGGTCTTCATGTGCTGCCAGTCTAATAAAGTCAATCAATAATGGCGCGATTAGAATGGAACGTATTTCTCTGGCAATGATTTCACTGGGTTGCATGGTCAGATGTGCGACAGTTGAAATGTCCTCGATGTTTCTGTGGATGTCTGTTTGGTAGTGATCATTAACTTTTTTGTATAACAATTTATTTTTATAAGAATTTTCACGACCAATAACAAAGACATTTTTATTAAGTTGCCGTGCAGTCATGATGATCGAAAGATTATTTGAGTCGTTGTCAGTACCTGCGATGACACCTGCTGCAGTATCTATGCCTGCTTTAGTTAAAGTTTCTGCATCGGTGCCAGTGCCGATAATGAAATCATCATCAGTTTGATTATTTTTAAAGAACTCTGTTTTGATTTTTTTTCGTGGATCTATGATGACAGTGCGGATATTTTTTATGCGCAATTCTTTGTGCAGCTGTTTTCCAAAACGGCCATAGCCAGATAAGATCCAGTGCCCTGATTCTATATTTAGGGGCGTGCTTAACGAGGTGTTTGGCGCGCCTGTTAACCAGTCATAGATCAATTCCATAGAGGGTGAGTGCAAACTCATTCTGAAAACTTCTGCAAAACTTTCAAACGGATTGATAATATGGTCGGTACCGAATGAGAGCATATTATCTTCATGTTCTTTATTATCTGAGCGACAGATAACTACTACATTGGGATGTAATAATTTGCTACTGATGGCTATGATTAGATTTGTTTCATCAGATGATGTTACTGCAATAACACCTCGGCATTTATCCTGGTGTACGCCCGCATACTCTAATACTTCGGGTTTGGAAGCGTCTGCAGTTAGGTATGGCACATGCACAAGTTTGTCATGAATACTGATCTCACTTAGATCTTCAATCTGTTCGATAACAACCGCGCCAAAATGTTCATCGAGTAATGCATCAACAACTGCTTTGCCGGTTTCACCATAACCACAGACGACATAATAAGGGCGATTAACATTCCTGACATCACGTTTAAATCTTGATTTTTTTCGTTCAGTTTGAAAAGCTTTATCTTGGTATAGACTGATCACAGTCCCTAGTGCATAAAACCAGGAAATAACAGTCATGTAGATAATAAAAACTGTCCACAGTCGTTGCGCTTCAGTCAGGGGGTAGGGGATTTCACCAAAGCCGATAGTTGTTGCTGTGTAACTGACGAAATAAAAAGCATGGAATATACTCATATGCCAGCTATCGCCATTTTCATCAATGCCGGGTATTAAAATCATACCTAAGATGGCAATGCTATAAACGGTTACCATTAATATTAATGGCGCTTTGATTCGCCGTAAAAATAATGCGGTAACTTCATTCATGATGTGACTTCACGTTTAGAATGTTTTGCTGCAACAGAGGCGCGTTAATCGTCTATCTTTCAAACCGTGATGCTTCAATCATAAGCAGAATAACTGAAATAATGTTAGCTAACATCGCACCACCGCTTAAAGCCACGATGGTGGACATGCTGGTGGCGGTGAGACCGGTCTGTTGGATGTGTTCGGCGAATATCCAGACAAAAGATGCGGCAAAAAGTTGTACCACTGCAACCAGGCTGGTTGCCAGCAACATGGCGCCCATCTGTGTTTTATCACCAAACTTCATTATCGTCGCGATAAGATTAACCACGATTACAGCAAATAATTCATAGACATTGTGGTGTATCGGATCGTCAATTTCGCCATAGAAGAAGCCGAAATTTAGCGTTAGCGCCAGGATCATAAAAAAGCTAAACCATACCTTTTCACGATTCATAATTTATCCCTCGTATTGTTTATTTAATTAATATAGTAACACTGCAGAGCAAGCAAGTTATATGGGTAATTCAGTCCCTTTGACCCCAATTGAAAATTGAATATCATTACACCAGTAACCGTTTAAGTATATCGGTGTATATTTCTGTGAGCTGTTCTAGATCAGAGATATTAATGTTTTCGTCTATCTTGTGAATGCTTTCATTAATCGGCCCCAGTTCGACTACCTGCGCACCTGTCGGTGCGATAAAACGACCGTCTGATGTTCCGCCTGAAGTAGACAATTCGGCTTCAATATTACAGATGGCCTGAATAGCCTGTTTTGCCGCATCGACTAATTTTCCACCTGGGGTTAAAAATGGTTGACCAGATAACGACCAGTTAAGCGTATATTTAAGTTGATGTTTATCAAGGATGCTCTCTATGCGTTGTCTGATTTGCTGATCTGTGATTTCTGTCGAAAAACGCAGGTTAAACTGAACGTTTAAGTCGGCTGGTATGACATTGCTTGTACCGGTTCCGCCATTGATATTTGAGATCTGAAAACTGGTAGGGGGGAAGTGGTCGTTACCGTTGTCCCATACTTCATTGCATAATGCCTGCATGGTATCGGCAAATAAATGGATGGGATTTTGTGCCAGGTGCGGGTAGGCGATGTGGCCCTGCACGCCGTGAACTGTTAGATCGCCATTGATTGAGCCGCGTCGCCCATTTTTAATAATATCACCAAGTCTGTTTGTGCTCGAAGGTTCACCGACAAGGCACCAGTCAATTTTCTCATTATTAGCTAGCAGATGTTCGACCACTTTCACGGTACCTTCAGTAGCGGGTCCCTCTTCATCACTGGTGATTAAAAAAGCAATGGAGCCAGGGATTTCTTTTTTGTCTGTCAGAAAATTTTCACAGGCGCAAACCATGGCGGCAATACTGCTTTTCATGTCAGCAGTGCCACGTCCCGTCATTACATCATCGACTATCGTGGGCGTGAATGGGTCACTGCTCCATTTTTCAATGGGGCCGGTGGGTACCACATCTGTATGGCCTGCAAAAACAAACAGTGGTGATCGTGTACCGTAACGCGCCCACAGATTATCCACGTCACCAAAACGTAGATGTTCTATTTCAAAGCCGATGGCTGACAGGCGCTCGGCGATTATTTTTTGGCAACCCAGGTCATCCGGTGTGACAGAAGGGATGCTGATCAGTTGTCTGGCAAGGTCTAGAGTGGTTGTCATCGTTTTATAATATTTCTTTTAGTTGTTGTTTTAATGTTTCTTTCTGTGATTTGGAAAGCATCTTGTCATCACGTGTGCTGATAGAGAAGTGGTCGATGGCTTTTTCACCGGCAGTGGTAATTCTCGCGTTCAGCAAACGTATGCCGCTATCGATAAAGGTCTTGGAGATGTTCTGTAAGACGCCACTGCGGTCGATGGTTTCGATGCTGATCAACGTTGTCTCGTTATCTGGTATATCTTTGAAGCTGATCACTGTCGGCGATGAAAAATACTTATGTTTGCTGCTGCCGCTCATGGTGGCTGCTTTCGTGTCGTTATCGTTACTCAGGCTTTCCCGTAACTGTTCGACGATATCCTGTGCGATGAAAGGCATCTCAGAGCTGTCGGTATTTTCCGGTGCCAGGCGAAAGGACTGTAGGGCATTACCGTCGCTGGTATTTAAGATCTGTGCGTTGACAATGGCGACAGCGCAGCGGTTTAATACGGTGGCGACATCGTAGAAGATATAATCGCGGTCTTTCATGTAGATCACCAGCTGGATACTGTTGCTGGACTCATGCACCCGGGTCTGTATCAGTGGATTATCAAGTTTGCCATCCTCATTGTCGGAATTGTTTCGCGCTTCCAGAATAAGGGCGGTGTGCCAGGTTATCTGGCCATAGGTGTGGCTCTGGAAGTAATCATTGCTGAAGGTCTGCCACAGATCATTTGCCTGATGAGAGTCGATACCCATCAGCTCCAGTCTGCGCAGGCTGGCGGTCTGAATCTCTGAGATATTACTCTCTTTATCGCCTTGTTGATCCAGACCTATATTGATCAGCGCTGCTGTCTTGTTATATAACTCGCCCAGCAGTTTGTCTTTCCAGTCATTCCATTGTTTCGGGTTAGTGGCGCGGATATCGCAGATGGTGAGCAGGTAGAGATAATCCAGTCGCTCGATGGTCTCCACGAAACCAGCGAAATTGCTGATCACATCAGGGTCGCTCAGGTCTTTACGTTGTGCGGTCATCGACATCACCAGATGACTTTTTACCAGCCAGCTGACAAGTTTACTGTCTTTCTCGGGCAGCTCGTGCTGGTCGCAGAAGGTTCTTGCATCTTTTGCACCGAGGATGGAGTGATCGCCATTGCGGCCTTTTGCGATATCATGGAACAGGCCGGAGAGGTATAGCAGGCCGGGGTTTTTCAGGTGCTGGAATACACCGCTGGCCAGAGGAAATTCGTGACAGTAGTCGGGCACCGACAGGCGGCGCATATTCCTGATAACGAAGAGAGTGTGTTGATCAACCGTATAGGCGTGGAACAGATCGTATTGCATTCTGCCGACGATAGAATCAAATGCCGGAATATAAGCCGCCAGAATGCCGTAGCGGTTCATGCGCCTAAGCTCGTGAGTGATACCGCGCGAACTGGTGATGATGCGGATAAATAATTCATGCGCGCGCGGTGAAGCTCTCACCGAGTCATTGATTAGTGATTTGTACTGCCTTATCTGCCTGATGGTGGCAGCACGCACACCTTTTATCTCAGGGTAATCCTGCAGTATCAGAAACATTTCCAGTATGGCGCAGGGGTTCTTCTTGAAGATGGCCGGTGAGGTGGTTTCGATGTAACCGTTCCTTACCTGAAAGCTGTCGTTGATCATTTCTGCTTCGGTGTCAATATCAGCATAGATGATGGCTTCGCGAAAATGCTGTAACAGCATCTCGTTCAGACGCTCCAGTTCCATGACCGTGCGGTAGTATTGTTGCATGAACTGTTCGATGGATTCGTTGCGAGGGTTTTCTTTGTCATCCTCGAAACCAAATTCATGTGCCAGATCACGCTGATAATCGAACAGCAGGCGATCTTCACGGCGACCGGCAAGGTAGTGCAGGCTACAGCGGATGCGCCATAACAGGTGCTGACCGGTGAGCAGGGTATTGAGCTCGTCTTCAAGCAGAAAGCCTTCTTTGACCAGGTCAGTGAGGCTGCCGGCATTGAAGTGGCGTTTTGCCACCCAGCCGATCATCTGAATATCGCGCAGCCCCCCGTGGCTCTCTTTGATGTTGGGTTCCAGGTTGTAGGCGGTGTCGTTGAACTTGCCGTTGCGCTGGATCTGTTCATCAAGTTTTGCCTGAAAGAAAGATTTAGAATCCCAGATTTGCGGTGCACTGGTCTTCTGTTTCATCTCATCGAACAGGTTCTGGCTTCCGGTCAACAATCGTGCCTCCATGATGTTGGTGGCAACCGTGATGTCTTTTGCCGACTCCTCGATGCATTCATCGACGGTGCGGACACTGTGGCCGATCTCAAGCTTTATATCCCATAACAGCATCAGGAACTGTTCGAGCACCGCTTTGGTGGTTTCGTTTTCTTCCTCTTCCAGTAGCAGCATCAGATCGATATCGGATTTTGGATGCAGTTCGCCGCGCCCGTAACCGCCGACTGCAACCAGTGCGACCTCCTGATCGATTTCGGCAAACAGGACCTGGTAGATGATATCGATCAGCTGGTCGGTGAGGTAGGCGCGGCCGAAAACGATAGTGTTTACATCGCTTCCGTTCTGATACAGCGTTTTTAACCCTTCATCGGTTTTGATGACGGCTTCTTTTAAGGGTTTTATTAGTTCAGCCGGCTGTCCGGAAGTACATTTTCTTAACTGCTGTCGCAGGGCGTCGAAATCGAGCAGTGGCTTTACTGCATCGATGGCGGTTTCTCTGGCTTTCTGTATCATAATTTTTTTGTATTACTGTCGGGCTACGCTACGGGTCAATTAAGGAATCTGTGTTTTTCTCGCATAGGCTCAAAGAACGCAAAGTATTTTTTTATCCCTGGCGCACTTTGCGCCTATGCGAGAGATTGATCTGAGGTTCTTCGATTTAATCAGCTTTTATTTAATCAGTTTTTATATAGGTACTTAAACCTCATCACCTTCGCATTGCGTCAGAACGTCGTGGCCATCATTGGTTACCAGAATAGTGTGTTCCCACTGGGCTGACGCACTATGATCCTTGGTGACCACAGTCCAGTTATCATTGAGTAATTTGACGTGACGCTTGCCGGCATTAATCATCGGCTCAATGGTGAAGATCATTCCGGGTTCGAGGATAATACCGGTGCCGGCTTTGCCATAATGCAAAACCTGCGGGTCTTCGTGAAAACCTTTGCCTATGCCGTGGCCACAGTACTCTCTGACCACCGAGAAATTGTTAGCTTCTGCATGCTGCTGGATAACATGACCAATATCACCCAGATGCGCCCCTGGTTCAACCTGATCGATTCCCAGTTTCATGCACTCATGCGCGATCTGACTGACGCGTTTGGCGGGTATCGGTGGTTCTCCGACAAAAAACATTTTGCTGGTATCGCCATGATAGTCGTCCTTAATGACGGTGATATCGATATTTATGATGTCACCTTTCTTCAATTTCTTATCACTCGGTATACCGTGGCAGATCTGATGATTGACTGAGGTGCATATGGATTTTGGAAAACCGTGATAATTTAAAGGCGCGGGAATAGCTTTTTGCACATCGACGATATAATCGTGGCATATCTTATCGAGTTCGTTGGTCGTGATACCGGTTTTAATATGCGGACGGATCATCTGCAGGACCTCGCCAGCAAGTCGTCCAGCGATACGCATTTTTTCTATTTCCTGTGAATCTTTAATTAATATGGTCATGTAGAATTGTTCTTTATAATCAGTTGGTTATCGTTTAATTTGGGGTGTTGGCGCGATAAAATATCGTTGTTTATTTCGGTTACATATGGTATAAAGCGCCCGCGCTGAGAAAACTTAGCGCAACCGAGTGATATTTTTATGCATTCGGCAATGTTTTGAATCAGTGTTTTGGTCAAATATTGTCATAAGGGCTAACTATATCTTATTTAAATACGCACATATACCGACACATGTGATTGGGTGCTGATTTAAGCAAAAATACTTAAGAAAGTATCGGCTTAAACAGTTTTTTGCATGGGGTGTATGGAGGCTTAACCCTAACTGGAGAATATCTATGTCTAACGTATCTATGCGTCTGATGCTTGAAGCAGGCGTGCATTTTGGTCATCAAACTCGTTTCTGGAACCCTAAAATGTCTGAATACATTTTTGGATCACGAAACAAAATTCACATTATCAATTTAGAAAAAACACTGCCTATGTATAACGATGCAGTGAATATGCTCGGCAAAATCGCGGCTGACCGCGGCAGCATCCTGTTTGTTGGTACTAAGCGCGCAGCGCGAGGTATTATGTCTGAAGAGGCACGACGTTGCGGCATGCCTTATGTTAGTCATCGCTGGTTAGGTGGCATGTTGACTAACTACAAAACAATTCGTCAATCAATATCACGTTTGAAAGAACTGGAAGAGATGTCAGAAAACGGTAGTTTTGACCGTTTGAACAAAAAAGAGCAGTTGACGCTGACTCGTGAGATGATTAAAAAAGAAAAAGTACTAGGCGGCATTAAAGACATGAAAGGTCTGCCAAATGCAATTTTTGTTATCGATGTAGGTCATGAGGATATCGCGATTAATGAAGCCAATACTTTAGGTATCCCGGTATTTGGTGTTGTCGATTCAAACAATTCACCTGATGGTGTTGATTACGTTATTCCTGGTAACGATGATGCCATTAAAGCTATCCAGTTATATGCTCAAGGGATTGCAGATGCCATCATCGAAGGCCGTGCATCAGCCGTGATACAGCGTAAAGCTGAGCCGGTAGAAAAGAAAGCAGCACCCAAGAAAGTGGCCGCAAAACCTAAAGTAGAAGCGGTTAAAGAAGCGCCTGCTGAAGAAGTAGCTGAGCCAGAAAAAGTTGCCGAGGTATCTGCTGAAGCAGCACCAGAAAAACAAGCAGCGCCAGAGAAAGAAGCAGCACCAGAGAAAAAAGCAGCACCAGTGAAAAAAGCAGCAGTTAAAAAGAAAGCTGCAGTGAAAAAGGCTGCGCCTAAAAAGAAAGCAGCAGTGAAGAAAAAAGCAGCGCCTAAAAAGAAAGCTGCTGCTAAAGATGCGGAATAAAAGTCTGTAATTTTTTCTACACATTATTTTTAAGAAATTTTATAAGAGGTTACTGTGATGCAAATTACAGCTTCAATGGTTAAAGAACTGCGTGAACGTACAGGTTCAGGCATGATGGAATGTAAAAAAGCGCTGCAGGAAGCAGAAGGTAATATCGATGTAGCAATCGAAAATATGCGTAAATCTGGTATGGCAAAGGCTGATAAAAAATCAGGACGTATTGCTGCTGAAGGCCGCGTAGTCATCGCGATAAGCGAAGATGGTAAAAAAGCTGCGGTAGTAGAAGTAAACTGTGAGACGGACTTTGTTTCAGGTGGAGAGGATTTTCTTTCTTTTGTCACCGCTATTGCGAATACGGCTCTAAATACCCAACCAGCGGACATTGATGCTTTATCAGCAATGACACTAGACGGATCTTCTGAAACAATTGAAGAAGCACGTAAAGCTAAGATCGTTAAAATTGGTGAGAATATTCAGCTTCGTCGTTTCGAGTTACTTTCGACTGAAAATGGAATGTTTGGCAGCTATCTACATGGTGCGCGCATGGGTGTGCTGGTTGAGATGGAAAATGGCAACGAAGATCTGATCAAAGATGTTGCTATGCATATCGCTGCGAGTAATCCCGTCTGTGTTAGTGAAGCTGATGTCTCAGCTGAGCTGCTTGAGAAAGAAAAAGATATTCTACGTGCCCAGGCGCTAGAAAGCGGTAAACCCGCAGACATCGTTGAGAAGATGCTGGCGGGTCGTATTCGTAAATATCTTGCTGAAATAACACTGCTTGGTCAGGCTTTTGTCAAAAATCCAGATATCACAGTTGAAACGCTACTTTCAGATGCCGGTGCTACCGTGAATACCTTTGTTCGTTTTGAAGTTGGAGAAGGCATCGAGAAAAAAGTAGAAAACTTTGCTGATGAAGTAATGGCTCAGGTAAACGGTTAGGTCTAAACAGCTTGAACCAGGAAATTATAAATACAGGATAAATATTTATAAATGAGTCATAACATATATATAGATAGCGAACATATAGATGGTCTGTATGAAAAATTCATACTTATCTTTATAGGCAATGGATAATATATATTGTTAACAAAATACCGGGGGACATCTCCCGGTTTTTTGTGTACAGAACAGAATTATAAAAATAAACTAATTAAAAAGTAGGAGTGGACATAACGATGACGACAACACCGGCTAACTATAAACGCGTATTACTAAAACTGAGCGGTGAAGCCTTAATGGGTGAGCTCGATTATGGTATTGATGCAGAAATGTTAAAACGTGTTGCATCGGAGATTACAGAAGTCGTTAATATGGGAATAGAGGTGGCGCTGGTTATCGGCGGTGGCAACATTTTCCGCGGCGCCGGTCTGGTACAGTCTGGTATCGATCGTGTTACCGGCGACCATATGGGTATGTTGGCTACTGTTATAAACAGTCTCGCTATGCAGGATGCGCTGGAGAAGCAAGGTATGAGCTGTCGCGTTATGTCGGCAATAAAAATCAATCGAATGTGCGAAGAATATGTTCAGCGCCGTGCGATCAGGCATCTTGAGAAAGGCCGAATTGTTATCTTTGCGGCAGGCATTGGTAATCCATTTTTCACCACGGATACAGCTGGATGTTTACGTGCCATAGAGGTTGGTGCTGATATTGTACTTAAAGCGACCAAAGTAGATGGCGTTTATGACTCTGATCCTGCAACAAATCCAGATGCGGTACGTTATGAGTCTTTATCATTTAATGAAGTGCTCGATAAAGACTTAAAGGTGATGGACGCAACGGCTATAGTCTTGTGTCGCGACAATAAGCTACCATTAAGAATATTTAATTTAAATAAAGTGGGCGCCTTACCGGCGGTCATGAAAGATAAATCAATTGGTACAACAGTTTTGATGGGGGATAAGCAATGATTGACGGAATTCTTACTGACGCAGAAACACGTATGGGAAAAAGTGTTGATTCATTACGCTCCGAATTAATAAAAATAAGAACAGGGCGTGCACACCCAAGTTTGCTCGACCAGATAGTGGTTGATTATTATGGTACTGATACACCGATCAATCAGGTAGCTAACGTTACGGTTGAAGACTCGAGAACGCTTGCGGTGGCACCATGGGAAAAGCAAATGGTTTCTGTTGTTGAGAAAGCCATTATGAATTCAGGTTTAGGTTTAAATCCTTCAACGGCAGGTAATCTGATTCGTATACCAATGCCGCCTCTGACGGAAGAGCGACGTCGCGAATTGGTGAAAGTGGTAAAGAATGAAGGTGAAAACACAAAAGTAGCAGTTCGTAATATCAGGCGAGATGCTAACAGTGATCTGAAAGAACTATTGAAGGAAAAAGAAATTTCTGAAGATGAAAGTCGACAAGCTGAAGATAATGTACAGAAGATTACTGACAAGTATGTTGCTGGTGTCGATGAAGTGATTGCGGTGAAAGAAAAAGAATTGATGGAAATCTAATCTGCTGTTTATTGCAGGATAGATATAGCTACTAAGAATATACGTAGATGTTGTATTGTTCTGTAAAGTGTTCGCGACTGGTTTTTTCTAATTGCATTGATGAATATAGATATAGAAAATAACGATAAATTATTACCCCGGCATATAGCAGTGGTAATGGACGGTAACGGACGTTGGGCAAACAAACGACATCTGCCACGCGCTGCTGGACATAAGGCTGGCGTTAATGCGACGCGAAAAATTGTCGAGAATTGCGCGAAAAATAAAATACAGGCGTTGACTATCTTTGCTTTTAGCAGCGAGAACTGGAATCGTCCTGAAACAGAAGTTAGCAACTTAATGGCTTTGTTTATAACGACCATAAGCGGCGAAGTAAAAAAACTGCATAAGAAAAACGTTCGCGTGGAATTTATCGGTGACAGGTCCAGGTTTTCTGAGAAATTGCAAAACAGTATCAATGAGTCTGAAGCGTTAACAGTAAACAATACGGGTTTACATTTAAATATTGCAGCAAATTACGGTGGTCGTTGGGATGTGGTCAATGCCTGTAAGCTATTAATGACCGAGATACAGAATAATAACAGGACAATAGAAGAAATTGATGAGGGCGTATTTGATTCCTTCGTGTCTTTGAATGATGTTCCAGCACCTGATCTGTTTATTCGTACCGGCGGTGAACAGCGCATCAGTAATTTTTTAATATGGCAACTGGCATATACCGAATTATATTTTATTGACACATTGTGGCCTGACTTTTCGGACGAACATTTTGCTGCAGCATTAAGCTGGTTTGCAGGCAGGCAGAGACGATTTGGTAAAACCGGGAAGCAGGTCGTCGAAGAGAAATAGTAAAATAACCCCTGTCTGAAAAACAGACGTTACTATGAACATAATAATTAAACATTAAAAAGACTATAGAATGTTATACCAACGAATATTGACAGCAATACCACTCGCGGCATTCGTATGCTGGATGATTTTTTTTCAGCCAACATCCGTTTTCTTCTATTTCGTCCTATTTATAGTTTTGATTTCAGGCTACGAATGGGCGAAGTTGTCTGGCGTAAATAATATTTATATAAGGTCTGTATTCGCAATCGTTATCACCGCTATTACCTGGGCTATATACCAGTATGCGGCCGATTATATTTTATGGACTATCTATGTGGCTGTCTTGTGGTGGTTTAGTATTAGCTATTATCTTAAATATGCAAAACCCAAACCACCGACTTCAACGCTAAAAATAGATAAGTTGCTGATTGCATTTATTGTTCTTCCAGCCGCTGCGCTGTCTATGGAAAAGATACATTCGATGTATATAGGTGTTGACTGGCAAGGTCCGGCCTGGTTGTTTTACGCCTTGTCTCTGGTATGGGTCGCAGACACAGGCGCTTATTTTTCTGGCAAAAAATTTGGTAAAAATAAATTGGCACCTAATATTAGCCCAGGTAAAACAAAAGAAGGGCTGGTGGGTGCTTTGGTGGCAACATCCTTATATACTCTGCTCGCCAGTTATTATTTTGACCTGAACACTGAAAGAGCCGCTTTACTCGTGTTGTTGTCATTAATATTAACGCTTGTTTCTATCAGTGGTGATCTGTATTTCAGCTTTTTAAAACGTGAAGCAGGTGTGAAAGATAGTGGTAGTATTTTGCCTGGCCATGGTGGGATACTTGATAGAATAGATAGCGTATTGGCAGCAATGCCGGTATTTGTCATTGGTTTTAACTGGTTGATTTACACCAGCATAATATGACGCAATCCGGAGAATTACGAATCACATTGTTGGGTGCAACTGGCAGTATTGGTAGTAGTACATTAGATGTGATATCTCGGCACCCAGATCGCTACCAGGTGCATGCGCTAACAGCAAATACCAATGTTGATGTTTTATTCGCTTTATGCGAGAAGTGGTCGCCACGTTACGCTGTGATGAATGATGAAACATCAGCATCTGATCTAGCTCAGCGACTAAAACGCAAAAATATTCAAACGACAGTGCTCAGCGGCGAGTCTGGTCTGCTACAGGTTGTTGAGGATGAAGCTGTAGATTGTGTAGTTGCCGCCATCGTTGGAGCGGCTGGTCTGCTTCCAACGCTAGCAGCAGCTAAAGCCGGCAAGCGTGTGCTACTTGCTAATAAAGAAACGCTGGTAATGACGGGCAAGCTGTTTATCGATACGGCGAGAGAAAATAATGCAGTATTGATGCCTGTTGACAGCGAACATAATGCTATTTTTCAATGTTTGCCAGATTGTCTGACGGAATATCATTCATCGGTTAAAATGACTAACCGACAGGTAAAGTCTGGCATTGAACGTATTTTATTAACCGCTAGTGGTGGGCCGTTCAGAGATTTTTCGGCAGATCAGTTACACGATGTTACGCCAGAGCAGGCGGTAAATCATCCTAACTGGGATATGGGGAAAAAGATTTCAGTAGACTCCGCAACCCTGATGAATAAAGGGCTGGAACTGATCGAAGCTTACTGGCTGTTTGATATGGATATCGCAAATATTGATGTGGTTATTCATCCGCAAAGTGTCATGCACTCAATGGTGACATACAGTGATGGTTCGGTATTAGCGCAGTTAGGTAATCCGGATATGCGCACACCTATCGCACATGCACTGGCCTGGCCGGAAAGAATTGAGTCCGGGGTTGAACCACTAAATATATTTGATGTCGCAAAACTAGAGTTTGAACAGCCAGATTTAGATCGATTTCCCTGTTTGCGATTATGTTATGAGGCAATAAAAAGGGGAGGTTCAGCAACGATTGTGTTGAATGCCGCAAATGAGGTTGCTGTTGCCGCTTTCCTGGATGATAAAATAGGTTTTACCGATATAGCGAATTTAATTGAGCAGACGTTAAATTTAGCAATCATTACCGAAGACGTTAGTTCGGTAGAGCTGATACTTGAAGCAGATGCTTTAGCAAGAATGATTACAAAAAAATGTATCGCAGAAATACATTAAATTATTTATTACATTAATTATTACTAAATTCTATGGACATAATACATAACATTTTTTTCTTTATAGTCGCTATTGGTGTGCTGGTAACTTTTCATGAGTTCGGCCACTACTGGGTGGCGCGTAAAGTCGGCGTAAAAGTTTTACGTTTCTCCGTTGGATTTGGTAGGCCATTATTCAGCTGGGTAAAAAAATCAGCAGAGGGTGATGAGATTGAATATGTCATCGCTGCTATTCCTCTGGGCGGTTACGTCAAAATGCTTGATGAGCGCGAAGCTGATGTACCAGATGCTGAGAAGAAACGTGCCTTCAATAATCAGAACATCTCAAAACGTATTGCTATCGTTTTTGCCGGCCCGGCATTCAATTTCATATTAGCCATTTTTTTATACTGGCTGGTGTTCATGATGGGCACCACCGTCGATCGACCATTTATTGGTAAAGCTGAACCTGAAAGCATCGCTGCGAGTGCTGGTTTTAAAGTTCAGGACGAAGTATTGATGGTAGGTGATAGCAAGGTTAATTCATGGAATGAATTTAGACTGGAAGTTCTTGATCAGGGGCTGGATGGTGGCGATCTTCAGATAATGGTCAGAGGCAGCGACAATATTGACTATACACGTGTGCTAGCCCTCGGTGATACACGTTTACTGGAAAATGAAGGCGATATCTTTAAGCTCATAGGGTTTAATCAGTGGCTGCCAGAGTTGAAAGCTGAAATCGGTGGCGTCATGGAAAATAGCGCAGCTGAAAGTTCCGGATTACGCAAAGGTGATATTTTCCTTCAGGCCGATGGTGTTGAAGTTGATCAGTGGATTACTCTGGTAAACATGATTCGTGAAAAACCAAATAAAGCCATGCAGTTTGTTGTGTTACGTAACGGTGTAGAGGAGATTTTTACGGTCATACCGCAAAGCCGTAAAACCAAAGATGGTGAGCAGGGCTTTATTGGTGCATATCAACATTTACCTGAAGAGGTAAGGCAGATGCTGATCGCTCGCGTAGAGTATTCGCCGGCCGCTGCGATGAAGCACGCGACCCTGAAAACCTGGGATATGTCGACATTGACACTCCGTGTTTTATGGAAGATGGTATCTGGTGAGGCTTCGTTATCTAATATTTCGGGGCCAATTACCATAGCAACTTACGCTGGTATTACTGCTAGTGTCGGCCTGGTTTCTTTCCTGTCTTTTCTTGCTGTAATCTCAGTTAGCCTTGGCGTACTGAATTTATTACCTGTTCCCATGTTGGACGGCGGACATCTGTTTTATTACCTTATCGAGATAATTAAAGGCTCACCTGTCTCTGAGGCATTCGAACTACGAGGACAACAGGTCGGTATTGCTATTCTTGGATTATTAATGAGTGTTGCTATATTTAATGATATACAACGTTTGATACAGTAGCCAGGTAACGAGATCTGCAACCAATTCATGAATAAATATCTAGCTGTCAAAACACTTCAACGTATCGCTGAGAACATGATGAATAAAAAAATTATTCACAGTGATTCTCGCTTTGGTTTGTACAATTTTCATTTTGCATCTGAGTGACTCAGAACTAATTAGAGATTCATAGCTGTATGTCATTCATCCGTTTATTATTTATTGTTTTTCTTAACAGCGCCTGCATTGTGTCTGCCTATGCTGACTCATTTACCGTTAGTGAGATAAAGATCGAAGGTCTTCAACGACTACCTGATGGAACTTTATTAAATTATCTACCTATCGTAGTGGGTGATCCGGTTGATGATAATCAGATAACCTATGCAATTAGTGAATTATATAAAACGGGATTTTTTGCGGATGTAAAATTTTTTCGTGATGACGATGTTTTGGTGATTCGTGTCAAAGAGAGACCTTCAATTTCTGATGTGAAATTTTCAGGTAATTCTGATGTTGATGACGATGCATTAAAAGGTGCTCTGCTCGAGATTGGTGTAACGCGCGGACAAATTTATAACCGTTCCTTGCTTGAAAAGCTAACGCTTGAACTGGAGCGTGTTTACTTCAGTCAGGGTAAATACGGTGTAAAAATTGCATCAGAAGTTACTGATCTCGACCAAAACAGAGTTGATATTGAAATGACCATTTCGGAAGGTCAGGTGGCGCTGATCAAACATATAAATATCGTTGGTAATGATGTTTATGATGATGATGACTTACTTGATGAACTGGACTCTGGCGTGCCATCAGCATGGGCACTATTTTCTTCAATAGATGAATACTCAAAACCTAAACTTAATGGTGATCTGGAAAAGATTCGTTCTTATTACCTTGACCGGGGTTATATAAGATTCTCTATCGAATCGACACAGGTATCTTTAACACCGGATAAACAGGACATCTACATAACGATAAATGTATCAGAAGGTAGTCGTTATAAAATTTCCTCATCAGATTTAACGGGCGAGCTGGTAGTGAATCGTCAGACCATGGAATCGCAGATATTGACGAGACAGGGCATGTATTTTTCACGTAGTTTGTTGACCACCAGCAAAAAACGTCTGGAAAATCAGATGGGTCGAATCGGATATGCTTTTTCTGAAGTTAAAGTTACTCCAGTAATCGATGACGTGGATAAAAAAGTGGCTTTGACCTATCACGCTATCCCTGGTGAAAAAGTGTATGTCCGTCGTATCAATATTCATGGTAACGACAGTACACAAGACCAGGTCTTCAGACGTGAGATGCGTTTGATGGAAGGGTCGGTGCTGGCGAGTGATCTGCTCGAACGTTCTAAAACGCGTATCCAACGTCTTCCATTTGTAGAAAGTATTAATCTCACTACAACGCCAGTACCCGGAGCAAGTAATCAGGTAGATATAAAAGCAGAGATTGTAGAAAAACTGGCGGGCAGTTTTAATATCGGTGCGGGTTTCTCACAAACTCAAGGTTTGCTGTTTAATATTGGCCTGACACAGGAAAATTTATTTGGTACCGGTAAACGTCTTTCCTTAAATATTAATACAGACCGTGCTAATACTATCTATAGTGCGGCTTATACCAATCCTTATTACACTATCGATGGTATCAGTCGGACGGTGAGTGTTTCATTCCGCGAAAGGGATGCTGCAGAAGAACAGATCAATAATTACCAGACAAATTCAGGCGATCTTGCGATTAATTATGGTGTGCCATTATCTGAATTCAACACTCTTGGACTGGGATATGGGTTAAGTTATATCAAAATCCTGCCTTCATCGGTTAACCCTTCTGCGGATGTTGAAAAATTTTTGGAAGATAATAATGGTCAATCATCATTTACCAGCCTGACGTTAAATGCAAGTTTCTCTCACGATACCAGGAACCGTACCGTGTTTGCTAGCGCAGGTTCGCAGCAGACATTTGGTATGAATATGACATTTCCGGGCAGTGACCTGGAATACTACAAAGCGAGTTATATAACCAATACTTATATTGGCGTGACCAGTGCAACAACCTTATTATTGCGTTCAAACCTCGCTTATGGTGATGGTTATGGCGATACTGAGTCTCTGCCGTTTTACGAGCGGTATTTTGCCGGTGGTATTCGCACCGTTCGTGGTTACGAATCAAATTCCTTAGGCCCAAGGGATCCAGAGTCTGATTTTGCAGTTGGTGGTAATATGCGTGTTACCGCTGGCGCAGACTACATATTTCCTATACCATTTATCGAGAAACCGCCAAGTTCGGTACGCTTAAGCGCCTTTGTTGATATAGGTAATGTGTTTTTGAACAATTTTAATACCTTTGATGCGCCTTTAGGCACAAATGGGTTCCAGGCAGATCAGTTACGAAGCGCGTATGGTTTATCGTTGGTGTGGATCTCACCGATCGGTCCATTACGCTTCAGTTATGCTGAGACAATTAACGCAGTGCCTGGCACCACTGATGAAGACGGTGTTTATATTCGCGGCGATGATCTGCGATCATTCCAGTTTAGTATTGGTTCATTCTTCTAAGGAGAAAATAAAGTGAAAAAGTTAGTTATTAGTTTAGTATTGTTAGCAGGTCTGGTATCAACAAATGTTATTGCGGCAGAGTTGAAAGTTGGCGTGGTAAGTGTTGAAAGAATTTTAACCGAAGCACCTCAGGTCGATGCGGTTAATACCACCATGCTGGAACGATTTGGCCCGCAGCGTGATGAGCTGAAAAATTTAGAAAAAGAAATCACCAAGATGCAGGAAAACTACAAACGCAACGAACTGGTGATGACAGAAGATAAATTAAATGATCTGAAGAAAGAGATCATCGGGAAAATACAGTTGCTGAAACAAAGAGAATCAGTTTTAACGCAGGAAGTGACTACGGTCAGGAATCAGGAACTGGCAGTATTGCAGCAGCAGGTGAGAGGCATTATTGATGATATCGCTAAAAAAGATAAATACAGCCTGATATTGAGTGAAGGCGTTGCCTACGCTGATGACAAGCTGGATATTACCGATAAAGTACTTGATAGAATGAAAGCTGCATTCAAGAAGAAAAAATAAATAGTTTAAAAAATCAGTCTTTATGTCAATAAAACTTTCTGAGCTTGCAGAAAAAATAAACTGTCGTTTATTAGGCGAAGATTGTTTAATTGAGAATGTTGCAGATATTAACGATGCTGAAGCAGGGCAGTTGGCATTTATTTATAATCCAAGATATCTTGATAGACTGGCAACAACCAATGCTTCTGCAATTATAATTAAAGAAGAGTGGTTGAAAGATTGCGACAAACCGGCACTGGTTGCACAAAACCCGCGACTTGCGTTTGTTAAGGCAACTCGGTTATTAAATCCAGAAAAAAGAAATCAAAGCGGTGTCGCTAAAGGGGCTGTTATTGCTGAAGGTGTAACCGTACCTGCGTCTGCGTATGTAGGGCCGAATGTTGTCATCGAGTCTGGTGTTATCCTGGGTGAGAACACACAGATCGGTGCGGGCTGTGTTATCTCAAGTGATGTGACAATTGGTGATCATACAGTGATACATCCTAATGTATCGATAGGGCGAAATACCCATATCGGCCATAATTGCATATTTTTCTCTGGGGTTGTTATCGGTGCGGACGGTTTCGGTTATGAAAGAGATGGTGAGGCTTATCTGAAAGTGCCACAGATAGGTAATGTTCGCATAGGCAATGATGTCGAAATCGGGGCTAATTCAACCGTCGACCGTGGCGCTTTGCATGATACGGTTATTGGCGATGGCGTAAAAATCGATAATCTCGTGCAGATTGGACATAACGTCGTGATTGGCAGACATACAATAATATCTGCACAGTCAGGTGTGGCCGGCTCAACAAAAATCGGTGAATACTGCTTGATCGGCGGTGTCGTTTCTATTCGCGATAATATAGAAATTGTCGATAATGTGATGTTAACGGGTAGAACTGTTGTGCAATCATCGTTAACAGAACCAGGCTCATATTCATCCGGTATGTTAGTTGATACGACGAGCAATTGGAGAAAAAATGCCCTGCGGTTTAAACGTCTCAATGAACTAGATAAACGAGTAAAAAAACTGGAAAAAGATGCCCAGCAAAAATAAAACTATCGCGTGACTATGGTTTTTATAGTGTCTTTAAATAAACCTACTGGGTTGTGTATTCAGTAAAATATGTCTGTTAAGAGAACAGGAGAGATCCATTGAGTGAGATGTACATCGAAGAAATAAGAAGGTTTCTGCCACACCGTTATCCTTTTCTACTTGTGGATCGTGTATTAGAGTGTGTTCCTGGCGAAAGTTTAACGGCGATCAAAAATGTGTCGATCAATGAACCTCACTTTACCGGCCATTTTCCAGAACAGGCTTTAATGCCTGGCGTATTGATTATCGAAGCACTTGCTCAAGCGACCGGATTATTAGGTTTTCGTACCATGAGTGAAGAGCCTAGAGATGATGTTCTTTATATGCTTGTCGGTGTTGATAACGTCCGCTTTAAACGTCAGGTAGTGCCTGGTGACCAGTTGATGTTAAAAGTTAAAGTGGTACGTCGCTCAAAGGTGATCTGGAAGTTTTCCTGTGAAGCAAGTGTTAATGGTGAATTGTGTACGGCGGCTGATATGTTGTGCGCGGCCAAACCCAAAGATGAATAACGACGATTAGAGCCATCTTATGATCCATCCTCAGGCGATTATAGATCCAACTGCAAAAATTGCAGATGATGTCAGTATAGGTCCATTTACTGTTATTGGTGCAGATGTCGAAATAGGTTCAGGAACAACCGTGGCATCACATGTGGTCATCAATGGCCCGACAAAAATTGGTAAGGATAACCGCATCTTTCAGTTTGCTTCAGTCGGTGAAAAACCTCAGGATTTAAAGTTCAATGATGAGCCGACAGAACTCGTCATCGGTGATCGAAATACTATTCGTGAATATGTAACATTACATCGTGGTACCCCAGGTGGTGGCGGTGTAACACGGATCGGTAACGATAATTTATTTATGGCAAGCAGTCATGTCGCTCACGACTGTATATTAGGTAATCACATCATCTTAGCAAATGCCACGGCATTAGCCGGCCACGTTGTGGTTGAAGATCATGTCATTCTCGGCGGTTATACTACGGTGCATCAATTTACCAGGATTGGCGCGCATGCTTTCACCGGTTTTTCTACTGCAATTGATCGTGATGTATTACCTTTTTTTACGGTAGCGGGAAACCGGGCACGTGCGATAGGCATCAATAAAGAAGGCCTGAAACGCCGTGATTTTTCGCCTGAAACGATTCGTGCATTGCAAGAGGCTTTTAAACTTCTGATCAAATCCAGTTGTTCACATAAAGTAGCACTGGAAAAGGTAGAGGAGTTAGCCGGGCGGGACAAAAACGTTCGGATGATGATGGATTTTCTTGATGCCAGTGAACGCGGCTGGATTCGGTAGTTTTTCTTATATCCTTCCCACGGATCGTGTGGGAATTTTTTCATAGTATTAACTCGTTACTTTTAATTAGGCATTGCGGGGCGAGACCCGCAATGCCTAATTAAAAGTAACGAGTAATTTTAAAACAACAAAACTAAGAAACTATGTATTCCACGGGAGCATTGAAACGTGAAACCAGCAAATCAAAACTCAGCTAACTTCCATACATCAAACGCCGGTACCTCATAAGGATGACTATCTCTAATCGCCTGAACGGCTACTTTCACTAAATCATCCTCACAGACCAGCTCAATCTTAACCTCACGCACAGATTCAACCTCATCAAGTGAACCAATCGCAGGATTACTGCCTTCTAAAGGCCGAAACTGCCCACTGCCAGCAGTTTGCCAGCAACAACTATCATAGTCACCCATTCGGCCTGCGCCCACGTCAAACAGTGCCTGTTTGACTTTTTCCACAGAGTTTTCAGGGACATATACACAGATTTTATACATGGCTTGTCCTGTTCGGTGACCTTGAAATAGCTTAGACTACCACCATTATAATTTGACGCGAAATTCAATTACACATACAGGAACAAACACTATGAGTGGTGGTATTCAATTGTCGTCTGAGATGATTTCAGACATTAAAGCTGTTATTGCAAAACATGACCCTGCAGCCGATAACGATTTATATTTTATGCAGTATTTATCTGCCGTAACAGGTTATGTTCTGGCACATCAAGATCAGGCCGGTGTCGATAAAAAAGGACTACTGGGTGATTTATCACATTTTATGGGGCAGGTACTCGATCAGGTGGAACAGGACATGAAACCGGCTGAAGATGCTTTTGGTGTCTGGAAACCGGGTGATAGCTAATAGTGTTTATCTGCCTTATTAAATAATCATTATGGAAATTGATTTTTGGTTAGAACGCTGGAGCAAAAATGAAATAGGATTTCATCAGCAGACTATGAACCCGTATCTTGCGTATTTTTATGGTGATAAGGGACCTGCCGCTGAGCAGCGAGAAAAGTTGAAAGTTTTTGTGCCGCTGTGCGGAAAGAGCAGGGACATGCTCTGGTTGTCACAAAATGGCTATAAGGTGTTTGGCGTAGAGTGTAGTGAACGTGCGGTGAAGGATTTTTTTGAAGAAAACGCATTAAATTACAAACATGCAGAAAAGGATGAGCACAGCTTCTACCAGACAAGTGATCAGGCTTCCGTTATTGAAATATTTCAGGGTGATTTTTTCTCTTTACAGAAAAATGACCTGGATAATATGACTGACATTTTTGACAGAGCATCCCTGGTGGCGCTGCCAGTGGAGATGCGTAAACGATATGCTGAAAAAATGGCCGAGTTACAGAATCCCGGTATCCGCACATTATTAGTCACGCTTAGCTATGATCAAAGTCAAATGAACGGCCCACCGTTTTCTGTGTCAGAAGACCAGGTCAATGATTTGTATGCGGATTACTTTTCTATCGAAAAGTTGTGTTTTAAAGACACCATCGATGATGAGCCCAGGATGAAAGGTCGAGGTTTAACGTCACTGGTAGAAACGGTATATAAACTAACACGTAACAACCAAAAAAAATAAACATACAAATTAACAGTGCATCTTAAGCTGAGAAGCATTTCAGAGAGTTATAAAATTTATGTCATCAACTAATCCAGTAACAAGCGAAATCAATACTGAGCAGGCTGTTAATCATCACCCCTCATTTAGGTGGGTGCGTAGTGAACGTATTGACTCACTGAATTTAACCCTGCAGGAATTTCAGCATATAAAAACTGGTGCCTTGCACTATCATATGGAAGCTGAAAATATAGAAAATGTATTTCTGGTTGCGTTTAGAACGGTGCCGATGGATTCTACAGGTGTTGCACATATTCTCGAACATACAGCGTTGTGCGGCAGTAAAAAGTATCCGGTGCGCGATCCCTTTTTTATGATGATACGTCGTTCACTAAACACATTTATGAACGCATTTACCAGCAGTGACTGGACCGCTTATCCCTTTGCCAGCCAGAACAAAAAAGATTTTAATAACTTACTGGATGTCTATCTTGATGCGGTATTTTTTACCCGTCTTGATGAGCTGGATTTTTTACAGGAAGGACATCGCGTCGAATTCAAAGAAGCTAACAATGCAGCGAGTGAACTCGAATACAAAGGTGTCGTATTCAATGAGATGAAGGGCGCGATGAGTTCGCCTGTCAGTGTGTTGTGGCAGGAAGTAAGTAAATATCTGTATCCAACATCTACCTATCACTATAATAGTGGTGGCGAACCACAGGATATCCCTGACTTAAGTTACCAGCAGTTAAAAGATTTTCATAAAATGCATTATCATCCAAGTAATGCAATATTTATGACTTTTGGCGATGTACCTGTGTTTGAGCATCAGCAGAAGTTCGAAGATCAGGCGTTAAGTCATTTCGAAAAACTCGATGTAGAGATTTCTGTAAAACCAGAAAAACGTTATTTAGCGCCCGTGGTAATAGAAGAAGCTTATGCCTACGATGTCGTCGGCGAAGAGAGTACTGAGGATAAAACACATCATGTGATGAGCTGGTTACTTGGGCCGTGTACTTCACTTAACGACATGATGAAAGCTAACCTGTTATCACAGGTTTTATTAGATAACAGTTCATCGCCGTTACGTCAGGCACTGGAAACATCAGATTTAGGTGCCGCTCCTTCACCGTTATGCGGGCTGGAAGATTCTAATTATGAGATGTGTTTTTTATGTGGCATCGAAGGCAGTAAGGTTGAAAGTGCACAGGCATTCGAAAAGCTTGTTTTAGACGTATTAAATAATGTCGCCAGTGACGGCATACCGCATGAAAAACTTGAAGCAGTATTACATCAGCTGGAGTTAAGTCAACGAGAAGTAGGCGGTGACAGTTATCCCTTTGGTTTACAGTTAATACTGAACGGATTAACGGCTGCGATCCATCGAAGCGATCCAGCATCGTTACTTAATCTCGATCCTGTTATTGACGCATTACGTGAAGATATCAAAGATCCTGATTTCATAAAAAACCTCGTGTCTGAATTGTTACTCGACAATCAACATCGTGTCCGTCTTACTCTGCGTCCTGATGAAAACTTAAGTCAGCGTAAAGAACTTGCCGAGAAAACACAGCTTGCAGCAATCAATGCTGCGATGAGTGAAGACGAAAAGCAGTCAATCATTCAACGTGCAAAAGCTTTAGCTGAACGCCAGACGCAGGAAGACGACCCTGAGTTGTTACCGAAGGTTGGACTTGACGATGTTCCTGCTGAAGTAAAAATACCACATGCCACAAAGCTGACGATAGCAGGAACTGATTCAACAGTTTATAAACAGGGAACTAACGGCCTCGTTTATCATGAAATAAATTGTTTATTACCGGCCTTGAGTGACGATGAGCTGGCGGTACTGCCATACTATTCATCTTGTCTAGCCGAACTTGGTTGTGGCGACAAAGATTATCTGCAGATGCAGGAATGGCAATCTAGTGTAAGCGGTGGTATTCATGCACAGCAGAGCATCCGTGGCTTTACTGATAATGCCCAGAAATTACGTGCTTATTATCTATTTAGTGGCAAAGCATTGCAGAGAAATAATAAGAAACTAGCAGAGTTAATGTGGCAGACAATTAATAATGTTCGTTTTGATGAAGAAGAACGCATTGCCGAACTGATCACACAGATGCGTACCCGTCGTGAGCGTAGTGTCACGGGCAGCGGTCATACCCTGGCAATGACAGCCGCCGCGAGTGGTCTAAGCCCGATGGCTTCACTCAACCATAAATTTGGTGGCCTTGCTGGAATTAAAGCAATCAAAACACTGGATGATTCTCATAAAGAGCCGCTTTCGATCAAACAAACCGCAAAATTATTTGCTTCCATCCACGAAAAAATTAAAGCGGTAGCTAAATCTTATATGTTGACGCTTGAAGCGGATAAGGTTGATGAATCGATAGCGGAATTTGATGCGGTGTGGCAGAAAACTGAAAGTACTCCTCATGATGCTTTTACATTACCTGAAATAAAACAACAGACCAGGCAGATGTGGATCGCCAATACGCAGGTTAATTTTTGCGCAAAAGCTTACCCTACGGTCACCATGGAACATGCTGACTCTGCTGCTTTATCGGTACTTGGTGGTTTTTTAAGAAATGGTTATCTGCATACTGCCATCCGTGAACAGGGTGGTGCTTATGGTGGTGGTGCAACGCAAGATGCAAATGTTGCAGCATTTAAATTTTATTCATATCGTGATCCGCGCCTTGCTGAAACACTAATAGATTTTGATAAAGCGATCGACTGGATGCTTGAGAATCAACATGAAGAGTATCAGCTAGAAGAAGCGATTCTAGGCGTCATCGGTAGTATGGATAAGCCAGGTTCGCCCGCAGGTGAAGCAAAATCAGCATTTCATGATGGCCTGCACGGTAGAACCAGAGAAAAGTTACAGCAGTTCCGTAAAAATATACTTGCAGTTAGCCTGGATGATTTAAAACGTGTGACTGAAACGTATCTGAAAAATGGTGAGGCTAGTGTCGCTGTGATAACAAGTGCTGCTATACATGCTGAGATCGGTGACCTGGGTCTAGAAGTCGTGCATCTATAACCTAAAGATAATTGTTGTAAAATTTATAGTGAAACGTGTCTGATGAACATCCTGTACATTGGTTCTTCAGGCGCGTTGTCATTAAATCCCTTCCGAACACTCTTAGCTTCGAAACATTCAATAACAGCTGTCGGGGTGTTCAACCCGATAAAATTTACTAGTAAAATTATTGCTCTAGAGAATGAATCGCTGGCTCTGTCGGCTAGTCAGCTAAATATCCCGCTGATTGATTTATCCAGACCCATTAATAATATTCTTGAGCAGTGCAAAGATATCGTTATCGATGTCATTCTGATGTCCTGCTACAGCAAACGTCTACCAGATGAAGTGATAAAACTCGCCACTAAAGGTTGTTTTAATATGCATCCCTCATTATTGCCTCGGTATCGTGGCCCGGAACCAATATTCTGGCAGATGAAACAGGCAAGTGATGTTGGCGTGAGCTGGCACAGGGTGGTCCATGATTTAGATGCTGGTGATGTGGTAACGCAGCAAGACATAAAACTGGACGATGGCTTAAGCTACCCACAGATAAATCAACAATTGGCAGAAAAGGGCGCAGAGTTAATGCTGATGTTACTGTCAGATCTATTAGCCGACTCACTTGTAATGACAACGCAGGATCCTGAACTGGCAAGTTATTATCCTTATCCTGACAAACAGGATTTTGTTATTGAACCTTCATGGACAGCGCAGCATATTTACAATTTTATGCGTGCAACTGAGGCGTTTGGCCATGGTTACCTCTGCCAGGTCGATTCTTACAACTACCTGCTCGATAAAGCCGTCGATTACGATAATAATGATAGCCTGCCTGACGCTGAGGTGAAGGGTGATACGCTCTATATACCCTGCAATGCTGGTGTTTTAATAGCAACATACACTGCTAAACTGTAACTCAATTCATTTACCGGTTTTCTTAGCATGTCAGAACAGTACCAGCTCGTCGAAACCCGTTTGCAGGAAAAACTTGAAAACGGCACCACCCGCTGTAATTTATGTTTATGGCGCTGCAAGATCAGTCATGGGCAACGTGGTTTCTGTCAGGCACACGTTAACCGTAACGGTACTTTGTATAATCTTTCTTACGGTATTATCTCAGCGATCGATATCGATGACATAGAATCCAAGCCGGTTAAACATTATCGTCCTGGTACCAAAGTTATGTCGGTCGGCAGCTATGGCTGTAGTTTTCGCTGTGGCGGTTGTCACAATCTGGACATTTCCTGGGGTGTTGAAACCCTGGATGATCTCGCTAAAGGCCAGTCCACCGAAGTCTGGGTACCACCGCAGAAACTGGTTGATGCGGCCATCAACGCCGGTGTTCAGGGCATAGCGTTCACCTATTCAGAACCGGCAGTCTGGCTGGAATATGTACTCGATGTCTGTGAGCTGGCCCATGAGGCGGGTTTGTACACGGTTTATGTCTCTAACAGTTTTGTTACTGATGAGGCACTGGAACTGATTGCCGGTAAGATCGATGTTCTATGCTCGGATATTAAGAGTATGTCTGATGATTTTTATAAGGAGATCTGTCGTCCAGCGAAAGTCGAACAGATTCTGGCGTCCATTAAAAAAGCGCAGGACCTGGGGATCCATGTCGAAACTCGCACTAATATCATACCCGGTAAAAATGACGATCCTGAAGAACATTATAAGATTGCCTGCTGGATACGCGATAATCTCGGGGCTGACAGCCCATGGCATGTGACGCGCTTTTTCCCGGCGTATAAGCTCAGCCATGTGCCGGCGACGCCTGAACATATGTTGTTTGAAGCAGAAGCGCAGGCAAAACGTGCAGGGCTAAATAAGGTTTACGTGTATAATGATAAAGGATGTGACTGTGCAACCGATAATCAGCCGGTCGAGGTTTATCTTAATAGCACGGCAGAAGAATTACACCAGATTAAACAGTGTGCGGCGAGTTGCTGTGGTGATGAAGGTGTATTGTTGAAAAAGTACGAAGAGAAATAGTTAGAGGATTACAATGGCGAATACAGTTCAGTGTGTGGTTTTAAAAATCGAAGCAGAAGCAATGGATACACCACCACATCCAGGTGATCTGGGTGTGCGTATATTTGAAAACGTATCAAAAGAAGGCTGGAAACAGTGGCTTGAGCGATTGACTACTATCATCAATGAAAATGGCTTAAATACTGCAGACCCAAAAAATATCGAATTAATCGAAAAACACATGGTTGGATTCTTCTTCAATGAAGGTGATCATGGACAGGCTCCCGCAGGATTTCAGGCTGGCGGCGGTGGCGGTAAAAAATAGCGCTGAATTAGTCCGCAAATGAAGACATTCGAATTCATTTGCGGACTAAACGATATTGAACACCGGTGCAGCAATAAATTTCAGTTTTGCATAAGCCTGTCGAATAGCAGAGGTTACCTGCTCAGGCGTATCGGCACTGGCAAAGATATAACCTAAATATTGATTGCCTTCCGGCAGTGGCACAAGTTCGTGGCCCTGGCTGATAATAATATCGATCTTATCGATGTGATTTACTTTATTGGCTTCAAGCAGACCTTCAACACGTTTTAATAATCCCTTCTCTTTAACCGGTATCATCATCACGCCGCGGGCCTGTTCAGGCATGTTAAATTTTACTGGCTGGTCGATGGCGAGTGAAATAGCCAGTTCTTCGATACCAGATTGCTCATTGTCCAGTATCCGGCCGCAGTCACCGCCGATGGTGCGTGAGGCTATTTCAAGAATCCATATATTATCGTTTTTATCAATACGACATTCGGCATGAATAGCGCCCGTGGTTAAACCATAAACAGTACAGGCTTTTTGTATGACCTCTTTTATAGATTGTTGTAGCTTTTTACTTAATGTTGAAGGGGTGACATAGATGGTTTCTGCAAAATAAGGGCCAATGAGCGGATCAGGTTTATCGAAAATAGTTATTGTTTCTAACACAGAATTTTGTAAAAAACCTTCATAGGCAATTTCAATGCCATGGATATATTCTTCGATTAAAACATGGCTCTGCTCCAGTTCACCTTGTGATGTGGCAAGAATAGGGCGTAAACGTTCGCAGGCGGCTAAAAATTCATGTTCATTATTTGCTCGTATGACACCGCGACTAGCTGACATATTCAATGGTTTTACAACACAGGGCCAGGGCAGACCGGCTATTTGCTTTTCCACAGGTTGATGCAGGTTCAGTAAACAATGGATGGGCACCGGGCAGCCAGACAAAGCCAGTTCAGCACGGGCCAGATCCTTTCGATGTGAATACAAAGCCGCCTGTGGTGGGTTATGCGGTAAATTTAACGCTTTAGCCGCATAAGCGGCCAGTTCAACGGTCTGGTCATCGCTACCGAGTATGCCGGCAAATGCTGTATTGTTATTTTCTTTTACTATTTCATCTAGGGCAGAATCGACATCATCAAAATTAATATGGATGCCGTTGGCCACTTCAGTAACAAGTGAATGTTTACCCTGTGATGCAATGGTTACACTAAGGCCGAGGTTTTTGGCTGCTTTTATGTAGGGAGCAATACGATAACTATTATGGTGGGATATAAGTAATAGTCGTTTATTTTTTAAACGTGACATTTTTGGTGAGTCGCCCAGCATTCAGCTACAAATAAAAAAAGGTGAGTCATATTACTATGACTCACCCTGTTTGGTTTTTCCCCTGGTGTTGCTACAACGTAGCAAGCTTTTTTAACCGCAACCGCCACCAGACGAGCCGCAACCGCCACACGAGCCGCCACTAGTGCTGTTTGCGAAGACATTTTTGAAAACAAAGCTGGCATTTGCGCCTTCAGTTTGGTAATCAATTTCTACACCTTCAAGAAAACCTAATGCAACGGCATCAATATGTACTTTAAGGCCATCTTTTTCCAGGGTTGTATCGAACTGAGTAGGCTGGTCTACAAATGTCATGCCGTATGACATGCCGCCGCAACCACCACCTGAAACAAAGATTCGCACACCATTTACATTATCTTCATTTTCAGTAAGGGCAAGCAGTTGTTTAACAGCTTCATTAGAAACATTAATTTGATCAGTTAGTTGTGTGTTAAATTGAACTTGAGACATTTAAGTTCTCCTCCTGGTGACTACAATAATGGACTCATAATACCATGTTTTAAAATAGATTACTTATGAAATAAACCTATACAAAACATAAGGATAATGGGTGATTTCTTGAATTATCTGGCACTTGTCAGAGTAATTAAAAATATTCTATAGATAGACGAGATTAGGACTCATTACTAAACTATAATTGTGTGAATGAATTATTTTCTGATTGTCACCTAATAAAAAAGCGCAGTATTTAATATGGATCTCAAGGTAAACGTCTCTTACTTGAAAATAGGAATGTATGTATCAAATCTTGATCGACCGTGGATTGATACGCCTTTTTTATTAGAAGGTTTTGTAATAGAAACTGAAGATGATATCACCACTTTAGCTCGACACTGCACTTACGTATTCATAGATACAGATCGCGGTATCAATGCCGAGGAATATATCGATGACGCTCCTCCTCGTTTAAAAACGAACGCTTATCTTGAAAGATTTCTACAGGACAACAAGAAAAAAGTAGAGTACGAAGATGTAAAAACAACTAAAGAAGAACTACCTGATGCACAAATCGCGATGGAAGCCGCGAGTAATCAGGTGGCTCACATTATGGATGATGTTAAGGAAGGTAAGAATTTAAATATCGAAGCAGTCAGAGGTGTTGTTCAGCCGATATTAAACAGTATCATCCGGAATTCTGAAGCTTACCTCTGGCTTTCGATGATGCAGAAAAAGAGTGCTTACACTTACTCACATTCAGTTGATAATTGTGCCTTAGCGATTGCTTTTGGACGCTATATGGGCTTGCCTAAAAAAGATTTGCAGACATTGGCAATCGGACTGTTAATGATGGATATGGGCAATGTTAAAATTCCTGAACAGATTTTAAATAAAAAGGGGAGGCTGACAGAAACAGAATATAGGATTGTGAAAAAACATGTCAGGCATGGTGTCGATATTTTAAGAGAAACGGAAGGCATGAATGAAGATATAGTAAATATTGCGCTGACACATCATGAACGATTTGATGGCAGTGGTTATCCAAACGCCTTGCTGGGTGCTCATATCCCTGTCTATGGTCGCATGGCAGCAATTATTGACTGTTATGATGCAATGACAAGTAAGCGGCCGTTTAGTGCAGCTAAATCACCTTATGCGGCGTTGCAGAATATTTATAATTGGCGCGGCAGTGCATTCCAGCCTGAACTAGTCGAACAATTTTTACAATGCATGGGTGTTTATCCTACGGGGTCAATTGTTGAGATGACTAACGGTGAGATTGGTATCGTTCTCTCACAAAATTTAACGCAGAGAATGCGGCCTAAAATCATGTTGTTGCTAGACCAGGACAAGGCACACTTTGCTGAATATAAAACAATTGATCTGGCTAAGATGTTTGAAGATCCTGAAGGTTACCCATTAAATATTCTTCGCGGACTGGATCCTGGCGCATTTGGAATTGACCCTACTGAATACTACCTATAAACAGGCGTATTATTTACTAAGAGTGTATAAATGGAATCCCGTCAAAATTTTTTTAGTACTATCTCATCAAAAATTTTAGAAAGTGATAAAAATATTGCTTTTGTAATTGTTAAGATTTGCCGCTTTAAAGAAATAAATACCACCTATGGCTTTGAAAAAGGTGATGCATTTCTTGCGTATGTCGAAGAAAGATTACAACAAATAATAAGGCCAGATGATCTAGTTGGTCGAATTGGTGATAATGAGTATGGCATATTGTTACCAGCGTTAAACAATACATCTCACGCATTATTAGCAGCAAATAAAATCGTCTCTGAATTTAAACATTCTGTTGATATCGGCGGTTCTAAAATATCACCCAAACTAGTTTTAGGTATTGCGGTAAAACCTGAGCATGGTGATACCTTTGATATGTTATTACATGCTGCAACTTTAGCGTTACAACATGCTGAGAAAAATAATGAAGATTATCTGTTGCATCAGGTTTCAAGTGATAATTTACCCCCTAGTCTAATATTGGAAAATGAAATACAGGTTGCGCTGGATGATGATGAATTTAGTCTGTTCTGTCAGCCGAAAATTAATTTAACGAGTAATAAAGTCTATGGTGGTGAGTCATTAATTCGTTGGAATAGTAAAAAATTTGGTTTTGTAAATACGCAATATTTTATCGACATATTAGAAGGTAGCAGTTCGTTAATGCCAGTGACAAACTGGGTATTAAACGGTGCATTAAGGCAATGTATTCGCTACCAGCAAATACTTCCTGATTTTACAGTGGCGGTTAATTTATCACCATCATTGTTAACTAATCGCAGTATTGTCGAAGTCGTTGCTAATGCTGTAAAAATCTGGTCAATTGAACCGTCGAGTTTGGTGCTGGAAGTCACCGAAGGTGCGATGATGATGAATCCTGTAAAAAGTCTTGAGATACTTCATGAGTTTCATCAACTTGGTTTTGGTGTATCTATCGATGACTTCGGAACGGGTTATTCTTCACTGGCCTATTTAAAAAACCTTCCTGCTGATGAAATTAAAATTGATAAATCTTTTGTGATGAATATGGCAAATGACAAAAAAGATGCAAGCATTGTTAAGGCTGCCGTTGATCTGGCACACACATTAGGTCTGCAGATTGTTGCCGAAGGTGTTGAGGATGAAAAAACGCTGGATATATTACGAAACATGAACTGTGATTATGCCCAGGGTTATTACATGGCGAAACCCATGCCATGTGATGATTTAATGTGTTGGATGAATGAGAGTGAATGGCGTTAATAGTACCTCGTCTCAACGGTCATAGTTATACCGCATCTATACACACTCATCATACCGCTAAATAGAAAATGTAATTTCTAATACGCCATCTCTACTAGCATCTATCTATTTTGTACACACGGTTTAACAGTTTTGCTATTCCTATATGGGTAGCTCAATGACATTCTTGATTAATGTCAAATTATCCTGATTATTCTACTGATAATCTCCTGTCTCAATTTTTTGTACCAATATCAACTGGAGTTTATAAATGAAAAGCTGTAACAAACTAACCACCGCAACAGCAATGTTATCTGCAATGCTTGTCAGCACGCCGCTTCTGGCAGTTGAGAAAGGGGATATCCTGCTTGATGTTCGTATTCTTGATATTTCTCCTGATATTGGTGACAACCAGGTTATGGTCGCAGGCGCACCGTTTGCTCCACCAGCAGGCATTGATGTTGATTCTGCCAATTCACTGGGTATTGATATTACCTATATGGTGACAAACAATTTTGGTATTGAATTAATGTTAGATACTACATCTACACACGATATCAGCGGTACCGGTAACCTTGCGGGTGTTGATATCGGTGAGGCGACTGTGTTACCACCGTCATTAATCGCAGTATGGCATTTTATGCCTAGCAACAATATACGCCCTTACCTGGGTGCCGGTATCAACTACACCATGTTCTTCAACGAGAGCACTACTAGTCAATTCACCGACACGATTGATGCTGTTGCTGGTCCGGGTGTTACATCAACTGGTTTATCTGTTGATGATGCGTTTGGTGTGGTCGTACAGGCAGGTTTAAATATTGATATTAATAAAGACTGGTATGTAACATTTGATGCCAAGTACATTGATCTGGATACCACTGCAACCATTCAAGTTAACGGTTTAGATACAGCAACTGTTGACTTTGATGTGAACCCATTGGTATTGGGTGTTGGTGTTGGTACCAGTTTCTAATTCGATTTGACCAATAAGATTTACAAAAGCAACGTCTGCTAATACAGCAGGCGTTGCTTTTTTTTGGCCTGAATTATCCAGTCTTTTGCTGGTGAAATAGCGAATACAGGCTTGGTACTAGTATTAAACTGACAAATAAAGAAAAGCTCAGTCCCCAGACGATGACGAACGCTAGTGGTTGTAACATCTCAGAACCTTCACCTAATCCGATGGCCAGTGGCATCATGCCAAACACGGTGGTTAAGGTGGTCATTAAGATAGGTCGCAGCCTCAGGGCAGCGGCTTTTTTGATCGATTCAGCCAGTAAACCTGTTTTTTCACGTTCAATTTCTATCTGTTCAACAAGTACGATTGCATTGTTAACGACGATACCTGTGAGCATAATTAAACCTAACCAGACCGGCATCGATAAGCTCATGTCGGTGTTAAGCAGTAGACCCAGAGCGACACCTATGGCTGCAAATGGGATGCTTATCATTATGATTAATGGATTGAGCAGTGACTCATACTGTACGGCCATTACCACGAAAACTAAAAATATGGCGAGCAGTAATATCGCCAGCCCTGTTTTCTGACCATCTTCCAGAGTTTTATTGGTATCGTTATCGTAGAGTACATAACCTTCAGGTAAGTCCAGGGCGCTCAGTGTAGCCATGACGTTAGCGAGCACTTTAGTTTGACTGAAATCAGGGTCATACGAGGCAGATATTTCAGCGATACGTTGCTGGTGGCTTCTTACGATGCTGCTGGCAGTGGGTGCACGGTTGATATAAGCGATATCACCAAGGCGTATCGCATTACCATTTTTATAATCAACCATCAGATTTTGTAGCGCGTTTGGGTTGTAACTGTTCACACGCGGCAACCGTATACGGATATCAAAGTCTTTATCACCGTCGATATAATTGCTGATGATCTCACCATCAAGCGCGATTTTTAATGCGCTACCGACAACAGAAGCATCGATGCCAAATTCTGCTGCGCGCTGACGGTCAATGCGTATATTAAGTTCGGCTTTTACTTCTTCATAAGAATGGGTGAGATTTTTTAAACCGGCAACCGGTTCTAGTAAGCTGACAGCCTGATCGCCCAGTTCTCGTAAAGTATCAAGGTTCTCGCCTCGTATATGTATGCTGACATCATCGCTGCCACGCACTATATGCAAACCACGAACACCAGTAACACGAAAGCGCAGCTTAAAGCCGGTGAGATTTAGTGCCTGTATTTTATTATTGATATGTTTTGTCCACTGATCACTAGTCATCGCCCGTTGATTAGAGGGAACTAGTTGTATTTTGATTGAGCTGCGATTGCTGTTTTCAAATTCAGAGCGTCCAAAGATCGAGCCGCCGGCGACGGTGAACAGGGTGGCCACTTCCTCTTGCTGCAATAGCAGATCCTCGATTTGATCGACTGCGCTATCCATTTCTTCGAGCTGCATACCGGCATCACCATTTATTGATAGTGATACCTTGCCTTCGTCTACGCGTGGCAGTTCGATACGTTTTGTTAGATTGATCTGATAGATGGCAGCGCTGAGCAGCAGGCAAAACACGAGCAATGTTTTTATTGGATTATTCAGAAATCGGCTTGCATTTTCTATATATTTTACTTGAAATACATTAAGTAACTTACTGATAAAATTAGGTTTTGTTTTTCTGTATTTAATTTTTGCGCCGAGTGCTGGTACAAGTGTTAGAGCAACGGCTAATGAAGCCAGCATGGCCGAGGTGATGGTGATGATGAGTTCCTGAAACAATAAGCCTGACATGCCACCAATAAATAAAAATGGCAGTAGAGCGCCGAGATTGGTGCTGGTAGAAGCAACAATAGGGCTGTTCACTTCCACTGCGGCATCAATGGCGCTCTCATCTGACGTCTCTCCCTCGGACTGATGGCGAGTAATATTTTCTAACATAACAATGGTGCTATCAATTAATAACCCCATGCCAAGTGCAAGACCACCCAGCGTCATAATATTCAAGGTGAGGTCAAATATCTGCATGATGATAAAGGTCACCAATATGCCAATAGGGATGGCGGTACCGATAATAAGCGTGCGTAACAAACTGCCGAGAAACAGGTAGATAACAACCATCGCAAGCAGTGCGCCAGTGGTGGCGGCGATGGAGGCGTTAAAGATAGAATGTCTGACAAATACAGATTGGTCGTCGACGATGGCCAGTTTGATGTCTGCAGGGATAGCGTGTTGCGTTTGCAGGTTCTTGATTCGGTGTTTGACCTCGTTGACCACAGCAATGGTATTTGCCTGCGGTTGTTTCTGAATCGAAAGTTTAACGCCGGGAATTTTATTTAAACGAATACGTAAACGTTCATCTTTATGTTTATCAACAACCTGAGCGACATCATTAACCCGGATAGTATTATCGATACTGCGTGTTTCATTGTTTGAGTTGCTGGGTTGTAAAGGTAACTGTTTTAATTCCTCAAGGGAGCTAAATCGACCTTCAGAGCGAGTGGTGATTTCCTGATGTTTGGCGATCATTCTGCCACCGGGTGAATCAGTATTCTGTTTATTGATCTGCTGCGCAAAATCCTGCAATGACAGTCCGATATTGGCCAATTTCTCCTGATCAGGAATGATCTGTATCTCTCTTTCCAATCCGCCACCAACTTCTACCGCTGCCACGCCGGGTAAATTTAAAAACCACTTGGAAAAGATATAGTCAGCCCAGGTACGTAGTTCTACTGAATTGAGCTTGTCCGAGCTGACTACTAACTCCATCACTGGAATTTGCGATGGGTCACGTTTGTAGATGACTGGTGCTTCATCATTTTCGGGTAAAAAACGTTTTGCTCTATCAAGCCGAATACTGGCGTCACGCAGCGCATTGTTAATATCGGTACCGTAGGGAAAACTCAAAGTGACCGCGCTACGACCTTCGCTTGTTTGTGAGTCAACAGCAATGGCATCTTCCGTTATGGCCAGTTGTTCTTCCAGTTGCCGGGTTACCCGATCTTCCATAATACTGGCAGGTACACCAGGATCCAGGATACGCACACGAACTTCAGGCGCAATGATGTGTGGTAATAAATTAATACCGAGTTGTTTGAAAGAAAACAGGCCGAGAATAACGATGGTCAAGGTCAACATGGTGACCCCGACGGGGTGATGTATTGACCAGGCGGCGACGCCGCCAGTACGAAATCGTTGTTTCATTGTGGTTTAGGCGAACCCGACGGTTTTGCTAGTAGAGTGCTGCTATCAGAACCTGCGATGGCCACTTGCTTGCCATTACGCAGACCGAGGTAACCACGGCTGACAATTTTGTCTCCTGGTTTTAATTGAGATAACACTTCGGTCATCGATCCAAACTGCTGTCCCTGTTCAAAAAAGACTTTTTCTGCGATGCTTTTGCCGTTGTCATCTTCAATCACACGGAACACATAGGCGCCCTCAGGTTCATATTGTATGGTGTGCACAGGGATGACCAGTCTGTCTGTTGCTTTGAGTTCTATTTCAGCACGAGAAAACTGTCCAACACTGGCACCTTTGGGTACCGGGTTGAGCAGGATTTCTATAATGCCTTTATGCGTACTGGCGTCAATGGTTGGATGTATTCGTACCACACTGGCGCTGAATGGTTTCTGACCCAGCGCATCGATACGTAGTGTGACCGGCTGGTTGGCTTTCACCAGGGGAATCCAGCGTTCAGCCAGGCTGGCTTTAAGACGTAACTCTGACGGATCAATAATGCTGTGGATATGTGACTGTTGCGCAAGTAAGTCGCCGGGTTCATATAAACGTCTGGTGATTAGTCCATCGATCGGTGCTTTTATACTGGTACGCTGCAGGCGGGTAAGCTGGTGTTTCTCCTCGGCGACGGCTAGATCCAGTACCGTGCTCGCCCTGGCGACTTCTTCTTCGGTAGCTATCTTTTTCGGTAACAGTTTTTTAACACGGGAAAGGTCAACTGCCGCCTGTTCTCGGGCAGCTTTTGCTTTAGCAACATCAGTTTTTAATACTTCGTTGTCCAGTTGAACCAGTAGGGTACCCAGTTTGACAAGATCACCTTCATGGTAGGGGAGCTTCGTAATGCGACCGCTTTCTTCATTGTATAAACGAATTTTAGTGACGGCTTCCAGTGTGCCTGAAACCGTCTGGCTCAGAAAAACCGGCTTGTTCTCTACCTTGATGACTTCAACACGGTGTAAAGTTTTCCCTCCCCGAGGACTGTTGACGTTGTTATCGCCTGCGTTGTCACAAGATGATACGATCAGACTGAGAACGATCACTGACACAAACGGTGTTAATGATAGAGCGCCTGAAAACATAGCTGAAAAGGGAGTTTGTTTTTTCGATATAATCATGTCCCGAACTTTAACTCATCTAGTTGTATAACTTCAAAGAAATGATACATCGACCGACATCTCAACCACATGGTAATCGTAAAGATTATCAGAATATTAAACGCTTGTTTCCCTATATCTGGGATTTTAAAGGTCGTGTGACTTTAGCTTTAAGCTGCCTGATTTTATCAAAGATCGCTATCGTCGGCATGCCGCTGATATTGAAAGACATTGTTGATAATCTGGATAGTAAGCAGTTACTGGCTATGGATAATATGCAGGCGGCAAGCCTGACATTACCCTTGTTGCTATTGCTGGCTTATGGAGCCTTACGTTTAATGGCTGGCCTGTTTAATGAGCTGCGCGATGCGATTTTTTCTCGCGTGCGCTATCACGCCATGCGCGGTATCTCATTACGTGTACTCAAACATCTGTATTCGCTCTCACTGAGCTACCACCTGGATAGAAAAACCGGTGGTGTCACACGTGATCTGGAACGAGGTACCAATAGCTTGAGTTCGATATTAAATTACCTGGTATTCAATATATTTCCTACTGCAGCAGAATTTACTTTTGTAGCCATCATTTTATTAGGTAAATACGAACCGCATTTCGCCATCATCACCTTTACGACCGTGGCCTTTTATATCGTTTTTACCTTGATGGTTACCAACTGGCGTATGCATTACCGTCATAAGATGAATGAATATGAATCGCAGGCAAATAGTTATGCGGTTGATGGAATGTTGAACTACGAAACGGTTAAATATTTTACCAATGAAGATTATGAATTAAAACAATACGACGAAACGCTGGATAAATGGGAAGGCGCGGCAGTAAAAAGTCAGACATCGATGTCCTTACTCAATTTTGGTCAGGGTGCCGTAATCGCTATCGGCGTCACACTGATGATGATCTTTGCCGCACAGGGTGTGGTTGACGGTAAGATGACATTGGGTGATCTGGTACTGGTCAATGCCATGATGCTGCAATTATTTATCCCGTTAAACTTCCTTGGCATTATCTACCGTGCGTTGAAATATGCACTGGCAGACATGGATATGATGCTTAAATTACTGGACACAGAAAGAGATGTTAAAGATGTCGAAAACGCGAAGGAGCTGAAAGTCAGCGATGCCGTCGTGCGTTTTGAGGATGTTTGTTTTGATTATAATAAAGATAGAAAAATATTAGATAAAGTAAGTTTTGATATTCCGCATGGACATAAAGTGGCAGTGGTCGGGCCATCGGGTGCCGGCAAGTCGACATTGGCTCGTCTGTTATTTCGTTTTTATGATGTCGATTCGGGCAGTATTTCGATCGACGGTCAAAATATTAGTGCCGTCTCGCAGGAAAGTCTGCGCGATAATATTGGTATCGTGCCACAGGATACGGTGTTATTTAATTGCTCGATTGAGCACAATATTAGGTATGCAAAACTCGATGCGAGTGATGAAGAGATTCAGCAAGCGGCAAAACATGCGAATATTCATCACTTTATTACTAGTCTGCCAGGCGGTTATCAAACGATTGTCGGCGAGCGTGGGTTAAAACTTTCTGGTGGAGAAAAACAACGTATCGCCATTGCACGAGTGATTCTTAAAAATCCTCGTATTCTGGTTTTTGATGAAGCGACATCATCACTGGATTCGCATTCGGAGCAGTTGATTCTTGAGTCGTTAAAAGAAGTAGCAGAAAAACATACTACATTGGTTATTGCGCATCGTCTTTCTACCATAATCGATGCCGATACTATTTTTGTACTGGATAAAGGTCGAGTAGTCGAGCAAGGGTCGCATCAACAATTACTGGAGAAAGAAGGATTGTATGCGCACTTGTGGAAATTACAGCAGGAAGAAGAAAAAGAGATGGTGGTTTGATTATGCGTGATGTCATTTTAAAAACTGAGCCAGTAGAGCTTCATAAGATTCTAAAATTTGAAGGTCTGGTGCCAAGTGGCGGTGTTGCAAAGTTAGCCATCGAATCGGGTGATGTGATGGTCAATGGTGAAGTTGAAACCCGCAAACGCAAAAAAATTGTTGCCGGTGATATTATCGAATTTAATGGTGAGGCGTTACGTCTGAAGTTGAGTGACTGATGTTTATAGAACAGCCGCTCTAGTCAGTTGCAGCGCTTTTTACAACGCAATCTTTGCCTCATAGTTTTGAAGCCACTGTGTCAGCGCGTTGATATCCTGCGGTTTGGACAGGTAGTAGCCCTGTACGGAGTCACATTTGAGCAAGCGAAGTTGTAACAATGTTTGCTGATTTTCAACACCTTCCGCGATTACTTTAAAACCAAGATTATGCGCAAGCTCGATGGTTGATTTCACGATGGTGGCATCATTTTCATCATCTAACATGTCAAAGATGAACGATTTATCGATCTTCAGTTCATGCATGGGTAATAATTTGAGATAACTTAACGATGAGAAACCGGTTCCATAATCATCAATCGCCAGTATGATACCCATTTTGTTAAGCCTGTTAAGGGCATCTCTTGCCTGCACCGGGTCGCTCATCATGGTAGTTTCGGTGATTTCCAGTGTCAGCATCTCCGCAGGCATTTCATAGCGTGTCAGTAGATCCTGAACAGTTGCATGTAGATCTGGATCCTGTAGATTCCAGGCAGTCAGGTTGATAGCCAGACGTATGTCATGTTCGAATATATGCTGCATATATTCTCGTATCGAAGTTTCTATTATCCAGTGTGTCAGATCTTTGATGAGACCGGTTTTTTCAGCAAGGTTGATGATCTCTTCAGGTGGGACAAAACCCAGCGTTGGATGATTCCATCTCAACAGTGCTTCTACCTGCACGACTGCAAGTGACAACAGATTGACCTGTGGTTGGTAGAACATGCTCAGTTCATTGTTATTCTCAATGGCGTTACGCAGGTCGCCCACCAGCGACAGATTATCGGCGGTATGTTTGTCCTGTGACGCTGCATACAATACGGTATTATCATTATTGTATTTTGCGGTGTACATAGCGGTGTCTGCGTGGCGCATCAAGGTGTTGCTGTCTATGCCATTGTCTGGATAGATCGAGATGCCGATGCTTGCGCCGACATATAAATTCTGATGGCCGATGGTAAAAACACCTTTTAGTGCGGCGTTGATCTTATTGGCGAAATCAAGTGCTTCAGCAGAGCTGGTATCGGGCGCGATAATGGCAAATTCATCACCACCCAGACGGGCCACTGTGTCTGAATTTCTGATGGTTTTTTCCAGGCGTTTAGCGACAAGTTGCAGTAGCTGATCACCCACATGGTGGCCGAGCGTATCGTTAACCTCTTTAAAACGGTCAAGATCCAGCAATAAAACGGCAAGTTTATCTTGCGTTCGTTTCATGATGTGAATGGCCTGACTCAACCTGTCATTATGTAAGATCCGGTTCGGCAGGCCGGTAAGCGCATCATGTAATGCCTGATGCTCCAGCGCAAGTTGACGTTGGTGGATCTGTTTGCGCATTTTATTAAAAGCATCAGTCAACAAAAAAATCTCTTTACTGCTTTTATCTTCGATATAAAAGTAGTTGTCCTGCCTTTCTTGTGAAAGTGATTGTGCGATACGAGTGGTTGGTCGTAACACCAGCTTTTCGATCATCATGTACACAGCGATAACAAACAAAATAGCCAACAGTGTAAGCAGCCATAACTCAGCGCTGATCTGTCGAGCTGCCGTTGAAAGTTTATCTGTTTGCTGTGATGACCAGCCGTGAATGATTCTTTCAAGGGCCTGCAGGGCTAAAGTTGTCTGGATTTGAACCGGTTTTATATGATCATGTACATAGGCAACGTCACCGCGCCAGGCGCTAGATTCTTTCAACTTTTTTGCAGAGCGCCAGCTCTGATCCCAAAGACTTGATGCTTCGATCATAATACTGAGTGATGCATCTACTTGCAGCTCAAGTTCGTCTTTGTCCTGTTTTATTTTTAATTGAGCGAGTATGGCTTCGATCTGATCATGTAATTCTTGAATTCGTACTTCCTGTACTGTCATATCGGTTACATCGAGGCCGATAAAACGGACGAGTACGGCCCTGAAATTAAGAATTTTATTCTGCCACAGGTTTCTTAACATCTGTAGCTGAAAATACGTTTCATCGATATCAAGGTCCTCATCTTGATATTCAGCCAGTGAGAGCTCGACAGCAGAGATGAAGTTTTGGTGTGGTAAGAGCAACTCAGTATTTATATAGGGCAGAATAGGGTAAACCCACTGTGGATCTTTTCGTTTGGTAATCAGGTAGTGAACTTTTTCGTTTAACGTGGTTATGAGTTTAGTGAGATGAGTAACGGGTGGTTTCAGAATGGTAGAGCTAATACCTGAATGCGAAAGCAGCGATAGACTTAACTGTTGTGCTAGCTGAAGATTCTGCTTAAGCGAAATCACATCTGAAGCTTGCGGGTTTATCAACATGTTGTTCAACGTCATATCGATACTGGTCATCGCACTGCCGAGTTCAAAGGTCGTTATTTCTACTGATTCATTGATGGCAATTGCAGATGCGCTGTTACTGGAGGCTTTATGAATATACCAGCTGGCGATACTGGTACCGACTAATAGTGCGGCCGTCGCCAGTGAGGCTAGTGTCAGGTAGCGTTTGCGCAGACTGGGTAATTTATGGTCATTCTTTTTTTTAGACATAAAATAGGGTGATCTCTAATCATAACGATTCGTTACAATTCCCTGTTGAATCAATCTGTGTATTATTATATGAATTACACTCCATAATAGCGTATGTAGATGAATATACTAGACAATTGGCTAAAAATCGACTGACTCGATGCCCGTTTGTCTGTTACATGATATTAAACTATCAGTTACGGCGAGGCTAGTTTGATGTCTTTCGGCTCCACACAGCTGTTGTTTACCTGATGCTTGACAGGAAACAACATAGCATCATCAATTGACAGTGCTATTTAAAATAGTTGTGTTTTATAGTTAAGTGAAAAAATTTCCTGTCATCATGCAGTAATTGTAAATTGTTACTAGTGTTTGTTTGGTAATACATCTACAATGCAGACGCTTATAAGGATAGTTATAGACTAGGGCAAGGAATCTAAACGATCTCATATCGTCTCTATATAAATGGTACCAAACCTATACTTCTAATAATTCCTTACAGGGTAAAAGAATGTTTTGTACCGATCTTTCTAATCGATATCTTTCTCGAAATATACTAATAATTTTTTTATTATCTTGTTTTTTGACACCAGCACACGCTGAATTGGTGCTGACTGCACCACCACGCGAGAGTGCCGCTGATGGCTTGAAACAATATGGCCCACTGGCTGAAAAATTAACTGAACTATTAGGAGAAAAAGTTACTTATCAGCAACCCAAAGGCTGGCTTTATTACCAGCGAGATATGCGTACTGATAAATTCGATATCGTTTTTGATGGGCCACACTTTATGTCCTGGCGCATCAAGCAGTTTGGTCACACCCCCGTGGCGAAACTGCCGGGCAATCTTGGTTTTATCGTTGTGACTGCGAAAGATGTTAAAGGATATAATGGCAGGGAAGTTAATAGTGTCGCTGATCTTAAGAATCTGACTGTCTGTTCTATCGCAGCCCCTAATCTGTCATCACTGACTATGCTCGCCGAGTATCAGGATCCTGTGAGCTTGCCTGCGATGATAAGTGTGAAAGGCGGGATGAAAGGAGTTTATAATGCTTTCAAAAATGGTAAGTGCAAAGCAGCTGTAATGCGTGATAAGTTCTATACGAAAAAAGTCACGGAAGAGGAACGTGAAAAATTAAAGATAATATTTAAGAGTAAGCCTATAGCCAATCAAGGGATTACTGTAAGTAGCAGGATTAGTGAAGAGCGGCGTAAGTTAATTACTGCTGCCCTGACTGAGGTTAGTGAAAGTACCGCACCTACATTGAAGCGGTTTACACCCAAGGCAGACAAAATGCTAGTTACTGATAATACAGATTATGACGGCTACTATAAATATCTCACTGGCATCGTTTATGGTTGGGAGATTACTGAACAAGATAAAAAATAGTGACCAGGATTTGGTTTTCATCAGATAGACGGCTGGTATTGTCAGTCGTCTATTGTTATGAGTTAAAAACACAGGCGTAATCAATTTGTCTGTCAGAAACTGTTAAGAACTTTTATATATAAATTATTCTGTGAAACCTGGCTTCTGCTGTGGATACAGAATTAGTCAGTTATTATTTCCTTAGCCGCGTAGTTGTCGGACACGGAATGAACGCCCCTTTAATTTTCCATCGACTAATTTTTTCAGCGCAGGGTTGATCACTTTATGGTCAATAGCGACGTATGCCCAGTTCTCAAAGATATGAATCTTGCCAACCTGTTTTCCTGTGATGCCATTTTTTCCGGTTAAAGCGCCAAGAATATCACCCGGGCGAATTTTTTGTTTTTTGCCGCCATCGATCTGTATGGTTGTCATCGACGGTTGCCTGGGTGATTCATCTAACAGGCTGCGTGGTGGTAGCGGTTCACTTTCTATTATCCTGTCCAGATAGTCGCCCAGTAAAGCAACTTTATAATGTTCTTTATCACTGTATATAGAACAGGCAACCCCTTTGCTGCCAGCGCGCCCTGTGCGTCCGATACGATGAGTATGTACTTCAGTATCACGAGCGATGTGGTAGTTAATAACAAGGTCGAGGGCGTCAATATCAAGGCCACGTGCTGCCACATCAGTAGCAACGAGAACGGCGGCACTTTTATTGGCGAAGCGCACCAGCGTCTGGTCCCGGTCTCTCTGTTCGAGGTCGCCATGCAAGGCCAGTACGCTAAAACCATAATCGGCAAGTTCGTCAGCTACATCCTGTGTTTCGCGTTTGGTATTGCAAAATACTACGGCAGATTCGGGTGAATGCTGCAGCAACAGCAGGCGCAGCGCAGTCATACGCTGTTCGTCGTCATCTACTTTGTAAAAATGTTGCTCGATACTGGTATCGTCATGTGTGGAAGTGACGGCGACCTGTACAGGATCGAGCATGATTCGACTGGTTATAGATTTTATCTGATCAGGGAAGGTGGCACTAAATAACAAGGTCTGACGCTGCTCGGGTGTCTGTTCGATGATGGCATCCAGTGCAGATTGAAATCCCATTTCGAGCATGCGGTCTGCTTCATCAAGCACCAGTATCTTCAAATCATTCAGCTTTAACGTGCCTTTGCGCAAGTGTTCTTCTATACGACCGGGAGTACCAACAATAATATGGGCGCCATGTTCAAGAGAGCCAACCTGTGGGCCAAAGGGCATGCCGCCACATAAGGTTAACGTCTTTATGTTATGAATGCTTCGAGCCAGTCGACGAATTTCTTTGGCTACCTGGTCGGCAAGTTCTCGCGTAGGACAGAGCACCAAAGACTGGATGCGAAAGCGTTTTACTTCTAACTTTTCCAGTAAACCAAGCCCGAATGCAGCTGTTTTACCTGAACCGGTCTGTCCCTGAGCGATGACATCTTTGCCCGCTAGAATATGAGGTAGACTCTGTGCCTGTATGGGTGTCATCACCTCATAACCAAGAGACGATAGATTTTTTAGAAGATCGGCATGTAGCTTAAGAGATGAAAACGCAAGTTGAGTCAAAATGATTATCCAGTGTAGGTTTGGACGTCATTTTAGCAATGAAAAGCGAATGTGTCAGGAAAGTCTCTGCTCCATTGACTGTATAGCTATATATAGATTTAAATTGAGAATCTCTGTTTTCGTTACCATGGGCCTCCATCTCAATGTTGATACGTGTCGTAGCTTTGAGATGAAATTTTTCTTTCGTTATTCATTGTTCGATAAAAAAGCTCGGTGCACAATGTTTACTAAAATCAGAAACATTATGCGCCGAGCTTTTTTACGGCGACAAACTTTATGGATTAAATTTAGTGACTCTGTTTAAGGTGCCCATGGCATTACATTGCGCATACCTTGCATTGCTGGCGCGACATTATTTGTCATTACATTAAGGTCTTTACTCATCTGATTCATGTTGCCATTAAGTTGCTGCATATTAGTATTCATACTCGATGTGTCCTGGCTTATGGTCGCTACATTTTCTGACATATTACCGACCGATAACTGAATCTTGTGCATGTCCTGTGACATATTGGTCATAGCTGATTCCATGATGGTTACAATGTTAAACATGTAAAAAATGCTAATGATGGCGATAATCATACCAGGAATAGCGATCAAACGATTTCGTCCAGACCGTTGTTCCTGCATTTTTTCCATGTATTTTATTTTCATGTCCTGAAGCTTTTCCTGCTCATGGACTTCCATCAACGTTTGCTCATGATCCTTCATGATCGAGTCGGACAGACTCTTAAAAATAGTCAGGTTCCGGTCCTCACTCTTACTGCTACCTTCTTTGATTTTGCCAAAAGCATTTTGTAGCGACTGGTAGAGACCAGTCATTTCTTTTTCGTGTTCTTTGCCTTGTGTGTTGGTCTTGTCTGACAGGGTACCGAAACCATCACGAACTTCATTGATTAGCGAAGAGATCTGTTTGTCTCGGCTTTCACGATCCTGAGCCATTTCTTCTACAATGGCCTGTATGGTCGGCATAATATTTTGATCGACCTCAGCTTTTTTTGTTGCAGTTTTAGGCGCAGATTTTTTTTTGATGCTCGCTGCTTTTTTGACCGTGGTTTCTTTTAGCTGGGTTTCATTCGCTGGTACTGCTTTTTTAACAACTTTTTTCTTTGTGGTTGTTTTTGTTTCGGATTTTTTTTCTGACATAATTAAATACCTGATGTTAGTGAGCAGCCCGGTTGAAATAATTGGTTATATGGGTAATCATTTTGTTGAGACTTCGGAAAAATATAGGGAATCCTTAGACTCAATACCGCCAACAAAAAATATTACAAGATGCTAATTAATAATAAGTGTTTAATTATATAGCAATATTATTAAATGACTTCATTATTTCTGGTGATATTTTGATGGCATTGTGGGTAGTGATTTTATGCTTAAATAGCAGAAAAGCAGCTAAGTTGGTGTTAAAAGTACCCATAAACGGAGTGGTTTTCAAACATGCTAAAATCAGTATCTCTCATTTTTCAAGAATGGTTTATATGGAAAGGCTAGTCCTTAAATTTGCATGACTATTAATGATATATTTCAAACAGTTAATCTAATAATAGAGCCGTATGCATTTTCTGTTGCATTGGTCATAAGTTTACTTGCTGTTGTTTTGCTGAATCGCAGAAAAATCAAACACATCTGGCTGAACTTCAAAACACGTTATCGCCTGAATCGACTGGGTTTTAAACAAAAGACAAACTTTCAATGGCCCGATGGTTTGGGTAATTATTTCACTATTGATAGACTAATCTTGCGCCATGACGGCATCACTTTGCTGGTCTACAAGCAGTATCCGGGTAAAATATTTTGTGCCGATAATATCGATGATTGGACGCAGATGTTGGGACAGAAAAGCTACCGTTTCAAAAACCCGTTGGGCGATCTTGACTGTCAGATAAAGGCAATTTCAGCCTGTATACCCAATGTGCCGGTAAACGGATTCCTGTTTTTTGATCAACTGGCAGAGTTTCCTAAAGGTCACCCTGATCGTGTTATTTATCTTAAAAAAATACCAGAGGAGTTGAGACGCGATAAAAATTTGGACGTGGAAGAATCAGTTTTGTCTGCCTGGAAGCAGCTACTTACAATGTCACAGCGTTAACACAGCAGTAATTATTCAGATGCAATGTCTCATGTTTGCTGCCAGATTAGCGATCGACATCTACTATTTTGAATAGTATATGCCCGGTATCCAGCTTTTTTTGATTTTACTGGTTTTTTCAAGATCTACCTCGTCTTCATCGATGAAGGTAAAAACATTCCAGCCAATACGTAAACTGTCCTTATGATGTAACTGTTGTTTCGTTATTTTTTGTTCGTTAATAAAAGACCCATTTGTACTGCCAAGATCTTCGAGGAAATAAACGTCATCGCCTTTTGAATTGGCTTCGCAAATAACCTGGGCATGTTCATTGCTGACGGCCAGATCATCAATCTGTATCTGATTATCGGTTGTTCGTCCAAATGTAAGCGCGGTTTGGCCGACATCAAATTTGTTTGTGACTACGCCATCTATCGTTTGTATGATCATTGCCATCTTTAACCCCCTTAATACTTGCTTTAGGCGCCTGTGATTGTCTAAGCAGCCGTGATTAATTTAATTAGATTATAGATACAAATTTAAATGATACTTATAAAACATAATCATATTAAATAAAATCGGGCTGATATCACAGGCATTGAGATTTGCTTAGTGCAGTGAATAGGGGAATGGACGGTGAATAGACCTAGCCTGATACTTTTCCTGAGTGCGAAAACTCCTCTCCGATGACTTTCGTCATCGGTGATAACCCCAGATGTCCGAACCAGCGTCAGGCGACAGTAAGGTAAACCGCAACTAATAACATAACAAAGGCAAATGCCTGGATACCAATCCGCGTAAACATCAGCTGCTCGCTGTGTTTTTCATCATAGGCCCCACCCATGGCCATCGAGCCAACACCCCATACGAGGGTAATAATGGTAGCTATTAGAGCTAAAATAATTGTTATCGTTAGTAATGACATAATCCACCTCCTATCTTTATTCTATTCAGATGAGCATGGATATTATTGACTCAGGTCAATAGACAAGACGAAATGGGGATAGGGCAGCCAGAGTAGGTTTAACCTTCAGTCGCATTCTGTTTCTTCTGGTCTTTATATAACTTATCAAATTTTGAAATATTAAAGCCGTTCATCCTTTTGTTACCAACTATTATGACAGGAATGCTTTTGCCGCCCAGTAATTTAAAGTCCATTTTTCCGGTTCTGCTTTTTTCAACATCGTAAGAAACGTAAGCGATATTATTTTTTCTAAAATATTGTTTTGCTTGTTTGCAAATGCCGCACCACTCAGCACTATACATAACCACCTTGTTCGCCTTTCCCAGTCTTTCTACGAGCGGTTTTATTTCTACAGAAGAATAAGTATTGATCTTGAGTTTAACTTCTTCAGCTTGTTTGTTACTGGGCGGGTTGTCGGTAAAGTGTACCTTGCCCTGTTCATCTATCCATTTGTAGATTTCAGCATCGGCTGAATAGCTGCAGAGTAAAAGTAAGCTACTTATAACGGTAATGAGCAGTGTGGGTTTTTCCATGATAGATGCATTCTTTGAACATTGAAGATTAAGCAAATCATGATACATAAAAAAACCCCGCCGAGGCGAGGTTTTTTATATCGGTATTTCCGATAAGTCCTACTTAGGCATAACGTTGCTAGCCTGTAGACCTTTAGGGCCGTTCTCAACATCAAAGGTAACAGCCTGACCTTCATTTAGAGTTTTGAAACCTTCACCCTGAATTGCATTGAAATGAACGAATACGTCTGCGCCGCCGTCGTCCTGAGAAATAAAACCAAAACCTTTGGATTCGTTAAACCACTTTACAGTACCTGTAGCCATAAAACTTTTACCTGAATTTAAATTAGTTAATTAGTGTGTTACACCCCCATAGCCTAACAGTTTTGAAACTAAAAGGGGAGTATGCGTAAATTAATAATTAATCTCTCCTAAACATGATAATTTTGAGGTATCTGATGGGATTCCAAATATGGAGACTTATCTGTAAACTTTGTATTTTTAACCCTTTTCAACGGAGCATAAGCGTAATGGGCAGAGCCTATCAGAACCGCAAAGAGTCGATGGCTAAAACGTCCGACGCTAAAGCCAAGGTCTACAGTAAATATGGCCGTGTAATCTATATGTGCGCTAAAGAGGGTGGCTCTGATACAGACGGTAATCTGGCCTTGCGAGGCCTGATCGAACGTGCAAAAAAAGATCAGGTACCAAGCCATGTCATCGAAAAAGCCATCAGTAAAGCCCAGGGTGCGGGTGGTGAAGATTTTTCCGTCGCTCGTTATGAAGGATTTGGTCCGGGTGGTTGTATGGTGATCGTCGATTGCCTGACCGATAACCCCAACCGTACCTTTGGCGATGTGCGCCAGTGTTTTACTAAAACAAAAAGTAAGATTGGCACCGAAGGGACCGTCAGTCACATGTTTGATCATGCATGCATTCTGTCATTTAAAGGTGATGATGAAGAGGCTGCTCTAGAAGCATTGTTAATGGCTGACGTCGATGTCACCGATATTGAGAATGACGATGGAAAAATAACAATATTTGCGCCTAATACGGAATATTTTAAGGTCAAGAAAGCTTTAATGGAAGCATTTGGTGAGCTTGACTTTGATGTGGATGAAATTCAATTTCTGCCAAAAGGCAGTACGCCTATAACAGGTGATGATGTAGAAATGTTTGATAAGTTTATAGACATGCTAAATGATCTGGATGATGTGCAGAATATTTATCATGATGCTGAATTATAAGAACGTCTTATAAGCTATAGAAATCACACATGGCCAGATTTTATCTGGCTACTGCTTTCTGAATCAGTGGGACCAGTGATTCGGGTAGTGTGATATGTCCATCGAGGGTGAATTGTTGCGCCCGATCTGACATTTTTTTCCATGTTTTGGCAATGATATCGAGCCATTTGTCTTCGCTGTATTCTGGATGCCTGGATGCAAAACCCAACATGTAATGTTCGATAAATACCAGCGCAATAACATCTTCTAGTAGCTGGGTGTCCGGATTAGACTTTATCGACTTTTTACCCACTGCCTGTTTCACGCGCTCGATAACCTCATCGTTATAACCAGCTTTTACTAGCAGGTCAGCGGTAGTCTCTGCATGAAATTTATAAAGATCAGTACGCCACTGATAGTAGCCTTTACGATTCATCGGGTAGTTACTGCGCGGTGATTGCCAACGTTGGATATGTTGAGCACGGACAGACAGCCGTTGCGCCTCGTCAGCATCAGCGTCATAGCGTTCGAGCATGTCAGACATGCGGTGAGAGTAAAGCAGCTCCTTCGGCCAGTCTTTGCCGTCACTTATTTCCAGATTTGGATCTTCGCTATTGGCCGCGTCGATAAGTGTGATGGCTGTGTCGAATTGTTGGTGTGACATAAATTTAAATCCCGGTGAACGTAAGCAATTTTTCTTAATTGTAAGTGATTTTATTTTTAAAGGACTAGACCAGAATAAGATAACAGAGCGTTGTTATAATAATCGCTCCACTAACATTTAAAATGATACCTTCACTAGCCATTTTCCTGGTAGTAAAAAAACCGCTGGCATAAACAATACTGTTTGGCGCCGTAGCTACCGGCATCATAAAAGCACAGCTGGCACTGATGGCAGCAGGTATCATTAATAATTTAGGGTCTATGTTTGAACCTATAGCAGTAGCTGCTAATACCGGCATTAATAAAACTGTGCTTGCGGTATTGCTGGTCGTTTCTGTTAAAAATGTAACTCCCAGGCAGATTATAAATATCATCAGCAGGACAGGCAAGCTTGATAAATCGGATAGGTTTTCGGCGAGGGTTGCGCTCAAACCGGAAGCGCCAAATGCTGCGGCTAAAGTGATGCCGCCGCCAAATAATAAAAGGATGCCCCAGGGAATCGTTACAGCTGTTTCCCAGTCGAGCAGTTTTTCACCTTTACCTTTACCATCGGATATGATGAACATCAGTATCACCGCAATCAATGCCACAGAGGCATCATTTGCATTCGGTAAATCCAGCCAGTTGCTCCAGCCGCCAAAAGGTTCTTTCCTCGTTATCCATGCGCTTGCCGTCAGAACGAAGACTGTCATTACACGTTTTTCTGTCGTGCTCCATCTGCCTACGTCAGGCATCTCGAAACCACCCGTGTAGCTGAGTTTTCTGGTTAGCCATAACCAGGTTATGGGGATCATGCACAGTACCACGGGTATGCCCCAGCTCATCCATTCAGTAAAACCAATGTTTTTATTGAACTGCTGTTCATACACTTGCATGAAGACCAGATTGGGTGGCGTGCCGATGGGTGTGCCAATGCCACCGATACTGGCGGCAAATGCAATGCCTAACATCAGCGGTACAGCGAGCTGTTTGTCCTTGGCCTGATTGGCTACTGCCAATGCTACTGGTAACAGCATTAAGGTGGTGGCGGTATTGGATATCCACATACTTAAAATGGCTGCGGTGACCATAAAACCGAGTACCAGCTGTTTACTACTGGTACTACCAAATAGATTGACCATGAACAGGGCGAGACGTAGATGTGTACCGCTTCGTTCCATCGTTTTGGACAGGATAAAACCACCGAGCAATAACAGGATCAGCGGACTACCATAAGACTGGCCGATTTCTTTAGCAGTGAGTACGCCGCTTATCTGAAAGATAGCGAGAGGTAGCAGAGAAGTGACAGGGATGGGTAGCGGTTCGAAGATCCACCAGACAACACATAATATAGCAACGGCGGCGGTGATAGCCAAAGCCGTGTTGTTAGCTGCTGCGGATGTATTGATGATCAGAAAATACATTAGCAGTGCAGCTAATGGGCCGGAGAATAGTGTGATGGTCTTAGTGTTCACGTTGTTGCTATGGTTTTATATTCCGAATTTAAAAGTCTTCACTATTGCTCAGGATGGCAGTGTTTAATGCTCCTAATCCCATGAGAAATCAGCATCTGGTTTTGCTGCTGGACGATATTTAAGCTGCACACCTTTTAGAAAATTTCGTAAGATCTGATCTTTGCAGACACGGTAGTGTTTATGATCTTCTCTGCGGAAAAATGCACTTAATTCGTGTTTGCTGATGCGTAATTCGGCCAGTTGTAGAATCTCCAGCACGTCTTCATTTTTTAGATTTAATGCGATCTTTAGTTTTCTGAAAATAATGTTGTTGTTTAACTTTTTTTCTGGTGTCGGTTGCGGGCCATCTTTTTTGCCACGTTTATGGTTGATCAGACCATTGAGAAAAATAGCTAGCTGAGTGTCGTCACAGGCTTTATACGCCGGGTCGTCATCTTTTTTCAACCAGTCGCTGATCTGTTCACGCGTTACTTTGCAATCGGCCAGGTCGAATATGGCAATCATTTTTGTATCGTTTAAATCGAAGATGTAGCGGATACGGCGCAGGATGTCATTATTAGTCATAAAGAGTTTGTCTTTTTTATAGTGGCCAAAGTTTAATGCCGAGTAAGGTGAATTGCATCGTTAGTAAAACGCATAACACCGTAGTGATCGTGTATAAAGGTTTAAGGCGGATATTAAAATTAATGGATTTAAGGTATTTAATGCCGATAAAACTGCCAGCGAGGTTTAAGAAAAAAGCACATTCGTTAATGATGAGCAGGGTTAATAATGGCAGGGCAGTGGCACCACTGCTGTCTGCTTCACTGCCTCTGGTTATCACTACTAGCAGAAACAGTCCTAAAGCTAGACTGAGATAAGGCAAGTTAATTGTTTTCATTTTTTTGTGAAATCGTGTTGAGTTTCTCGTCTATCTGCAGGAGGTAACCAATCTACCTTTGCAACGACGTTATAATATGCGCATTGTTTCATATATTTCGTAAATGAACCAACCTTTGCTTACTTCGTCTATAAAACAGTTAAATGCTCACAAAAAATGGTAACAGTATGGCCGACGATAATAAGAATAAAAACCTGAAAAATAACGATCAGGATGCGCTTGATTACCATCAGTTCCCCACCCCGGGGAAGTTGCAGATCAGCGCAACCAAACCACTGACAACACAGCATGACTTATCTCTAGCTTATTCTCCCGGCGTTGCATCTGCCTGTATGGCCATTCATGCTGATCCGACAAAAGCCGCTGATTATACTATTCGATCAAATCTTGTTGGTGTTATCACCAATGGCACTGCCGTACTTGGTCTGGGAAACATCGGGCCGTTAGCTTCTAAACCGGTGATGGAAGGTAAAGCGGTACTGTTCAAACGTTTTTCTAACATCGATGTTTTTGATATCGAAATTGATCAGCCGGACATCGACAAGTTTATCGATACCGTAGCAGCCCTGGAGCCAACATTTGGCGGCATCAACCTTGAAGATATAAAAGCACCGGAATGTTTTGAAATCGAGCAGCGTTTGCGTGAACGTATGCATATCCCTGTATTTCATGATGATCAGCACGGTACTGCAATTATCGTTACCGCAGCGATACTTAGCGGTCTAAAAGTGGTCGCTAAAGATCTAAAACAGATTCGACTGGTGACGTCTGGAGCGGGTGCAGCAGCACTGGCGTGTTTGAATCAGTTAGTCAGTGCGGGTTTACCTGTTAAGAATATTATTGTCACGGACAGGGTGGGTGTCGTTTATAAAGGACGTAAGGAGGACATGGATCAATGGAAAGAAGTTTATGCCTCTGCGACCAAAGCGCGAAACCTGCAGGAAGCACTGGTAGATGCCGATGTATTTCTTGGTTTATCCGCGGCGAATGTTGTTAAACCGGATATGTTGATGAAGATGGCAAACAAACCATTGATCCTGGCTTTGGCCAATCCGGTACCAGAAATTTTACCGGAGCTTGTTAAACAGGTACGGCCTGATGCCTTGATCTGTACCGGGCGCTCGGACTATCCCAACCAGGTGAATAACGTTTTATGTTTCCCCTTCATCTTTCGAGGTGCGCTGGATGTTGGAGCCACCACCATCAATGAAGAAATGAAGCTGGCCTGTGTCAATGCATTATCCAATCTTGTGCAGAGAGAGGTATCAGACGCTGTATTACAGGCCTATGGGGGTAAACCAGATAAGTTCGGTGCCGAATATTTAATTCCAAAACCTTTTGATCCTCGGCTGGTCGTTGAACTATCGATGGCTGTTGCCAGGGCGGCTATGGATAGTGGTGTGTCAACGCGTCCGATAAAAGATTTTGAGGATTACCGTGAAAGATTACTGGACTTTGTTTATCGTTCCGGCAGTTTTATGCGGCCGGTTATGGAGCGTGCCAAAGGTAGCGATAAAAAGCTGGTTTATGCCGAGGGTGAGACTCAACGGGTATTACAGGCAGCGCAGCAGGTGGTCGATAATGAGATAGCAAGACCTGTGTTAATTGGTAATCGTGATGTCATCATTGCAAATATCGACGAACTTGGTTTGCGTATAAAAGACGGTTTTGATGTTGACATTATAGACCCACAGCATAATCCCCTGTTTGCTGATTACGCGGTTTATTATCACCAGTTAATGGGAAGAAAAGGGGTAACACCCGGCGGAGCAAAACATATCGTTCGAAACCGCAACACGATCCTGGCTGCCCTGATGGTAAAACTGGGTGATGCGGATGCCATGATCGCCGGTGTTTCTGGAGGTTTTACGCGAAGCCTTGGCAATATCCTTGATGTCATCGATAAGGCAGAGGGTATACAGCAGGCATCCACCCTGGTCGCACACCTGCTGCCGGCACAGACCGTTTTTATCTGTGATGCACACGTCACAAAAAATCCAACGGCTGAAGAACTGGTAGAAACAACCTTGCTGGCGGCAGAAGAAATTCGATCTTTTGGCATCGAGCCTAAAGTCGCACTGGTTTCACATTCAAACTTCGGTGCATCGGACGATGAGTCTGCAGTGAAGATGAGAGAAGCACTGGCTATTTTGCATGAGACGGTTCCAGAACTTGAAGTAGAAGGTGAGATGCATGCTGATGCCGCATTGAATGAAAAAATACGAAATCGATTATATCCAGACTCAAGATTAAAAGGCACGGCAAACTTATTGGTTATGCCAAGCGCTGATGCCGCTAATATTTCGGTCACATTATTAAAAACACTGGGTGGTGGCGTAACTATAGGACCCATTTTGATGGGCATGTCAAAGTCTGCCCACGTCGTTGCACAGGCGATTACCGTGCGCAACCTGGTGAACATGAGCGCTGTGGCTGTTGAACATGCCATGCGTGAATAATCAGAATTAACCGCAGAGGTCGAGAAACGCTGAGTTTTAAAAACATTATCTATTGTTTCCTCTGCGCCTCTGCGCCTGCGCGGTAAAATGTTTCTTTTGTTAAAGTCATAGTTAGCTCGTGCATGTCTTACTAAACACAGATATCTACGATAAACTTCATTTTCATTCGCAACGCAGTAAACATTATGGCAGTTCAGTGGTATCCCGGGCATATGAACAAAGCCCGCCGCATAATCAAAGAGACCATGTCTGATGTCGATCTGGTGATCGAGGTGATGGACGCGCGTATCCCTTTTAGTAGTGAGAACCCTATGGTCGCTGAACTGCGACAGCATCGTCCCTGCATAAAAATTCTAAATAAAAGTGATCTGGCTGACCCTGAAATCACCAAAATGTGGCTGCAGCATTTTGAAAAAGAACAGGGCGTAAAAGCGCAGGCCCTGTCTGTTCAGGATAAATCGAGAACAAGAAATTTGCCGGAGCTGTGCCGCAAGTTGCTGCCTGGACGTGGCGGTGCGGTTAAATATATACGCGTCATGATCATGGGGATTCCCAATGTCGGTAAGTCCACACTGATCAATACCCTGGCAGGTAAAACACTGGCGAAAGTGGGTGATGAGCCTGCAGTGACTAAAATGGTATCGTCTGCACAGCAACGCATTATCCTGCAGGATGACATTGCGCTTTCTGACACGCCGGGAATTCTGTGGCCGAAGATAGTCAATGAAAACAGCAGTTATCGTTTGGCCATTACCGGTGCGATAAAAAACACCGCTATCGATTTTGAGGATATTGCAGTGTTTGCCGCGGATTACCTGATCGATGCTTATGGTGACCGGGTTGTTGATCGCTATAAATTAAAACAATGTCCGGAAACAGGCATTGAATTACTGGAAGAGTTAGGCCGAAGGCGTGGCTGTTTACGAGCTGGCGGTATTATCGATATACAGCGCGCGTCTGAAATTTTGATCCATGAGATACGTAGTGGTGTTTTGGGTCCTCTAAGCTTTGAGACCCCCGAAATGATAGCTAAAGAAACGCTGGTAGAGGAACTGGAATCTAACGATTAATCTCGCTTTTCATAAACAGACATGATCTTGTCTAGTTCATCCAGGATCTGCTTAATCTCAGAATGGCTAAACTCCGACAGTTCATCCAGGCAGCTTCCATTTTTTGCCCTGTGCAATAATTGATTAACCTCAGAGCAACCGTCAGCACAGAGTGTTTCGATCTTATCCAGGGCATTTTTTGAAAGCTCGGGGTTCATTAAAAAGGCTCGTGCGATTGGCTTAAATAGTGATGTGACCGCATTTCGATTAACCGACTGCTTGTTCGATGGAAGGCAAATTCTAACATATTTCCCTGGTACAGTTTTTCGGGTTCAGCTGCTGCGGTGGCAATGAGTTTTACATTTCTATCGTATAGCTCATCAATCAAGTATATGAAACGACGTGCCTTATCATCGCTAAATTCATCCATTATCGGAATATTACTGACAATAATGGTATTAAATTGCTGTGCCAGTTCGATGTAATCCTGAGCTGCTCTAGGTGCTGAGCAGATAGTTTCAAAATCAAACCAGGCGATTTCATCGCTACAGCGAATGGTTTTAATTTCGCGTTTTAGAATGTTCAGTGTTCTGTTTTTAATGACGGGTGTTATTGATAGCTCCTGCATTCTTTGTGTTATTTGTTGAAATGTGTCTTCAACAACAGGAAAATAATAAACATCGGAAAGTTCAAGTAGTGCGCTTCGGTGATCAATGCCACCATCTAGATGGAATACTTCGGTGTGTGTTTTTATTAATTCGATGGCTGGTAAAAAACGTTCACGTTGCAGACCGTTGAGGTATAAATCATCCGGTACACGGTTGGAAGTAACCACCAGGCAGACCTCATGTTTAAACAGGGAGTGAAGTAATTCGCTCAGTATCATCGCATCGGTAATGTTGGTGACAATAAATTCATCAATACATATCACTCTATATTTTTTTGCCAGTTGTTTCGCTATGTGTTGCAGGGGGTTTTTTTGCTTATTTAGGGTGCTCAGTTTTTCATGAATATCGAGCATGAAGTGATGGAAGTGGATGCGATTTTTTTCTTCGATGGCCAGTTCTTCGTAAAACAGATTCATCAACCAGCTCTTGCCACGACCGACGCCACCCCATAGATATAAACCCTGTGCCGGCTGTGGCTGGTGTTTCTGTATAAGCATCTGCAGTAGTGAGAACTGCCTCAGGAAATTCAGTACAGGGCTCTTATTGCGCGCTATTAATCTACGGCTAAGTACTTCAAGCTTGAAAATGGCCTGTTCCTGCGCGGCGTCATGAACCATGTCAGGTTGTTTTAAGGAAGTTTTGTAATGTTCAGTTAAAGCCATGTGCAGGGTGTATAAAGCGCTTTGTCGACCTGTGATTATTTTATATCTACTTAGTTTCGGGATAGTTTGGGGAATTCTATATTAAATCAATGTTTTCGTTGTCGCTATCTGCTGATTTTGCTAGAATTACCGCCCGAGCAGATGCAGGTGATGAAGCCACGAGATTATTGTTCGGGTCACGTCATTTTTTTCTTTCTCAAACATTTTTTTAGCTTTTTCACAGCGACCAGGGCCAGTTATTCATGACGCGATATATTTTTGTTACCGGTGGTGTGGTTTCTTCATTGGGCAAAGGACTCGCATCTGCTGCCGTTGGCGCCATCCTCGAAAGCCGTGGTCTGAAAGTTCGGATGATGAAACTTGATCCATACATCAATGTGGATCCGGGAACCATGAGTCCATTCCAGCACGGTGAGGTTTTTGTCACCGAAGACGGTGCTGAGACTGATCTGGATCTTGGTCACTATGAACGTTTTGTTAGTACCCGCACGGGTAAATCCAGTAATTTCACTACCGGTAAAGTCTACGAAAGCGTGATTCGCAAAGAACGTCGTGGTGAGTATTTAGGCGGCACCGTTCAGGTTATTCCACATATTACCGATGAGATCAAAAGACGCATCAAAGCGGGAGCTGGTGATGCGGATATCGTAATGGTCGAGATTGGCGGTACAGTCGGTGATATCGAATCACTGCCATTTATGGAAGCTATCCGTCAGATGGGTGTAGAGCTGGGTAGAGAGCATGCCATGTTCATGCATCTGACACTGGTGCCATATATTAAAACGGCGGGTGAAGTTAAAACCAAACCGACTCAGCATTCGGTAAAAGAATTACGTTCCATCGGTATCCAGCCCGATCTATTACTATGTCGTTCTGAACGGTTACTCGCGGAAGAAGAACGTAAAAAAATCGCCCTGTTTACCAATGTACCTGCGAACGCTGTTATATCAGCGATGGATCTGGACAATATTTACAAACTTCCACAATGGATGCATGATCAGGGTGTTGATGACATCATAGTAGATCGTATGCGATTAGATGTTAAACCTACTGATCTGTCTGACTGGCAAAAAGTCGTTGATGTGATGGCTAACCCTGCGCATGAAGTTACCGTGGGAATGGTTGGCAAATATGTTGAACTGACCGAGTCGTATAAGTCGCTCAATGAATCATTGTCCCACGCTGGTATCCATAATAATGCAAAAGTAAAAATTCGTTATATCGATTCTGTCGTACTGGAATCGGGAAATATGTCTTCCCTGGAAGGACTGGATGCAATTTTAGTGCCTGGCGGGTTTGGTGATCGTGGCATCGAAGGCAAGATCGCAGCCATTCAGTATGCGCGAGAAAACAAAATTCCTTATCTCGGTATCTGCCTGGGTATGCAGCTGGCAGTGATAGAATTTGCGCGCCATGTTGCCGGGTTAACCGATGCTCATAGCAGTGAATTTAGCAGCACGACCACTCACCCGGTTATCGCTTTAATTACCGAGTGGCAGGATGAAGATGGTCGTGTAAAAAAACGCGATGCCGATTCAGATCTGGGTGGCACCATGCGTCTAGGTGGCCAGACCTGTCAGTTACTGGAAGGCACGCTGGCACGTTCGGCTTACGGTAACGACTCTATTATCGAACGTCATCGTCACCGTTACGAATTTAATAATCATTATCTAAAACAATTAACGGATGCGGGTCTGGTCATCGGTGGTAAGTCGAGCGATGGTAATCTGATGGAGATGGTAGAACTACCTCAAGAAGGTCCGCTAGCGCATCCATGGTTCCTCGGCTGTCAGTTCCATCCTGAATTTACTTCAACGCCAAGAAAAGGCCACCCATTATTTACTGATTACATAAAAGCGGCATTAGCACATCAGCACAGCGCAACAGAAGTTGCTGAGGCTATTGCCTGATTTTTATCAGCATAGGAATACTAAATGAAACTTTGTGATTTTGAAGTAGGTCTCGACAAACCGCTGTTTTTGATCGCCGGTCCCTGTGTCATTGAAAGTGAAAAGATGGCGATGGATACTTCGACACAATTAAAAGAAATCACTTCAAAACTGGGTATTCCTTTTATCTATAAATCATCCTTTGATAAAGCCAACCGATCTTCCGGTACAAGTTTTCGTGGCCCTGGCATAGAAGAAGGTCTGCGTATTTTGCAAAAAATAAAAGATGAAGTTGGTGTGCCGGTATTGACCGATGTGCATGAAGATACCCCCATGGATGAAGTTGCTAGTGTGGTCGATGTCTTGCAGACGCCAGCATTTTTATGTCGTCAGACAAATTTCATTCTAAAGGTTGCTGCGACCGGTAAACCGGTGAATATCAAAAAAGGCCAGTTTCTGGCACCGGGTGATATGAAAAACGTGATCGATAAAGCACGTTCCACCGGTAATGAGAATATCATGGCCTGTGAACGCGGTGTCTCATTCGGTTATAACAACCTGGTTTCTGATATGCGTTCACTGGCCATCATGCGCGAAAGTAACTGCCCTGTGGTATATGATGGCACGCACTCAGTACAGCTGCCGGGTGGCCAGGGCACATCGTCTGGCGGTCAGCGTGAACATATACCCGTATTAGCACGTGCAGCGGTTGCTGCTGGTATCTCGGGTCTGTTTATGGAAACACATCCTGACCCAGCGAATGCTTTAAGTGATGGCCCGAATGCCTGGCCGTTACAAAAGATGGAATCACTGTTATCTGTTTTGATGCAGATAGATGCCACGGTAAAAAATAACACTATGCACGAACTTGAACTGTAATAAAAATTGATACAGGTAAAATAGATTCTAATGAATTTACGCCTGCACACGTTTAAAGAATTTTGAAATATAATTTACGTTAAGGTACAACAATGTCCAACATTACAAAAATACATGCCCGTGAAATTCTTGATTCACGTGGCAACCCTACACTAGAAGCTGAAATCACACTACAAAGTGGTGCTTTTGGTCGTGCGGCAGTGCCATCGGGTGCATCAACTGGCGCGCGTGAAGCGCTAGAATTACGTGACGGCGACAAATCACGTTACATGGGTAAAGGTGTCACTAAAGCGGTAAACAACGTTAATACCGAGATCAGCGACGCTCTGCTGGGTATGGATGGTCAGGACCAGCTTGCACTAGATACTAAAATGATCGAGCTCGATGGTACTGACACGAAAGAACGTTTAGGTGCCAATGCTATTTTAGCGGTTTCGTTGGCGGCAGCGCATGCCGCGGCCAACGAAAATAACGAACCGCTATATGTACATTTAGGCGAAGGCAAATACGTAATGCCAGTACCGATGATGAACATCATCAACGGTGGCGAGCATGCAGATAATAGCGTCGACCTGCAGGAATTTATGATTCTTCCAGTAGGTGCGCCCAGTTTTAAAGAAGCTTTACGTTACGGCGCTGAAGTGTTTCATACCTTACGTTCAGTTCTGCATGCCAAAGGCATGAATACAGCGGTCGGTGATGAAGGCGGTTTTGCACCTGATCTTTCATCTAATGAAGAAGCGATTGAAGTCATTCTTGAAGCGATCGAAAAAGCGGGTTTCGTTGCAGGTAAAGATATCTATCTGGGTCTGGATGCGGCCAGTTCTGAATTTTATAAAGACGGTGTTTACAACCTGGCATCTGAAGGCAAAACGTTCACTTCAGAAGAATTTACTGATTACCTGTCAGGCTGGGTAGAAAAATATCCGATCATCACCATCGAAGATGGCCTTGATGAAGGCGACTGGGAAGGCTGGTCATATATGACTAAACAGCTGGGTGATAAAGTGCAGCTGGTCGGTGATGATCTGTTCGTTACCAATACCTCGATACTGAAACAGGGTATCGATAAAAATATCGCTAATTCTATCTTGATCAAGTTCAATCAGATAGGCACATTAACGGAAACCTTAAACGCGATTAATATGGCACATGACGCTGGTTATACTGCGGTTATATCACATCGTTCTGGTGAAACAGAAGACAGCACGATTGCTGACCTGTGTGTGGCAACCTGTGCAGGCCAGATCAAAACCGGTTCATTATCACGCTCTGATCGTATCGCCAAATATAACCAATTATTACGAATCGAAGAAGCACTGGGTAGTAACGCTGTTTATGCAGGTAAATCTGCATTTAAACACCTGAGCTAAGCTGGTCTGTTATTGACCGCAGCTACGATCAGTGAAAATTATTGCCTCTGTATTACTGGTTTTGCTGATCTGGTTACAATACAAAATCTGGTTGCAGGACGGTGGTATTCCAGAGGTTATTCAACTACAGAATGAAGTGGAAGAAGTAAAAACGGAAGTACAGCAATTACAGGAACGTAATTCATCACTGGATGCTGAAGTAAAAGACCTTAAGAAGGGACTCGACGCAATCGAAGAACGTGCTCGTAGTGAAATGGGCATGATTAAAAAGGGTGAAGTTTACTATCAGGTGATAGAACCTGATAAAGACTCATCTTCCGCAAATGAACGCAAATGAACATTTTCGGTAAAAATCTATGAAACATTCGATATGGGGAATCGTGCCGGCAGCGGGTATTGGTAGACGCATGCAGTCGGATATACCTAAACAATATATGTTGCTTAATGGACGTCCTGTTATCGAACACACCATTAACGCTTTACTACAAAATAAAAACATTTCTGGATTGGTTGTTGCACTCCAGTCTGATGATATGTATTGGCCTGATATACAGATTGCGTCTAACAAACCGGTATTACAGACCACTGGTGGTAAGCAACGCTCTGATTCAGTATTAAACGCAATAAACGCATTGTTTCAATACCCGCATTTCAATAAAGAGTCTGACTGGGTTATGGTTCATGATGCCGTGCGTCCGTGTTTGCGTCAGCAGGATATTAATAAGCTTGCCACTGACGTTATTGATAACGACGGTGGTTTACTTGCCTTGCCAGTACGAGACACCATGAAACGACAAAATACAGATGATTGCGCAATAACGACGGTTAATGAAACCGTCGAACGTGAGAACCTGTGGCACGCATTAACGCCTCAGTACTTTCCAGCGTTAAGTCTTAAACATGCATTAGAAGCAGCACAGAAAAACAATCTGCCTGTAACCGATGAGTCTTCGGCAATGGAGTTAGCCGGATTTTCACCCAGACTGGTTGAGGGAAATGAGGATAATATTAAAATTACCCGCCCTGATGATTTACGTCTGGCCAGCTTGTACCTTCAAACTCAGGTAGATCAGTGAGCCGTGACCATGAATAAAGATAAAACGCCACAGTTGCCAGCGTATCGAATAGGTCACGGATATGACGTGCACTGTTTTGGTGAGGGTGAATTTATCGTTTTAGGCGGGGTGAAAATTCCGCACCATTATGGCTTTGTCGCGCACTCTGACGGTGATGTCTTAATCCATTCTTTATGTGACGCTTTATTAGGTAGTGTTGCTGCGGGTGATATTGGCCAACATTTTCCCGATAGCGATGAAAAGTACAAAAATATTGATAGTCGGCTTTTATTGACACGATGCAATGATATTTTGCATCAGGAAAATTATTCAATCGCTAATATCGATGTGACGATTATCGCTCAAACACCTAAGATGTCTCCTTATATTCAGACGATGCGTCAACAAGTCGCTGAAGTGTTAGGTATTACCGTTTCACAGATCAACATCAAAGCAACAACAACGGAAAAATTAGGCTTTACCGGTAGAGAAGAAGGTATTGCTGTACATACTGTTGTAATGGTTTACACAAATACAGATTAATTGCTTAAAAACAATATTATTACTGTATTTGTAGTAAAAAATGACTTTTTTTAAAAAAAAGTATTTACTTTGCTTGATATAAGATATAAAACATCACCACAGTTTTTGCACGTAAAATTTGTGTGTAGAAACATGTCACCAGATATAGATCAGAGAGTGATTTCCAGATAAAAAATTGAAGATACTTCTCTGATAAAAAATATAAAATCATCTAATAAAATATATCAATCATCAAAGGGCACCAGATAATGGCAACAGCAAAAAAGAAAGTCACTAAAAAGAAAGTAGTAAAAAAGAAAGTTGCATCAAAAAAAGCGGTTAAAAAAACAGCAGCACCAGAAAAGCAAATCAAAGCTATAAAAGACGCTTTTACAAAAACACAGTTGTATGCACACATCTCTGAAGAGACCGGTTTGGCACGTAAAGAAGTTGCTAAGGTTTTTGATTCATTAGGTGATGTCATCAATGGTCATGTTAAGAGCCGTGGCGCAGGTGAATTTAAAGTGCCTGGTTTATTAAAAATAAAAGTTAATAAAAAACCTGCAACCAAAGCAAGAAAGAATGTACCTAATCCTTTCCGCCCTGGTGAGTTCATGGATGTTGCAGCTAAACCAGCTCGTAAGGTTGTAAAAGTTCTGCCATTAAAAGCACTCAAAGACATGGCTGCCAGTTAAACATCGTTGATGTTTTTCTAAAAAAACCCTGTAAGACTTTGTTTTGCAGGGTTTTTTATTACTCAAATGAAAACAAGAAAATTACTCTATCTGCATGGTTTTAACAGCTCGCCACAATCCCATAAGGCACAACTGATAACACGTTATATGCATGCAAGGGGTTGCCTGGATTTGCTTATCTGTCCACAGATACCGTCTGTACCAGGAGAAGCCAGGTTGTTTCTGGAGCAGTTAGTCGAAGAAACACTAGATGAACACCAATTGAGTTATGCCGGTAGTTCACTGGGCGGTTATTATGCGACCTATCTCGCTGAAAAATATTCTGGCTCTGCAGTACTCATTAACCCATCAGTTAAACCGTATGAAACATTAAGGGCGCATCTGGGTGAAAATAAGTTCTACTTTGATGAAGGTTGCTGGGAGTTCGATGAGTCACATATTCAGCAATTAAAAGACATGGATGTGAGAAGTATCACCCAGGCGGAGCGTTACCTCATTCTGTTACAGACCGGTGACGAAACACTGGATTACCGTGAAGCCGAGCTGAAATATAAAAACGCTCGATGCATCATTGAACAAGGCGGCGATCATAGTTTTACTGGTTTAGAGCGGCACATTAAGCAGATTATGCAATTTTGCGGTATTAAATGTAATTGACTTATATTGCTAGATCTCAGGACACAGAGACTACAGGTTTTTTACTCCGTTAAAAAATGAATGCATTACCCTGGGTGTATTTCGTATTATTGGTTAAAATACTTTTTTTGATTACAATGTAATAGTAGGCGTTATTCATGACACTCGGTCCATTAATGGTTGATCTTGAAGGGACATCCATTAGCAAAAAAGAAAAAGAGTTACTATTGAATCCAGAAGTTGGTGGGGTGATTTTATTTACCCGCAATTTTGAGTCGGTAGCGCAGATAACGGCTTTGGCTACAGAGATTCACGATATAAAGACCCCCCGCTTACTCATTGCTGTTGATCACGAAGGTGGGCGGGTACAACGTTTTCGTGAAGGTTTTAGCCGTATACCTGCAGCAGCTACCTACGCAAGAATTGCTAAAGATGACCTTGAACAAGGCAGGCAGCTGGCAGAAAGATCAGGTTGGTTAATGGCTGTTGAGCTGCGTGCCTGCGGTATCGATTTTAGTTTTGCCCCGGTGCTTGATCTGGCACATGGTCTAAGCGGTGTTATCGGTGATCGCGCATTCCATAGTAAACCGGCAACCGTTGCAACGCTGGCTTACGCTTTTATGCATGGCATGAATAAAGCGGGTATGAAGGCCGTGGGGAAGCATTTTCCCGGTCATGGTGGCGTTGTTGAAGATTCACATATTGCCATGCCAGTTGATCATCGAGAGTTAGAAGAATTATTGCGCAGTGACATTATCCCATTTCAGTATATGATCGAAAATAAACTGGCTGCCATTATGCCGGCGCATGTTATATACGATAAGGTGGATGAAAAACCAGCGGGTTATTCATCTTTCTGGATAGGTAACATATTACGCCAGCGTTTGGGTTTTCAGGGCGTAATATTCAGCGATGATCTGAGCATGGAAGCCGCTTGCGTTGCAGGCGGTTATGGTGAACGAGCCGAGGCGGCATTAGCCGCAGGTTGTGATATGGCACTGGTATGCAATCATCTGGACGGTGCTATCGAAGCTGCCGAGTATATGAAAGGTTATGTAAGCCCAACATCACAGCTACGTCTGGTTCGTATGCATGGTGAAGGTGATATCAGCTGGGCTCAGTTGCAGCGGGATAGGCACTGGCAGCAGGTATCAGCACAGGTTGCTACATTAAATGATTCGCCTGAACTAGAAATGGATGTATAAGCTATTAAAATTTTAAAACACTAACATGCTGTGGAAGGGTACTGGAATCGTTCCTCGGCAATTGCTTCTGCATTGCTCTACTAAGTGGCATCTGTGCCACGAAGAAGATTCTCAGTATCCGACCTACAAGGATGTAGGAAGTGCAGAAAATGCATCGTTACATGGATGTAACTTATTAGAGCAACGCAGGAGCTGTTGCCAAGGAGCAGTTTTTAGCCACTCCATCTATGGAGATAAATTATGAATAAGAAAAAATTACTAATCGTCATGTCTAATTCAGATCCTGCAAAACCTGAGGGCTGTTATGCGCCATTATTCCAGGCAACTATTGCTGCTGCTCTGTCACACGATGTAGAAGTCGTATTAACTGGAACATCAGCTCAACTTGCGCTGGTCGATGTAGCTAAAAAAGTCGAAGTGAATCTGGATACACACAGTACACTGTACGACCTCATCCATGAAGCTCACCATGCCGGCGTTAGTTTTAAAGTCTGTAATACCTCCCTGAAAATGGCGGGAGAAGAATTGTTAGAAGAAATTGATGAGAGAGTCGGTGCAGCTTATGTCATTGATGAAGCAATGGATGATAACACCGTTACTTTCACGTACTAGTGACTAAGGGATGGATTTGAAATTGCCTGAGTTAAATATTCCTGTTGGTTGTAAACTGGTTTTTAATAATAGTGAAATTACAGCAGCGCTTGATCAGCTTGCAGATAAACTCAACCTGCAATTAAAAAATGAAACACCTGTTGTACTGTGTGTTATGCAGGGCGGCCTGGTGTTTTCCGGACAGTTAATCCCACGTCTGCATTGTATGTTAGAAATCGATTACATACATGCCACTCGTTATGATAACCAGACATCGGGTGGCGAACTAATGTGGAAAGCATATCCGGTTACGCCATTGAAAGATCGTACAGTTTTGATTCTGGATGACATCTTCGATGAAGGCCACACATTAAAGTCTATTATTCAGTATTGTGAATCCGAGGGTGCAGCTACTATTGTTTCAGCTGTACTACTAAGAAAAAAACATAATCGCTGTATCACACACGACTGTATCGATGCAGCTCTCACAGATAATATTGCACTGACGGTAGAAGATAAATATGTCTTCGGTTTTGGTATGGACTATAACGGACAATATCGACAGCTTGATTCGATATACGCATTCGAAGAGGACGATAAGTGAAGCTAGCAATAATCGGCGGTAGCCTGCTCGGTGAACTTACCAACCTTAGCAGAGTGGCAGATGAACGAACAAAGACACCATTTGGTCAACCATCAGATACTTTTGTCTCAGGCAATATAGCTGATCTTGAAGTGGTTTATTTTAACCGTCACGGTAGTTCTCACCATCTAGCGCCACATCAGATAAATTACCGGGCTAACATGTACGTACTTAAAATGCTTGAGGTCACTGATGTCATCGCCATCACAGCCGTTGGTGGTATTACAGAAAAGATGTCACCGATGACATGGGTAGTACCTGATCAGATAATTGATTATAGCTATGGTCGCATGCAGACCTATAACGACGGCAATGAAAGCGAGGTAAAGCATATAGATTTCAGTTATCCTTTCGAACTAACCTTAAGAAAGAAATTACAAACAGCGGTAGAAACGGAAGGCATGGAGTGTATCTCACTGGCAACCTATGGTGTAACACAGGGTCCGCGGCTGGAAACCATTGCAGAAATTAAACGCATGCAGAACGATGGCTGCGATATCGTCGGTATGACGGCTATGCCTGAAGCCGCTTTAGCTCGTGAACTAGATATAAATTATGCCACATTGTCTCTTGTCGTGAACTGGGCAGCAGGAAAGGGTGATGAGGCTGATCAGCGATCAGAAATAATTTCTATGGACGAGATAAGGCAGCGCATATCTGACGGCAATGAAATAATCGAAAAGCTGGTGCATAATATAGTTTCACTTTATAACTAAGATAAATAGGGAGGGCGAACCAATGGGAAAATTAATTATTTTTAATTTTGATGGTACATCTAATGAACCGGAAGCTGCCGACCAGGGAATTAGTAAGGCAGGTAGTATCGAAGACAAAAATATTACCAATATCTTAAAATTTCATCTGCTTTGTGGCGGTGATCTAAAAAAACACAGGCCTGACAAATCAAACAGCCAGATTAGTTTTTATTACAGTGGTATCGGTACCTACGGAAACTTCTTCCAGCGTTTATATAACTCCGGACTGTCAAAAGAAAAATTTGATGTCGCAAAAATACTAAGAACAGCGTTAGATGATTTTGCGGAATACTATCAACCAGGCGATAGAGTACTGATAACAGGATTTAGCCGTGGCGCTGCACTGGCGCGCAGATTTGCATCACTCATCAATGAAAAAGTCAGTGGCAAAGATATTATTGAGGCGGTATTCGATACCGTGGCCTCAATAGGTCTGCCGAATATGAAAAGATCAGAACGACCAAAATCTGAGGTCGTTTTCGAACATGGGCATACACTGCCATCGAATGTAAAACAGGCGTTACACTGCCTGTCGATGGACGATAAACGCAAAGCGTTTCAGCCCACCTTGATGAACAGTGAAATAAAAATACAAGAACTCTGGTTTGCTGGTGCACATTCTGATGTAGGCGGTGGTTACTACTATGATGGTCTTGCTGATATAAGCCTTCGCTATATGCTGAACTGGATCGATGATCTGGAATGGCAGGTGAACGTTACTTCACCGAGTGAACTGAATTATGATGAGCTGGTTGATAGTGATGTCTCTTATCGCATCACACAAGATGATGTTTCCATTGATCCTAACGTATTTGGAAAAAGTCATCAGCAATCAAGAACCCCGTTAATAGACTGGGCCACGCTGACGGATAGAGCCTGTGTTGTTATTGAAAATGATGAGTTAAGCAATAGTCAGCCATTAGTGCATCATTCTGTGGCAGAAAGAATTTCGGGCGATAGAAACTACAGACCACAGACATTAAAAGGCGTATCACATAGAATCATTTACGATGATGAAAGTATCAGTCACTTTAATGGCATAGTGGCACATAAAGAAAAAATATTAAATCGGTTGACTATCTTAGCGGCTGGTCAAGAAACAAAAACAGTGGCATTTGCGCACCACTTATACAATCACACTGGTGTCTATTTTGAAAAAAATACAGAATATGAGATCAGTGTGAAGAAAGTGAATAATGAAGAGCAAACATGGAAAGATGCCAGTATAGAATGTGATGCCAATGGTTGGAATCGTGATGATGTAAAACTGGGCATAAAGGAGATTGCCATTGCAACAACAGAGCCATTTCGACGAGTCGCTAAAGCAGACTGGTTCTGCCTGTGTGGTTCTATCGGTAATAGCGATGATACTGCATTCAAAATTGGTAAAAAGAAAAAAGTTAAAGCGGCCCATACGGGGGAACTATGCTTGTTTGCTAATGATCTAAATCGTTTCTACGGTAATAATTTTGGCAAGTTAACTGTGACTGTAAAACGTTTGAATTAATCATGGAAGTTACAAATCGTTTTCATTGATTTCCATAATGATATTTAAGGAAAGTTAGAGGATGAATCATGACTACTACTAGTGATGGTGTTATTGATCAACTAAAGCGAAATACCGTTGCCCTGGTAAGTATTATAATTGCGGTTAGTAGTCTTAGTTATAACACCTGGCGTAACGAGAAAACTGAAGAGAACAGAAATCAGCGTTTAGCTTCATTTGAAATATTGCTCAAATTGAACGAATTACAACAGGTTGTTTTTCATAGTTATTATGATAAGGACAGTTTGGATAAAGGTAATCCTCGTACTGGCTGGGCCTATGTCTTAACCGTGCGAGATCTCTCTCGGATACTGTATCCACCATTACCTGCAGCAGCGGATGAATTGCTCGCAGTCTGGGGTGATAACTGGGAAGGCCTGGATGAAAAACAGGCGAATGTGGATTTGATCATGGGTGAAATTGACGCTATTCGCGGTGAAACTCTGCTGTTACTTGAGTCACTCGAATAATATATTTGTAATTTATCAGCGTTATAACTGACCTATTTTTTCAGTTTCTATAACAGGTTGACTGTGAATTATTAAATCCGCGCAAGAATTTTTTCGCACTCATCGACATAAGTATTTCGTCCGAACAGAAACTGCATGCGTGAGCCGCCACACTGGCTCCATAATACGGCAGAGCGGATGCCTGCGAGCAATAGCGCTCTCACTTTATCGGCATTACGTTCGTTACTTAGGAAAGGCTGTTCGCCACTGACAATTATTTTAGGCCCCAATGTGCTGATGGTGTCTTTATATAACTGGCCTAATTTTGAAAAATTATTTTCATGGTTGAGTGGAAAAAAATCAAATTGTGATTCAATGTTTTTAAGTCTTTTATCTATCTCTTCAAGCATCCTGTTATTACGCGATAACTTTTTTTCCAGCATGATTAATGAGATAACGTACTTGGTTATATCGATGTCTCTTGACGGTTTGTCGCCCAGGTGTTGTCGTAAAATTTTCACGCCATGGCTAACGCCAGAAACACTGCCATAGACCTCTTCAACGGTGTTTGCATCAAAACGAAACAGTGTTTCTATGCTTGATTCGATCTGTGCATTGTTAGCATTGCCGGTAGTGGCTATCTGTTTGACCAGCGATGCTGCCTGATAAATTCCGGCCAGGGCCAGAGTTTGATCGTACTTTGTATGGGGCATGTTTTTTTGTTTTTATCCGTAGAGTATTATTCGTTATACATGGCTTCGATTACGCCACCGCCAAGACAAACCTCGTTTTGGTAAAAAACGATTGACTGACCAGGCGTGATGGCACGTTGTGCTTTTTTGAATGAGGTTTTGTAATTCGAATTATCCATTTTACTTAATGTGCAGTCCTGATCACTTTGGCGATAACGGATCTTGGCTGTCAGCTTGTCCATAGTGGCATCATCCGGTTCGTCGCCTTCGATCCAGTTAACCTGACTGGTCTCAAGTCTATTGTTGAACATGGCAGGGTGGTTATGCCCCTGAGCTACTTTTAATATGTTGTTCAATAAATCTTTTTCAACCACATACCAGGGTTCTTCGTCGCTTTCTTTTAAGCCGCCAATGCCTAGACCTTTGCGTTGCCCTAAGGTGTAATACATCAGACCATTGTGTTTGCCGATACAGACACCATCAACGCTGTGGATCTCGCCTGGTTTAGCCGGCAGAAACTTTTCGAGGAACGTACTGAAACGGCGTTCACCGATAAAACAGATACCGGTACTATCTTTTTTGTCGTGTGTCAGCAGGTTGTTTGTTTTTGCTAAATCACGTATATGAGGTTTATCAAATTCGCCAATCGGGAACATCGCATGTGAGAGCTGATGTTGATTTAAGGCATGTAAAAAATAACTCTGATCTTTGTTGGCATCTAAGCCACGTAACAATTGTGTTTTGCTATCACTCTGTCTTGTGCGGGCATAATGGCCGGTGGCGATTTTTTCTGCACCAAGCGATTGGGCGTGCTCTAGAAAGGCGCGAAATTTAATTTCTTTATTACATAAGATATCGGGGTTGGGTGTGCGGCCGGCGCGATACTCATCGAGAAAGTGCTGGAAAACTCTATCCCAATATTCACTGGAAAAATTAATGGTGTGTAATCTGATATTGAGCGTGTCACAGACAGCGTTAGCATCTTTCAGATCAACGGCTGCGGCGCAGTAATCCTCGTCATCATCTTCTTCCCAGTTTTTCATGAACAGGCCTTCTACATCATAACCCTGCTCAAGAAGCAGTAATGCGGCGACTGATGAGTCGACACCGCCCGACATGCCAACGATAATCTTTTGTTTTGTCATGAAATAACGTTGATTAACATGTCTAGTGGGTAACGTTTGCCAGCAATATAATCATCGATGCAGTTAATCACCATGGGGCTGCGTAATCTGTCTTGTAGCTGGATGAGTTCATCGCGGCTTTTCCACACTGCATGTACGATACCATCATCAAGGTCCTGTCCTGGACTATGATTCTGGCAGGAACCGCAAAATGCTACACGCAGAAAGCTTTCGCCGCTATCAGGATGTTTCCATAGATAAATGCCAGTTATGGCTTCGGGAATGAATTGCCAGGCTGATTCTTCCTGAGTTTCACGAATAACGGCATCTATCAGGCTTTCATCAGGATCGAGGTGTCCGGCAGGCTGGTTGAACACATGTTCACCGTGGATAACTTCTTCGACCATAAGAAATTTGTTGTCACGTTCGATGATGGCAGCGACGGTTGTGTGTGGCTTCCAGATCATGTCCGTTATTGTTTTTTCTTCAGGTGACTTTTTGATGCGCGGCGATTTAATACTGAATTACGCCAGATGACATTGATTGTCAGGTAGGCAATCAGGCTACTTGATATTGCCATAGTAAAACAACCGATTAAAAAGGGTTTCCAGATAGCCTCTAATTCATTTAGCAGCCAGTCAAAGCTCAATTCGAAACTGAAATCTGTCGCAGGTATGCCTACGATCCAGGTGCCGATCAGATAGGCGAAGTAAAACATCGGTGGAATGGTGACCGGGTTAGTTATCCAGCATAATATAACCGATAGGGGTAAGTTTGTGCGTAGCCAGATGGCGCCACCGGCTGCCATTAACATTTGAAAGGGAACGGGCATCCAGGCACAGAATAAACCCACGGCAAATGCACCAGCGACTGAACGACGGTTTAAATGCCATAGGTCAGGATCGTGTAACCAGTCACCAAATATCTGCAGGGTTTTGTTTTCTTTAATCGTTTTTGGGTGTGGAAGAAAACGTTGGAAAAATTTACGTGGCATGATTATAGTGTAGCGAAGGTTATACGGTTATAAAGTGTTCTGCACATGTTTAATATCGGCGTTGCGCATTATAACCGTTTTTGTTTTTGTTTTATGGCTTCGTTTATAGATTATGATGTTACAGTCTGATTGTTAATCAGGATTTTCTGGCAATGGATTTTGCAGGCATGACTCATGGAAAAGTATAAAGCAGGGATGTTTATCTATGCACTGGCTTTTTTGCTGGGCATTGTTTCTGTGCAGCAGTTCTCAGTGCTGGCTGAGGTTTCACAACTCGTGTTGCTATCGCTCGTTGTGTTAAGTCTATATTACGTTTTACGCTTTTTTGTCTGTAAGCTTAAACGCCATCCTTTTATTCTAGAATTAAGATTAGATATCATACTTATATTACTGATTTTAATAGGAATAATATACTCTTCATTTTATGCAGAACATCGCCTGAGTTATCAATTGGATGATGCGTATGCGGGACAAAATATTGTCATCTCTGGAAAGGTATCGAGTATCCCTGTTAACACAGGAAATGCTCAACGGTTTGAATTCTATGTTACTGACCATCGATTTATACAAAAAAACGGCAAGCTTAATAAAACGATTGAAAACTTCCCTGAAAAGTTACGCTTAAGCTGGTATTACGGCCATGTGAATGCAGGTGAAGAATGGCAGCTGGAAGTCCGCCTCAAACCGCCACATGGATTTATGAATCCCGGTGGTTTCGATTATGAAGGCTGGTTGTTTCAACATGGTATCCAGGCGACAGGTTATGTCCGTAAATCGGCATTAAATACACGTAATAATACGGCCGACTGGTGGTCAATAAATAAGATTCGTCAGTCTCTAAGTCAGCAGCTTGACGCTCTTGGGGAAACCCAGCGAGAGACGAACTCAACTATGCCTTTGGTTAAAGCTTTAGCCATCGGCGATAAATCTTCGATTTCCCAATATCAATGGCGTGTCTTAGCGAACACCGGCACATCGCACCTGATGGCAATATCTGGCCTGCATATCGGTTTAGCTGCATTATTCAGCTATGTACTGATCCGTCGGATGACACCAGTCGTTATAATGAAACGTATACCGGCACAGCACGTCGCACTTGTTGGCAGTATGTTAATCGCCTTGTTGTATGCAATGACTGCAGGATTATCCATTCCTACACAGCGTGCCATTATCATGTTGTTTATTTTGACCGTGATGATGCTGATCAGGCGTAACAATCGGCCTGTTGATTCACTCGGCTTTGCTTTATTCGTGGTTTTACTGGTTGATCCCCTGGCGGTTTTATCTGCAGGTTTCTGGTTTTCATTTTCTGCCGTCGCAGTGATTTTTATCAGTATCTGTAAAGGTAAAACAGATGATACAGGCAATACCAGTGTGTTTAGCAGGATAAATACTGTACTAAAAAATTGGCTGAAACTGCAGTTTTTGATCAGTGTGTTTTTATTGCCTTTATCTTTTTTTATGTTTCAACAGGCCTCACTGGTATCGCCACTGGCAAATCTGTTACTGATTCCATATGTGAGTTTTCTGGTAGTGCCTGTGGTATTGCTTGCGATTGTTGCTTCATTTGTCTTTCCAGGTATATCAGAGCAGTTGTTTGATGTGGCTGCCATGTTATTAGATTTTATCTGGCCAGCTTTATCGTTTTTATCGGCACAACCTTATGCGTTCTGGGTACAGGGTGATGTGAAAATATTTGAATTACTACTGGCAACCCTTGCTATGGTGCTGATCATGTTTTCCAGGCAGTGCCTGCATTTCCTCGTCAGTCACAGCTTTAGTGATCAGCAGATGGCACCAAATAATAGTTCAATGCTCTGGGTATTTCGACTGCTTGCCTGTTTGTTAATTACTCCGTTATTTGTTTCTGACAGACAGACGTTAGATACGGGTGATTACCAGGTGACGATACTTGATGTCGGTCAGGGGTCTGCGGCGGCAATTCAAACTCAAAACCATGTGCTCGTGTTTGATAGCGGGGCTAAATTTAGTGACAAACTGGATGCAGGCAGTGGCGTAGTGATTCCCTATTTACGTTCACAGGGTATAAGGCATTTAGATCGTTTAATCATCAGTCATGGTGATGCTGACCACATCGGAGGTGCTCCGGCAATATTAGACTATTACCCAGATGCTGACCTCATAGGTCAGGATATTCAAAATCTACATGCAGATAATAAAAAGATCTGTAAAGCGGGGGATTACTGGCAGTGGGATGGCGTTGAATTTAGATTTCTATCTCCTGCTAACGAGTCGGTTTCTTTATCAGGCAGCAAAAAACGAAATAATCGCTCGTGTGTGTTACGCGTATCTTCTGCTTCGGGTTCAGTTTTATTTACCGGCGATATAGAAATGGAGGTAGAAAATGACCTCATCGAAAAATATGGTGATGGCTTATCAAGCGATATTTTGATCGTGCCGCATCACGGCAGTAAAACATCGTCGATCCAGGACTTTGTTCAAGCAGTAAATCCTGAATTTTCTATACTATCAGTAGGTTATAAAAATCGTTATAAATTGCCCAACAAGTCAGTAATGTCACGTTATGAACTATCAACGCGTAAAGTCATGCAAACCGATAAAAGTGGCGCCATCAGCATGAAAATGGATGGAGCTGATGGCATATTTGTCGAGTCTTATCGGCAAGTTACGCAAAAATACTGGCACCATAGATTGAATTGAAGCGATTGAATTGAAGCCCGTAATTAAAGACACGCTATAGTGTTTAAAATAAATAAATAAAGTAAGATAAGCCATGCTCTTTATGAGTCGTGTGCTCAAAAGTATAATAATAACTACAACTGCATAAATTAAAGCAGCCTGGCTAATTTTCGCAGCTTCTTATCCAAAGGTGACATGTGTTTGAACTAGTAAAATCCGGTGGCTGGTTAATGCTACCTATCATTTTATGTTCTATTGTTTCAATTTCAATCATTGCAGAACGTTTCTGGAGTCTACGCCGTGAAAAGGTGCTGCCTCCGCATCTTGTCGCAACGGTGTGGAGCTCCGTCAAACAGGACAACATGACGCGTACTGATATCGAAGCAATAAGTAAAGAATCAGCGTTGGGCGCGATATTGAGTGCGGGTTTATCAAACCGTAATGAAAGTCGTGAGCGTATTAAAGAAGGTATTGAGGAAAGAGGTCGTGAAGTAGTCCATGACATGGAACGTTTTTTAAACACATTAGGCACCATAGCATCGATCTCACCCTTATTAGGGTTGCTCGGTACAGTCATCGGTATGATCAGCGTGTTTGCGGCGATAACCAAACATGGCGTTGGTGATCCTGGTGCTCTGGCTGGTGGAATCTCGGAAGCGATGATAACCACTGCAGCCGGTTTGACCGTGGCGATTATCAGTCTGGTTTTTTATCGTTATTTTCGCCGTAAGGTGGACGGTATTGTTGTGATTATGGAGCGTGAAGCCATCAAGATGGTCGATGTATTACATAATAACCGTAGCCAGCATTCAAAATCTGAGAACTAAAAGCTGTGAATTTGCGTCCTGATCATAAAGAAGAAACCGTGGAAGTTAACCTGACACCGTTGATCGACGTGGTATTTTTATTGTTAATATTTTTTATGGTGACGACGACATTTGACCGTCATGCAAAACTAAAAGTCTCTTTACCTGAATCGTCAGCGAAAACAACACAACAACAAAGTGATCCTCTGGTTTTATCGATAGACGCGAAAGGGAATTATTTTATCAATGGTCGTCAGGTGGTGAATCAATCACTGGATACATTAAAACAGGCTCTGCGGAAAGTTATTGGTGAAAATGGTGATAAGGCACTGGTATTAAGAGCCGATGCTAACACCCCGCACAAAGCGGTAGTAAGAGCGATGGATGCGGCCTCTCAATTAGGTCTGACTAAATTATCGATAGCTACCGTTGAAGCTAAATAAGATTCTTTATGTCCGATAATACAAACAGTTTTGCTCTCTATCGCCGCTTATTGTCATACGCCCTTGTTTACTGGGGTATTTTTATTATTGCAATTATCGGTATGGTTATTGTGGCCGGTGCATCCGCAGCGTTTCCTGCATTAATGCAACCAATGATGGATGGTGGTTTTGTTGATCGTGACCCTGAGACGATTAAGTGGGTACCGTTAGCGCTGATCGGTGTTTTTCTCTTAAGAGTGATAGGTGCATTTGCTTCGGGTTATGGCATGAGCGTAATAGGTCGCAATGTTATCCGCGAGTTACGCAAAGAGATGTTTTCCCGTCTGCTTACTCTACCTAAGTCTTTTTATGATAAAGCCACAACGGGCGAATTAATTTCAAAATTTTCGTACGATGTAGAGCAGGTTGCAAATTCGACGACCAAAGCAATAACGGTATTTATCCGTGATGTGTTAACAGTGCTAGCTCTAGTCGGCTGGATGTTTTATCTGGATACAAAGCTGGCGTTTGTATTCGTTACAGTTGCACCCGTCGTTGCTCTCTTAGTGCTCAGTGTTTCAAAACGATTTCGAACTATCAGTCAAAATATTCAGCTCAGTATGGGAAGTGTCTCTCGGATCATAGAAGAGTCTATAAAAGGTCAGCTTGTAGTGAAGATTTTTGGTGGACGTGATTATGAGGAGCAGCAGTTCTCACATGTTAACGATAAAAATCGACGACAAAATTTACGCATGCAGATGACGCAGGCATTAAGTTCCCCGATTGTTCAGTTATTAATTGCCTGCGCTTTAGCGCTTATCATATACCTGGCCACACACGAAAGTATGAAAGGTGAAATAAGTGCAGGAACATTCGTATCGTTTATTACAGCAATGTCGATGTTACTGCCACCCGTGCGTTCACTGACATCAATTATAAGTGAGTTGCAACGTGGCATCGCAGCCGCTGAGAGTATATTTAATTTTATAGATTTAAAACAGGAGCATGACGAAGGTGAATATCAGACAGATAGAGTTGCTGGCTTAATCGAATATGATCATGTTAACTTTAGCTATCTGGGCGAAGAAGGCGCAGCGTTAAACGATATCAATATAACGATTAAAGCAGGTCAAACAGTCGCATTTGTCGGCCGTTCGGGTAGTGGGAAATCGACCTTACTCAATTTAATCCCGAGATTATATGATGTTACACAAGGTGCAATTCGTCTTGATGGTACAGATATTCAGGATTATTCTCTAAACAATTTACGCAGCCATATATCTTATGTCGGACAGGATGTGGTTTTGTTTAATGACACCATCGAACATAATATTGCTTACGGCAGCATGAAGGACTGTAGTCATGATGAAGTTGTCGAAGCTGCCAAAGCAGCGTATGCATATGATTTCATCAGTAAATCAAATTCGGGGTTTCAGACGATGGTTGGTGAAAGAGGCGTGATGTTGTCGGGCGGACAACGCCAACGTATCGCTATTGCACGTGCTTTATTGAATGATGCGCCGGTGTTGATTCTTGATGAGGCAACGTCAGCACTTGATACAGAATCGGAAAGATACATAAAGTCTTCACTTGAAAAATTGATGCAGAATCGTACCACCTTAATTATTGCTCACCGTCTTTCGACCATTGAAAATGCAGACATCATCGTGGTAATGGATAAAGGTAAAATCGTAGAGTCAGGCACGCATGTAGAATTACTTGCGATGAACGGACACTATACGGCCTTGCATCAAATAAATTTTGAAGATAAATAGTTATCAGTGTTAGCGACTAAAAAATAACAATAAACATGAAGTCACTGGATCACTATTGGTATGAATCGAGTTTTATCACCTGGTTACTTTTACCCTTATCCTGGTTGTATTGTCTTATCGTTGTCGTTCGACGAAAACTTTATCGTTTAAATTTTTTAAAAAGTTACCGTGCTCGGGTGCCAGTGATCGTGGTCGGTAATATCGTCGTTGGCGGTAGTGGTAAAACGCCATTGCTGCTGTCATTGTGTGACTATGTGCAGAAAAAAGGTTTTAGACCGGGTGTGGTGAGTAGAGGTTATGGTGGCAATGTCACTGGTGTAAAGCAGGTGCAGTCAGATGATTCAGCTGCCCTGGTTGGTGATGAACCTTTGATGATCTTTCAGCGCACGGGCCTTCCTGTCGTTGTCGGTGCCGATCGGGTTGCTGCGGTTAATTACCTGCTTAAAAACAATGATTGCGACATTGTTTTGTCTGATGATGGGTTGCAGCATTACCGCATGCAGAGAGAGCTCGAAATAGCCGTGATAGATTCAGACAGGGGATTTGGTAATGGCTTTTGTTTACCAGCAGGGCCTCTACGTGAGCGAAGGACTCGTTTACAGGAGGTAGATATTATTATCTATAATGGTAGCAATTCAGATACAGTAGATGAATGCTCCTATTCACTTCAGGTCGTTAGCCTGACTAAACTGAATAGCAACGAAAGCAGATCATTGTCATCATTTTCACAAGCGCCGGTTCATGCGGTTGCGGGCATAGGGAATCCTGAACGTTTTTTTACCCAGCTACGTAAGAATGGGTTAGACATTATTGATCATGTTTTCCCCGACCATCATGACTATCAGCAGGATGATTTTTCTGGCTGGGATGAGACTTGTATTATAATGACGGAGAAAGATGCGGTTAAATGCGGTAATTTAGCATTAACTGATGCCTGGGTTGTTAAAGTTGAGGCTATGTTTTCAGACAGGCTTGAATCGAGATTGTCTGAATGCCTATTACCATTGCTGAAACATCAGGCAAACAAATGAAAAAAAAGTTACAGAAAATATTGGTCTGTCCGCTGTGTAAAGGACCACTGGTGTATAAGTCGCGTCAAAATGAGTTGATTTGCGAAAAAGATAAATTAGCTTATCCTGTTCGTAATGGTGTGCCTGTATTGCTGGATTCGGACGCCCGCAGGATCGATGATTAAGGGTTATTGAGTAAAATCGTGTTTATCCGTCAGCTATTTAACGACGAAACGTAGTGAACACGGACAATTAGACTAAACTTGAATAAGAATTTTTGTAAGCAGATATCACATAGATAAATCAATGAACGATGAATTTAAAATAGTTATTCTAGCCATTTTTGACAAGAATAATTTCCCCAATAAAGCGACGGCAGATATTCATGGCAAACCCATGATTCAACACGTCTATGACAGCGCAAAGGGCTCTGGAGCATCAGAGATAGTTATTGCGACGGATAGCCCGCGTGTTGGTATGGTTGCGGAAGATTTTGGCGCTTCGGTGTGCATGATCGTCGACAGTAATCTAACCGGCACCGATCGACTGGCAGATGTTGTCGATAAAATGGGCTGGGGTGACGATACTATTGTTGTTAATTTCCCTTGTGATGCACCACTTACCCCATCGACGATTATTAAACAGGTCGCTGAAAACCTGATTTCAACGCCAGACGCGGATTGCGCTACTCTATATTCTCTGGTGCCTCTTAAAGTGGCTGAGAAAACACATAGCATCAAACTGGTTACTGATAATAATAGTTATGTGATGTATTTTAGCCGGTGTCCTATACCGCACCAGATGTCAGATAAATATCAAGTGACAGAATATAAAAATTATATTGAGTTAATAGCATATCGTGCAGGTCTGTTAAGAATATATAGAAACCTGCCTGAAAGTGAGCTGGACTGGGCTGAAGCTATCGAAGAGTTCAAGCTCTTATATAACGGCATGAAAATACATGCGGCAGAAGCAAATAGTCTAATCGGCCAACGTGTGTTTACTGAAGAAGATATCGAAAAAGTCAAAATTCAAATAGCGCCAGGCCGCTAGATCTACTTCAGGTAGATCTGCTTAAATCTAATTGTTAAATAAAGTAGTAGGGTAGGCTTGCTTTGAGTTCAACTAATCATTTTTTTGCTACTTGTTCAAAAGGCATTGAAGATATACTTCAAAAAGAGCTTGAACAGCTAGGCATACAAGAAACAAAAATTCACACTGGCGGTGTTGCATTTGAAGGCGATATTGAAAATGCCTACAAAGCTTGTCTATGGTCGCGTGTAGCCAGCCGTATCTTGCTGCAATTAAAAGAGTTCACAATATCTTCAGATGATGACCTGTACAGCGAAATAATAAGTATCGATTGGTCAGAACACTTTTCGGAAGATGAGACGCTGGCAATCGACTGTTTTAGCTCACATTCAATCGTTACACATAGTCACTACGCCGCACTGCGTGTCAAAGATGCGATCGTTGACCAGTTTACGCAGAACACCACGTATCGTCCCTCAATAGACAAAGATAATCCTGATATAAGACTCAATCTTTATCTTAGCGATAAACAATGTCTGATCTATCTCGATCTATCCGGGGAAGCATTACATAAACGCGGTTATCGCCAGCAAGCAGGCAGTGCGCCACTACGTGAAACATTGGCTGCAAGCATGCTATATCGTGCCAAATGGAGTAGTTTTTATGAACAAGGCTTACCATTTTTCGATCCGATGTGTGGCAGCGGTACTTTACTTATCGAAGCGGCAATGATGGCGGCTAATATAGCACCTGGATTATTACGTGACCGATTTGGATTTGATTGCTGGAAACAGTTTGATCAGAGCCAATGGCAAAAAATTCAAAGTGATGCCGAAGAGAAAAAACAGCAGGCTATGCACTCTTTGCCGGTCATTTGTGGCAGTGATAATAGTGAACAGCTGGTAGGTATTGCCAGGAGCAATATTGAATCGGCGGGGTTATCGTCAGCAATAAAAGTTACTTTGCAGGATGCGACGACGAACTTAGTACCATGTAAAGGCACAGACAAACAAGGTTTGATCGTGACTAATCCGCCGTATGGTAAACGAATCGGGCAAGTCCAGTTATTACGTACGCTGTATCATCGTTTTGGCGTGCAATTGAAAGCTAACTTTGATGGCTGGACGGCAGTAATCATTACCTCTGAGGCAGAATTAGCGCAAAGTTTGGGGTTACGTGCTTTTCGTAAAAACACGCTGTTCAACGGTGCTTTAAAAGCGACGTTGTATCAATATAGAGTCAACCCAAATCTAAATAAGACAGCAAAAGATCCTGCCCCAGAAGAAACAGTAGGATCAGATAAAGACAACAATAAAGCGCTTGATACTGTAACAGGTGTTGATAACAAAACGTCTGAACACGCATTAATGTTCGTCAATCGACTTAAAAAGAACTATAAACATTTAAAAAAATGGGCAAGAAAAAATGATGTCAGCTGTTACCGGGTTTACGATGCAGATATCCCGCAATATGCGGTAGCCATTGATAAATATGATGACTGGATACACGTCCAAGAATACCAGGCGCCTAAAACGGTCAATAAAACCAGAGCATTCCAACGTATTAATGATGTAATAGACGTGGTGGCCGACATTCTTGAGACTAAACAGGAATACGTTGTTTTAAAAGTACGAAAAAAACAGGAAGGTTCTTCACAATATCAAAAGCAGGACAGAAAAGATCGTAAGATTACTATAAAAGAAAATGGCCTTAAATTTATAATCAATGTCTATGATTATATCGATACAGGTTTATTTCTCGATCATCGAAACACACGGCAATTAATTAAAAAACTGGCGAATAAACGCAGTTTTCTCAATTTGTTTGCATACACAGGGAGCGTATCTGTTTACGCTGCAGCTGGTGGTGCTAGCTCAACCACGACAGTGGATATGTCTAATACCTATCTAAATTGGGCACAGGAAAATTTATCGATCAATGGGTACTCTGGGGACAGGCATCAATTTATTCGAGATGATTGTTTGCATTGGCTGCAGCAGGCAATAGATGAAAAGAAAAAATATCAGTTAATCTTTATTGATCCACCAACGTTTTCTAATTCAAAGAAAATGACAACATCGTTAGATATTAACCGTGATCATGTTGCGCTTTTAAGTGGTTGTCTTGCTTTGCTTGATGATGACGGGAAAATTATTTTTTCTACAAACGCCAAGGGGTTCAAGCTTGATAGTAGTCTAAGCGAACTCTGCTTCGTAAAAGAAATAACGGCTATAACAACGACAGAAGACTTCAAGCGTAAACCAGCACACCGCTGCTGGTGTCTGGCCAAACAGGAATCAGCCCTTGATTGCTCTATGTAATCTACACACTAACTGCGGTTAATTTTGGTTTATTGCCTGTAGCTAGCAGTGTATTGATAAATTGATCTTCCAGGTCAATGCGAGTGGCCAGTTCCTCACCAAGTTTTGTCAGGTATGTAGGCAGTTGGTCGTAAGCGTCGTCTTTGACCTTTGATGTGTTATCAAATAAGTCATTAAATGCTACAGCAACCTGAGTTGTGTCATTTATCCGTGGCATTATTTTATTGGCAAGCGTTGTTATCTCATCACGACGTTCACTGCCATCTTCAATACGTCGATAGATTTCAAAATGGCCAGTTGCCATGTAGTCGACAAGTTCCTGGCAAAAATCCTCAAGTAGCTCACGGGTGTCATTTAAATTGTTTCCAGGGTCGTCAGTAAGTCTGGCAAGATTATAGAATTGCGAAAGTACAGAATTCCGTTCTTCAATAAGCTGCTTTATTTCTTTACGTGTACGTGAACGACGTTCATTGGGTGCTTGTGAAGACATTTTGTTCCCCTTAAAGTTGATTGAGACAACCTGTTTTATTATTATTTTCTGATATTGTACTAAAACAAAAAACGAGTCGCAAATAATACAGTAGCTGAAGGATTTGTCACGCTAAGTATTTGAATTGATTAGGCGATGTTGATCAGTATTTGATGAAATTTAAAATGGCATTCCAAAAACGATACGGTAGACATCGACGTTATCACCAAAACGCACGCCAAGACCTAACTGTGGTTTTTTAAAAAACAAAAAATTGGGGATATTACTGATGGTAATACCCAGTTCATTTTCCATGCCGACACGTATAGGGTTGGCTGTGCGTTCAAAAAAAACCAGATCATTCGGATAATAGAAATTGATGAAATAGAAGTTGACGTATAGTGCGCCATTATCAAAATACTGGTCACTGGTCATGCGATAATTTAAACCAGTTTCGAATAAAGAGTAACTGGAATCATTACTGGTGTCGCCACTCCTTTCACGAGCATACAATAATCGGTTGCCTAGCGTAAACAGGTTTTTATTATGGCGAAAGTTAGCATAACTTTTTGCGCCGATACCAGTTATTAGTACATTATTCGCATGGTCGAGATCACGTGCAAAGCCATAGTCAGCAAATGGAATAACTGTCCAGCCTGGGGTGACTGGATAGCGATACTCAATACCAGGTAAAAAAGTAATAGTTTTAACGTCATTCTTTAGATTGGGTAATTCAGAGGGATCAATTGTATCGAAATTTATAAATCCCAGGGTTACAGGCAGGGTAAGCGTCCAGCCCGCCTCAGTGTCAGATTTTTCTTTTATAGTGTGGTCAAAAGGTAAATGCAGGACAAAAACGTTTTGTCCTGAGGTGGTATAAAATCCTGTGCCCAGGTAACTGGAAAATGCAAAATTAGTGACGCCATAGACGCCATCATCTTCAGCAGCGGAAGCAGTGTTAGTGCTCAAATAGAGTAATGCGATAACGATTATAGTGTAGGGGAGCGCTTTTATATTTTTTTGAAACACTTCAATTAACTTTACTTAATAGTGAATTAGTATCGATATAGTTTAACATAGCGTTAATTCAGTAATGGGAATGTAAATTATCATGTCTAAGCCATATTCAGAGTCATGTGATCAAAATAAAGATCCGATCCTGTCGATTCTATCGCCCATTTTTATAAACTATTCAAGAGTGCTTGAAATTGGCAGTGGCACAGGACAGCATGCTGTTTATTTTGCTGGAAAATTGCCGCACCTGATATGGTATACAAGTGACTGTAATCCTTATCTTGATGGTATAAATATGTGGTTAGACGATGCAGGTTTGCCAAATGCTATGCAGCCATTCGAACTAAACGTGACTACGTCTAAATGGCCTACGTTAGATACCGATGCAATTTTCACAGCTAACTCTATACATATTATGCACCAGCAAGATGTGGCTAATCTTATGACTGCTGCTGGTGAGTTATTGCAAGAAAAAGGAAGTTTAGTTATCTATGGTCCATTTAACTACAATGGCTTATATACCAGTTCTAGTAATGAACGTTTTGATCAATGGTTAAAAAATAGAGACCCTTTGAGTGGTATTAAAGACTTCGAAGAGATAGAGTCACTGGCTAACATCAATGGCATGCAGTTGATTACGGATTATGCAATGCCGGCAAATAATCGGATCCTGCATTTTTTAAAAACCAAATAAATCTATACCCCCTCACATCATTCACTACAAACATATTCACATTGTTTGTTAAACGAATGGCGTGACATGTCAATCATGTCACATCTATGACCACTAATATTCACCTATTAGAAAGGTTAGGAGCGGTTTTATGGCTAGATTAATTAAATCTAAACTCAAATTAAAATTATGCGACTGTGGTTGTGGCGGTTACCCACGTGGTGCTGACTTTATGCCTGGACACGATGCCAGAATTTACAGTGCAATAGTTGGCCATGTAGGCAGTTTAAAAAATCTCAGGGAAGTTGTAGAACGTTATACGGGTAAACCCGTTAACATGAATTATGAGTGATGTTTGGATAAGTCAAAAAATTGTTATTTTGTCAGTATTCGTCAAGAGATAGGCGTCTATAGTCAAATATTAGATAATTTATTTAGTAGAATTTTGTGATGTTATTAAGGTTTAAAAAAAATGAGAATAAATCAGGTGTGACAGGCAAAAATTCATATGATTTACTCAGGAACGGAGCAAGTCCTGATTCTGAATTATTTTCTGTTGTTAATTATTTTAAGTTTGTTTTCTTTAGTGTTTTATTAATTATTCCCGTTTTTGCCATTGTAAATAGTGCGATTAATCAGAACTGGGTAATGGTAATTATTGATGTGTTATTAGTTCCTGTTGGGTTTGTGCATGGGGTTTTAATGTTACTAGGCATGCTTGACTAGAGTATATCTGGCGTTTTATTCGAATCTTTGACTGCTTGTCTTTCTCAGGAAGAAAGGTAGATGACACCAGCGGGCGGTGTGTCAGTAAAAGGATAACACCCGCAGCCGAGGCCATTATATCCCTTGAGACGATTAAATCTCACATGGTGACTCGGTACTTTTTATGTACAGGATGTACGGTATGCCGCAAGGAGCCAGGGATGGCGGTGCGGCGTATATAGCTTGGATGTACGATATGTCACAAGCAACCACAAGGTGACGCTAATGCTCTTATTTTTCTTTAAGTGCGGACCCCTCAAACTCTAACTGTTCCCAACCGTATTTGATAAATGCTCTTATGTTTTGATGGTCTGAACGTTCAGGATGGTTTAATACTTCATCACGATAATAGTGTCCAAAACAGTTCAGTGTCTGTTCGACGTTGAGGTTATTTAGTTTTGCAAATGAAAATATTTTGCATGAACCCTCATTTTCTCCAGCATGATTGATTACTTTTTCATTTTGCGAGCCATTGGTAAAACGAGTGGGTTCGTAATCATAACTTTCATCAATAGCATTGATAACGTCTTTAAATTCAACTGTCTCAGGGTTGTTTTTGACCTGCTGTAGTATTTTTTCTATGTTATTCATTTTTTACTAGTTTGGTCTTCGTTAAAATGTGTCTTATTATTTACGTTCGTATTATATGCTATTGTCACATCCATTAAATTTATTTCATGTTGTTATTCAGTTATATTAACTATATGTGATAAAAACAGTTTCCTCTTACATAACAATGAACTGATCGGGTACGTATATTGGTTTCTATTACTCATAAAGTATTCTGTAGCAAAAGCAGACAAATAATATTATTGTTTGTGATGACGCTATTGATAAATGCGTGCGATCAAGTCGATGAGAAATCAGTCATTTCAACCATCCTGCCTAATTCTGGTATTCAGGAAAGCCGTGATAATTTACTAGCATCTGCGCTCTTAGAAAAAATTGTGCAGCGTGGTAAGTTGATCGTTTTAACCACAAATTCACCGACTACTTATTATTACAATCGTGATAATGAAATAACCGGACCTGAGTACGATATGATGCAATCATTTGCAAAAAGGCTACAGGTTGATGTTGAATATAAAGTTTATGATTCAACTAAAGCACTAATAGAAGCGTTACGTAATAATGAAGGCGATATCGCTGCAGCAAGTCTAACTGTTAATGATAATCGAAAAAAAGAATTCGATTTTGGGCCGGTCTACCAAACCACGAATGAGTATCTGGTCTGCCACCGAAGTAAAAAAAGCGTAAAAACTAAAGAAGAATTAAAAACTCTCGAGATTATAGTTACTGCCGATAGCAGTTATATCCAGTCAATAAAATCCTACGCGGGTGTATCGTGGACAGAAGATAACAATAGTAGCACTTCAGATCTGTTGGAGCAGGTCGCGGATAAAAAAATTGAATGCACTATTAGCGATTCTACTTTGTACGCGATAGAGCGCCGATACCATACCGAGATACAAAATAAATACGTTTTTGCTGAAGACACTGAACTGGCATGGATGATAAATAAGCAAAATGGCAAGCTGAAACAGGCCATTAATGACTGGTTTGATCACTATGAAGAAGATTATGGTCTAGCACGTATGTTAGAAAAATATTATGGTTACGTCGAGGTTTTTGATTATGTGGATACACACAAATTCTTATCAAGAGTAACAACGCGCTTACCTAAATATAAAGATTTTTTTATTGATGCTGCAAATAAAAATAGCATTGAACCTTCTTTACTTGCTGCTCAAAGTTATCAGGAATCACATTGGAACACTAAAGCAAAAAGCCCGACAGGAGTGCGCGGCATTATGATGCTGACACAACCGGTAGCGAAATCACTGGGCGTGACTAATCGACTGGATGCTAAACAAAATATTTATGCGGGTGCAAAATTTCAGGCAAAGATGAAAAAAATGGTGGCAGAGGTAAGCGAACCAGATCGTAGCTGGCTTGCTTTGGCGGCATACAATGTTGGCCGCGGCCATTTCCGTGACGCGCAATCTTTGGCTAGAAAGATGAATAAAAACCCTGACCATTGGGCAGAAATGAAAGAGATATTGCCATTGTTAAGTCAGAAAAAATATTATAAAGACCTACGTTATGGTTATGCGCGCGGAAATGAGCCGGTACGCTATGTGACACGAATAAGGAATTATGATGGTTTATTACTTGAACACTTTGGCAAGGAAAAATTTGACGGCGTTAAATGAGGAGATGGCGGGAAGTATTCGCCTCATCCATGAGACTCACCTCGGCAATTTCTCCTCGGTAACTGCGTCCTGCGTTACCCTAATACCGTACTTCCTGTACATATGCGTTGCTCTACCATCCTATATCCATGTAGGTGCCTTCGGGGCCGTGTAAAAAGCACACGTTAAAAATTGTTCCAGACAATTTTTTGAACCCGTAGCGTCTTAAATTCAATACCAGATCCACCAATAAAAAAGGTCAACCGAAAAACGGCTGACCTTTGTTATTGGTGGAGATGGTGGGAATCGAACCCACGTCCGCAAGCACTCCGCCATCGGCTCTACATGCTTATTCCGTCTATTAGTTTAACTTTGTATTACCCGACGAACAGGGAAAATACAGAGCGATTCCTGTAAGTTTTAACGAATCCACCCAGGAAGAAGCTTCATCGCGATCTTACATGAGTCGACCCCGGTTATCTAAGCGTGTAAGCGCACATTAGGCCGAGGGCTATGAGCAGGGGTTTAAGCTGCTAAAGCGTAGTTGTCGTCGTTGGCAACTATAAGTTTTGTGAACGGTTTTAAGAGGAATTTCACACCTCTGCATGCACCTCAGGTTTCATTACCCACGTCGAAGCCATGTCATCCCCTGAAGGGTGTATCTAAAATAGAACGGTCAAGTTCTATCGATATTATACGGTATTTTCACACCGTAAACTTAACATATGTGCAAACGTCTGAATTACAAGTACTGGTCGTGGAAAAAATCCCGCTATCCTCAAAGCAGAGGGCGACTTGGTGAACGATTCAGGGTAATATTCTGCTTTAAATTTTGTCAGGCTTTAGCATCTTTTTAGCCTTACATTGCTTGTATATTATCATCCTAATACAGACCTAAAAATGCAGATATTCATTGGCTCACCCGCGTTATCAACTTTTCGTCAGGAAAAATTACTCAATTTACTTCAGTCGACCTTACCTGAAGTGTCTCAACTGACTGCACACTTTGTGCATTTTGTTGATGCACATAATCAGCTCAGCGAAGACGAGATCTCGGTTCTGGAAAAGTTGCTTCGTTATGGCCCACATGTAGCAGAGACCTCAAGTGAGGGCAAACTCTTCCTTGTTGTACCGCGTGCCGGCACCATCTCACCCTGGTCGTCAAAAGCGACCGATATTGCACATAACTGCAGTTTGAAAGGCATCAACCGGATCGAACGCGGCATTGCATATCACGTCCAGTGTAGGGAAGACCTTCAGTTAAGTGAAACGCAACAACAAACTGTTGCTGACTGCCTGCATGACCGCATGATCGAAATCGTGCTTGAGGATATGGATGCGGCCAGTTGTTTATTTGAACATCATGAACCAAGAGCTGGTGAGACGATCGATATTCTCGACCAGGGTGTTGAGGCTTTAACCGAAGCAAACCAGCGTTTGGGTCTCGCCATGTCAGCAGATGAAATCGACTATTTAATGGCGCATTTTATCTCGGAACAACGTAATCCCGTCGATGCAGAGCTGATGATGTTCGCCCAGGCAAACTCAGAGCATTGTCGCCATAAGATTTTTAATGCAGACTGGGTCATCGACGGTGAAGAACAGGATAGATCGTTATTTAATATGATTCGTAATACCTATGAATCACATTCCATCGATGTGTTAAGTGCCTACAGCGATAACTCGTCGGTTATCGCTTCGCATACAGCAAAACGGTTTATGCCCGATGGTGACACTCATCAGTACAGTTATCATGATGAGCATATCGCCATTTTGATGAAGGTTGAAACGCATAATCATCCCACCGCGATTTCACCTTTCCCGGGTGCAGCTACTGGCGCTGGGGGTGAAATTCGTGATGAAGGTGCCACCGGTCGTGGCTCGAAACCAAAAGTTGGTCTGAGCGGATTTTCGGTCTCGAATTTAAAGATTCCTGACTATCCGCAGCCATGGGAAACCGACTACGGTAAACCCTCTCGCATTGTTTCTGCACTCGATATCATGCTCGAAGGCCCGATTGGTTCAGCAGCATTCAATAACGAATTCGGCCGCCCCAACATAACCGGTTATTTCCGCACCTTTGAAGAAAAAGTAGCAGGACCTGAAGGTGACGAAGTTCGCGGTTATCACAAACCGATCATGTTGGCCGGTGGTTACGGCAATATTCGCGAACCGGATATCGAAAAACTTAGCCTGCCGGTAGGTACCCCCATTGTTGTACTGGGTGGGCCTGCAATGTTAATCGGTCTGGGTGGCGGCGCGGCTTCATCGATGGACAGTGGTGCCAGTGCTGAGGACCTTGATTTTGCTTCGGTGCAACGCGGCAACCCTGAAATGGAAAGGCGCTGTCAGGAAGTGATCGATGGTTGCTGGTCTCAGATAGGTAACAACCCAATCCTGTCGATTCATGATGTCGGCGCCGGTGGTCTGTCGAACGCTTTACCCGAATTGGTCTATGACGGTGGCCGTGGCGCTGAGTTTGAGCTGCGTGAAGTCCATAATGATGAGCCCGGCATGACACCGATGCAGATATGGAGTAATGAGTCGCAGGAACGTTATGTACTTGCGATCGACCCAGCGCGTATCGAAGATTTTAAAAGACTGTGTGAACGTGAGCGCTGTCCATATGCCATCCTGGGTGATACCACTGAGGCTAAAACCTTGAAAGTACACGACAGGCATTTTGATAACTATCCGGTGGATATGCCACTGGATGTGCTGTTAGGCAAACCACCAAAGATGTTGCGTGATGTAAAACATGTTGAAGTTACACATGCGCCGCTGGATACCCATTCGATAGATATCACCGAAGCCGCATTCAATGTATTACGCTTGCCGTCGGTCGCCAATAAAACATTCCTGATAACCATCGGTGACCGCACGGTTACCGGTATGGTGACACGTGATCAGATGGTGGGCCCCTGGCAGATACCGGTGGCCGATGCTGCAGTAACAACAAGTTCTTTTGAAAGTTATTGCGGCGAAGCCATGGCGATAGGTGAACGCACACCTGTGGCGCTGCTCAATGGACCGGCATCAGCACGCATGGCTATTGCAGAATCATTGACTAATATCATGGCCGCATCGATAGAAAAAATATCAGATATAAAACTGTCGGCAAACTGGATGGCACCCGCTGGTCATCCGGGTGAAGATGCTATTTTATATGACACAGTGAAAACGGTTGGTATGGAAATCTGTCCGCAACTGGGTCTTACCATTCCTGTCGGTAAAGATTCGATGTCGATGAAAACAGTATGGCAAGAAGAGGGTGCTAGCAAATCAGTCACTGCGCCATTGTCATTAATCATTACTGCCTTTGCCCCGGTTACCGATGTACGCAAGACCTTAACACCGCAGATTCGTACCGATATTGAAAACACCGGTTTATTACTTATTGATCTAGGTAATGGTAAAAACCGTCTGGGAGGTTCCGCGTTAGCACAGACCTGTAAGCAGGTCAGTGACGTGCCGCCCGATGTTGATGATGGCGCACAGTTAAAATCATTCTTTGATGTTTTCCAGCAATTAAACAGCGAAGGCAAAATTATTGCATGGCATGATCGCTCCGATGGTGGTCTATTTGCCTGTCTTTGTGAAATGTCTTTTGCCGGCCATTGTGGTTTAAATATTCAGCTTGATTCGCTGTTGCAAGACAGTGAAAGTGATGTGGTGTCCGCTCTGTTTAATGAAGAAGTCGGCGGTGTCATACAGATTCGTTGTGATGATCTGGAAGTTATCGAAGCAGCTTTTGACGAGGTCGGGCTGGCTGATTGTCTACATGAACTGGGACGTATCTATGAAGATGACCAGATCACCATAAATAATAATGGTTTCCCTGTTTTTTCCGCATCACGGGAGTCATTACAACGGGCATGGAGTGAAACCAGTTATCACATGCAACGTCTGCGTGATAACCCTGAATGTGCACAGCAGGAGTTCGATGCTATCACGCAGAATGACAAAGGCTTAAATGTTAATTTGAGCTTTGATGCCGATGAAGATGTGGCTGCACCATATATTAAAACAGGGGTAAAACCAGCTATCGCTGTATTACGAGAGCAGGGTGTTAATGGCCAGATAGAAATGGCCGCAGCATTTGATCGCGCTGGTTTTGATGCTGTCGATGTTCACATGAGTGACATCATTAGCGGAGATATCGATTTTGAAAGATTCAAAGGTCTGGTTGCCTGTGGTGGTTTCTCATACGGTGACGTATTGGGTGCAGGTGAAGGCTGGGCGAAATCAATCTTGTTTAACTCCCGTGCACGTGATGTTTTTGAGACATACTTTAATCGTGATGATACCTTTAGTCTGGGTGTCTGTAATGGCTGTCAGATGATGGCGAATGTGAAATCTCTGATTCCAGGTGCGCAGCACTGGCCACACTTTGTGCGCAACAATTCCGAACAGTTTGAAGGCCGTTTTAGTATGGTCGAAGTTATGGAGTCACCATCGATATTAATGCAGGGTATGGCCGGTTCCTTCATGCCTATCGCTGTTGCGCATGGTGAAGGTCGAGCAGAATACAGATCAGCTGAGCAGCGTGAAAGCGTGCAAACAATAATGCGTTATGTAGACCACAACGCACAGGCAACAGAAGCCTACCCGCTAAATCCAAACGGTTCGCCAGAAGGGCTAACCGGTTTTTGCAGCGATGATGGCCGCACTACGATTATGATGCCGCACCCCGAGCGTGTATTCAGAACCGTACAGCATTCATGGCATCCAGATGACTGGCAGGAAGATGCACCATGGATGCGATTATTTAGAAATGCGCGTGCCTGGGTTAGTTAATTTACCTCTTTGGTTGTTCATTTATAACAAAAGTATCACGCAGTTATCATATCTCCGTGATACTTTTTATTTTGCTGATATAACTACAATAAAATTTGTTATATTGAGTTATTCTGGTTGAACCATTACTGCCTACGTATGTTCTGATAAGTCAGTCAGTATTTAATAACGGAGTAGTAATGTCTATCATCATTCAGAAATCATCAACTATAAAATCTTCAGAGATCACACCAAAATCAATCTATCTGGATAGACGAAGATTTATGCAGCAGGCCGTTGCAACCAGTGTGTTATTAACGGCTGATGCCATGTTACCTGCTTGGGCGAAGAAGTGGCCTGAATTGAAACATAGTCCTTATAGTTCATCAGATAAGCTCAATAGTTTTGAAGATATCACTACCTATAATAATTTTTATGAGTTTGGTACCTCCAAGAAAGATCCGCATAAAAACGCTACAAAATTTAATCCTCGACCCTGGTCGATAACGGTCGAAGGTGAATGTGAAAAGCCAGGTGTTTTTGATCTTGAAGATTTTATAAAACCAGCCGTACTAGAAGAGCGCATATACCGTTTACGTTGTGTCGAAGGCTGGTCAATGGTTATTCCCTGGGTGGGTTTCTCACTTGCCGATATGCTGAAAGGCTTTGAACCCACATCAAAAGCAAAATACGTTGAATTCACCACGTTACTCGATGAATCCAGAATGCCTGGACAAAAGCGTCGTGTCTTACGCTGGCCATATACAGAAGGTTTGCGTATTGATGAAGCTATGAATGAATTGCCTTTTATGGCTGTAGGTTTGTATGGCGAGGTATTGCCTAACCAGAACGGTGCGCCTATTCGCCTGGTTGTTCCGTGGAAGTATGGTTACAAAAGTATAAAATCAATTGTCAAAATTCGCTTTACTGAAACCCAGCCACAAACAACATGGAATGTAACGGCTCCTAAAGAATACGGTTTTTATTCGAATGTGAACCCAACGGTAGACCACCCTCGCTGGAGTCAGAAAAAAGAGCGGGTTATCGGCCTTCCTTTCTGGCAAGCCAAACGTGATACACAGATCTTTAATGGTTATGCAAAACAGGTTGCACATCTGTATGACGGTATGGATCTAAATAAATATTTTTAGCGCTTTGAATAATCTTTCAAATAAAAAAATAAACTATTTGATAAAGCCGATAGTTTTTTTATTATCTTTAACGCCCTTTATATTTTTGATTCTAGCGACTGTGAACGAAAACCTTGGTGTTAATCCCGTTGAAACATTAACGCATGAAACCGGGCAGTGGGCGCTGCGGTTTTTGTTGATCGGTTTGTGCGTCACACCATTGAGACGACTGCTGAAGATAAACTGGTTGATTAAACTTCGTCGCATGTTCGGTCTGTTTGCTTTTTTTTACGCAGTTTTGCACTTCATGACGTACATCTGGTTCGATCAGTTTTTTGACTGGAATGAAATACTTATCGATATTCCTAAACGTCCGTTTATAACCATTGGTTTCGTATCATTAGTATTATTGATTCCATTGGTACTAACATCAACGAACGCTATGCAGAGACGGTTAAAAAAGAAATGGCTTAAGCTGCATAAATTGGTTTATGTTATTCCCATGCTGGTGGTTATACATTTTATCTGGTCATTAAAGGCTGATTATTCAGAGCCACTGATCTATACCTTTATATTTCTTGCGTTGATGTTGTCACGTGCCGTATATGACAGAAAAATATTTAACAGAAAAAAAGCCTCATAGATTTCTCTACGAGGCTTTTTTAGGTCTGGCTTAATTAATTGAGTAAATTAACTTGCTTCACCTGGATAATCCGCGATGCCTGGATTATTTACAACACTAATCAGTTTAGGATGATTGATCTTAGGGATATGCAATATATTATCCTTGCCTCTGTTTTTAACGATGTGATCATGAACAACATCCCACATCAGGCGACCTTCAGGGGTACGGTTAACCTGTGCCCATCCGGCAACTTTATACATCTTATCGGCTTCTATTAAGTGACCGGAATCCAGACGCGCATCTGTGATGCGTTCATAAAGAGGTTTGGAAGGGTCTATGGTGTAGTCCATGCCACCAATACGAACCATGTCACCACCTGACTGTAAATACGGGTCAGGATCGAACAGGTTGTCAGCGACTTGCTCAAGAATGTTCATTAAGTTTTTGCCTGACATTTCTGAAACATAAGTTTCACCGTAGGTTAATGCACATTGAGTCATGACATCTTCCATCGTAATCCAGTCACCTTTCAGTGTGGTTGTACCCCAACGCACACCTGCAGACATAGCAACATCGGCACTATATTCTTCACGTAAGGCGTTACAGAGAACCTGATCCCAGGTACCCATGAAATTACCACGACGGTAAAGTAGTCGATCAGCGATGGCGAGTTTTTCATCAAGGATAGAGGCAAAGGTCTTGCCAACACGAGACTTGTTGTAATGCATTTTTTCGACACGGCTTTCGATAATATTTTCGTCATATACAGTCGTGCGCATCTGGTCGATATAAGCCTGCATCTCTTTGTCAGCGGGCAGTGCATCTGAAATAACCGGTAGCATGTTGTAATGCATGCTCTTAATTTTTCCTTCCACGATGTTAAAATCCATAACACCGAGGAATTTACCGTTAGAGCCAGCATTAGTTACCCAGCAGTCATGACCTTCAACGTTTTTCACTTTGACAGGTCTTGGTACGCCGTCATGTGTATGACCACCGAATACTGCATTTAGACCAGGAACGCGTTCCGCCATTTTGACGTCGACATCCATACCATTGTGAGATAACAGTACGATGGCATCAGGTTTTTCTTCTTCACGAATTCTTTCTACCAGTTCGATCATGTCATCTTCACGTAGTCCAAATGACCAGTCAGGGAAGAATTCAGGTGGATTGGCATTACCTGTACGCGGGAAAGCCTGACCAACGATACAAATTTTTGCACCATTGATTTCTTTAATGACATAAGGCTGAAAGGCGTAACCTTCATCTTCATCGAACAGACCGCGGCCTTCGTTGGCATCGACCAGTTCGGTATATTTTTCATCCATCAAGGAATCTTCTTTAACACGAACATTCTGACCGATGAAATCACCTTTGAAGAGGGCAACGTTGCTTAATACTTCACTTTCATTATAGGTAAACTCCCAGTGACCGACCATGACATCGATGCCCAGGATGTTTGAGGCTTCCACCATGTCGACACCGCGTGTCCATAAAGATGTGCCTGAACCCTGCCATAAATCACCACCATCTATGGTTACCGTGTTCTGGCGACCACCGGCCTGTTTACGCATACGGTCTAACAGGGTTTTCATCTGTGGGAAACCACCTGTTTTTCCGTATTTGGCGGCGGCATTTTCAAAATCTAGATAGGTGAAAGCGTATGATTCAGGTGTGTTTGGTTTTAAATTCATCGCTGTTAGCAGTTTGTTGCCGACCAGGTGAGGCGGGCGACCAAATGCATCACCAACACCCAGGTTTACATTAGGCTCTCTGAAATAAACAGGTTGTAACTGACCATGAAAGTCAGTGGTATGCAGGATGCGCACATTACCTTGTATGGGCAGGTCATAAAAATCATCTGAAATTTTTGTAGCGTCCTGAACAACCGCTGCTGGTATTGGTGCTGGTGGCGCATTGTCACTGCAGGCAGATAAAACGGCAGCGCTGCTAGCTGTTGCGCTTAATCCCATTAGTTTCAGAAAAGTACGGCGATCAATCGTAGGCATGTAGACTCCTCAATAGTATTGTATTTTTATTATGTTTTTTTAGTTTAGCAATTTGGTTTAACTACGCATAATAACGCATATTTGGGGAAATGGTTAATTTAGTGTTGAATTTTCACTTATTAAAGTGACGTACTGGTAAAAATTTTATTCAAAAATTGCTTTAAATACGACGAATTTGTGTAATATTCGCGCTCTTATGAATTATGCCTCTAGAAAATTCCTTTTATTATTCAGTCTCAGCTGTTTATCCTGGCAGACAGCTTTTGCCGATGTTGTTAAACCGGCATTAATCGAGATAAACGTTGACCGTGAGAGAATGGTTATCATTGAAATTCGCGCCAGTATCGAGGCTTTAGTCACTGGTATCAATTCACAATATAAAAATACAAAGGACGCTCCAAACGCCGCGCAGTACGATGAACTACGCAAGATGCCACCAGCCGAGCTAATGCAGGTATTTGATGGATTCAAAACTCAATTTTTACGCTCAATTCATTTAGAAGCAGCAGATCAAGAACCAGTATTGACCATTAGCTCAGTCGACATTCCGCCACCCGGTTATACCAAGGTGCCGCGTATCAGTATTATTCGTCTGGCCACAGAGCTGCCGTTATCAGCAGAGTCTATAAAATGGTATTATCCGGAAAAATTCGGTGATAATGCGGTTCGCGTCAGGCAGATTGACAGAGAAAATGAGCAATGGCACTGGTCTCAGTGGCAGTGGCTACGTAAAGATCAGGCCAGCACACCGTTTTCACTGACCGAAATCGTCGCTATGCAGACAACGCCAGAGGTAATTGCTTCTTACATTGTCATCGGTTTCGAGCACATAGTACCCAAAGGCCTGGACCATATTCTGTTTATTCTGGGTTTGTTTTTGTTGTCGACCCACTGGCGTCCATTGCTATTTCAGGTAACGATGTTCACGGTGGCGCATACGATCACATTGGGTTTAGCAATGAATAATGTGATCGATTTGCCGGCAAATGTGGTCGAACCATTAATCGCCCTGTCGATCGCTTATGTTGGTGTGGAAAATATACTTTCAAAGACCTTGCATAAAAGCAGATTGATTCTGGTGTTTATGTTTGGTCTGCTGCATGGTTTAGGCTTTGCCGGCGTGCTGTCTGATTTTGGTATGCCAGACAATGATTTTGCGGTAGCCTTGATCAGCTTTAATGTCGGTGTTGAATTAGGTCAGATCGCAGTAATATCGATGGCTTTTATATTGTTACGATTATGGTTTAAAGATCAAAACCTATATCGAAAAATTGTTGTTATACCAGGTTCGGCTTTTATTTCAATAATTGGTTTTTACTGGTTTTTGGAAAGGCTGGAACTGTTTTAATTGAGAGAGATGTAATGTTTATAAAGAGTGTTAAAGCTAATAGTGTTGTTGTTTTATTGATAGGTTTTCTGGTCACATCCTGTGCCAATACTAGTGTGAAAGATAGTTGGATGGAAGAAGGTCATAGTAAATCCTATAAACACCCCATGATTATTGGCATTTCTGATAGCCAGCAAACCCGTCGTCTTTATGAAAATCACATGGTCGACGAATTAAAGAAAAAGAAAATTAATGCGATAGCGAGTTATACATTGATCAGCAGTAAACAGAAGATCGATCGCGATACCGTTATTGCTGCGATAAAAGGCACCGAGATTGACGCCGTTCTAGTGTCTTATCTGATCTCTGATGAGGAAGTGACAGTACAGCGTGACTCACCCTTAAACACTGGCTATTCAAGCAATGTTGAGAATAGCATGGTGTCTGATACATTGATCTCAGTTCGGGGTCGCTCTAGTGATGGAGAGGTCGTGACTTTAAAAAATGATCTCTATGATGTGAAAACAAAATCGCTAGTCTGGTCCGTACAGACAAAATCAGTTGCTCCGGAATCCATAGATCAAGTTATTACCGAGGTAACAACATTGCTCATAAAGAAACTGTTTGACGACGAGCTTCTGAAATAGCTTAAAATTCAAACTGTTTAGGTGTTTAACAATATAAGACATTGTGTTTTAGTGTGCAGTTGCTATCATGCATGCAGATAACAGAATTAATCCTAAAGGAAATATTTATGATCTTGTTTAATCAGAATATGAGTAAAAAAATCTTATTGATCAGTACGGTCTTTTTGCTATTTTCGTGTGCAAATACCAAGATTTCTCAATCATGGGTTGAACCTGATAATAAAAAGTCATATAACGATCTGCTTATAATCGGTATAGCTGAGAGCGAACAAAATAGGCGTGCTTATGAAAGCCACTTCGTGGAAGCATTAAGAGAAGTGGGAACTGAGGCAGAGGCAAGTTATAAACTGATCAAAAGTAGCGAGAAAATTGAACGCAATACCGTAGTAAAAGCGATCGAAGGCATGGAGATTGATGGTGTCATTATTACCCACATGACCGCGGTAGAGGAAGAAACAGTCTATCGACCAGGCATGGGTTACTCGGGCGCGGGATACGGTGGTTATGGCTACGGTGGCTACGGTGGTGGTTATGGTGGCGGCATGTATGGTTATTACCCACACGTAAATAGTTATGTTCATAGCCCTGGTTATTACACCACCCACGAAACCTATACGCTGGAAACCAATCTGTACGATGTTAAAACAGAAGAACTGGTGTGGTCTGCACGCAGCCGTACATTCTCGCCCGAATCTGTTGATGAAGTGATCACTGATTTGACTAAATTACTGATCAACGATTTAAAAGATAAAAATCTCATCAAGAAAAAATAATAATATTTTGTAAAAATGTGTTTTGTCTGGTATTGCTATGATCCTGAATATCTACTACAAAATGGTTCTCTAGAAGTTTTAAACATTTTTCATTCAGGTCTTTAAACATATAATGTTCCAGCCTAAAGAGCTATTTATCGGCTTACGTTACATTCGTGCTAAACGTAAAAGTCACTTCGTATCATTCATTGCTTTCATATCTATCGCAGGTGTCGCTATGGGCGTATTTGCGCTTATCGTCGTGCTTTCGGTAATGAACGGTTTTGGTAACGAATTACGTGATCGCACATTAAGTATGACCTCGCATGCCACTATCACTGGTTTCGATGGATACCTGCGCGATTGGCCTGCCGTGCTGGAAAAAGCCATAAAAAATAAAGAAGTTTTAGCCGCTGCGCCTTACATAAATAAAGAGATCATGTTGTCAAATGGTCGTCGTGTAAGTGGCTCGTTAATTCGCGGTATTCAACCAGAGATGGAGAGTAAGGTGTCGCTGGTCGAATCAAAAATGATCTCAGGCAGCCTGTCTGATTTAAAAGCAGGCGAATATGGTATCGTTCTAGGTCGCGAATTAGCTAATACTCTTGGTGTTTATGAAGGTGAACGTGTCACCGTCATTACCCCACAGGCCAGTGTGACGGCGGTTGGTGTCATGCCGAGATTACGTCGTTTTCGTGTCGTAGGTGTGTTTGAAGTTGGTATGCATCAATTTGATGCCGCCATGGCCTATATGCATATCGATGATGCTTCAAAGCTTTTCAGTTATAAAGATAAAGTGAATGGCGTCCGTTTAAAACTGACGGATCTATTCGAAGCACCTCGAATTTCACGTGAAATCGAGAAGGATTTTGGCGAAGATTTCTGGGTAAAGGACTGGTCAAAACAACACAAAAATTTCTTTAGAGCATTACAGACTGAAAAAACCGTAATGTTTATCATTTTATTACTAATGGTGTCAGTGGCCGCTTTAAATATTGTCTCTACTCTGATGATGACCGTCACAGAGAAAGAATCCGATATCGCCATATTACGTGCGCTGGGTATGCAGCCTTCGAGTGTCATGATCATCTTCATCATCCAGGGCGCGTTCATAGGATTTTTTGGTACATTGATAGGCGTCGGGGCTGGCGTACCTGTTGCGCTTAATGTGTTTGAGATCGTTTCCTGGTTAGAGCAGTTGTTTAACACCGATTTTCTTCCAAGTGATGTTTATTACATCAGCGATATCGTAGCAGACGTGAAAGCTAGTGAAGTTGTCACTTATGCTTTATCTGCATTCTCGGTAACTATACTGGCGACTATTTATCCTGCCTGGCGTGCGTCAAAGACATTACCTGCTGAAGCACTACGTTATGAGTAAGGACTAGACTATGTTACGCGCTACAAATATAGCAAAAGATTATAATGACGGCATTCGTAATGATCTACACGTATTGAATGACATCTCATTCAATCTAGACCGTGCTGAAACATCTGCCATCATAGGTTCATCGGGATCAGGAAAAACCACCTTATTAAATATACTTGGCGGTTTAGATAAACCGACAAGTGGACAGGTTTTCTTAGATGATGTAAATGTGCATGAGCTGAGTGAACGACAACGCTGTATCGTCAGAAATAAAAAATTTGGTTTTATCTACCAGTTTCATCACCTGCTGCCAGAATTTTCTGCCCTTGAAAATGTAGCCATGCCTCTCTTGATTAAAGGCAGTTCGGTTGCAGAGGCAACACAACGTGCTGAAGAGGTATTGGAAAACGTTGGTCTTAAACAACGTGTCCACCATAAACCCAGTGAGTTATCTGGTGGTGAACGGCAGCGAGCAGCAATCGCCCGTGCGTTGATCCATCAGCCAGATTGTATACTTGCCGATGAACCTACAGGCAATCTCGATCGAAAGAATGCCGAACAGGCGATAGAGCTAATCATAGATCTAAACAGACAATACAATACATCACTGGTTATCGTTACCCATGATCTAAAAATTGCAGAACGTATGGATACTATTTATACGCTCGAAGATGGTGTTTTAGCTAAGGTAAGTTGAATAATTTAAGCAGTCAGGTTCTTCTGCTAATTATAACAGGCTGAAACTGTCATAAATCAGAGCAGCACCTTCTCAATGCCACCATTATTCGCTTTTTGAATAAACTGTTTTTCCCAGTTTTTGCCATGCATATGGTTTGCCATTTCCACGATGATGTAGTCCGTTTTCAAACCCGTATCATCAGTGTATCTGCCCAGGCCCTGTTGGCAGGCAGGGCAGGACGTTAATATTTTAACTTCATTATTTTTGGCTTTGTTGTGACCAGTGATTGTTTTAATATCTTTTGCCATTTCTTCACGTTTACGGTAACGAAGCTGTTCTGCGATGTCTGGCCTCGAGGTACCCAAGGTGCCGGCTTCGCCGCAGCATCTATCATTGTTAACTACGTTCTTGTTTAACAGTTTTTCTGCAACGGTGATGGGGTCATATAGTTTCATCGGTGTGTGGCAGGGATCGTGATACAGATACTCGGTGTCGCTAGTACCTTGCAGGGTGATATTTTTTTCCATCAGATATTCATGTATATCCAGTAAGCGACAGTCTGGAAATATCTTTTCAAATTCATATTTCAATAACTGGTCCATGCAGGTGCCGCAGGAGACGATCACCGTTTTTATGTCGAGATAATTAAGTGTATTGGCGATGCGATGAAACAATACGCGGTTCTCTGTCGTTATCGAACGACTCTTATCCTGTAGTCCAGCAGAGCTTTGTGGGTAGCCGCAACATAAGTAACCCGGCGGTAATACCGTCTGCACACCTGCTTCATAGAGCATATGTAATGTTGCCATGGCAATTTCACTGAACAGTCTTTCTGAGCCGCAACCAGGAAAATAAAACACAGCATCCGAATCATCATGATTTAATTCAGGATTTCTTATGATAGAAACAACACTGGTATCTTCCAGATTTAGCAGGGCACGGCTGGTTTTACGCGGCACAGCCACTCGGATAGGTTTTCGTACCAGGTTAACAATCTGTGTTGTACTATCAACAGGGCCTGTTGTACTAGGCGGTATTCTCTTTTTCTTACCTAACAGACCAAATCTTTTTGCAAAAAAGTGACCCGTATTTATTGCTTTAAAACCACCGCGCGCTAATACCGTACGCAGTGTTTTTACAGCGAAGGGGTTTTTAACATTGAGAAAAGTGATAGCGGCTTTGGTGCCAAGGTTACTTTTCTTTTTACCGTGTTTGGTCAAGATATGACGCATATGAATAGAGACATCACCAAAATCTATATTTACCGGGCAAGGGGGCAGGCATTTATGGCAGGTGGTGCAGTGGTCTGCGATGTCATTCATCGAATCGAAATGTGAAAGTGAGATGCCGCGTCTGGTTTGCTCTTCATATAAAAAAGCTTCGATCATTAAGCCGGTCGCTAAGATCTTGTCACGCGGTGAGTAATACAGGTTTGCGCGCGGTACATGTGTCATGCATTCTGGTTTGCATTTACCGCAGCGCAGGCAATTTTTAATCTCATCGTTTAATGCGCCCAGTTCACTATCTTCAAGGATAATCGCTTCCTGTTGCACCAGACGTAAAGAAGGGGTATAGGCTAACTCGAGGTTTGATATCGCCTGTAATTTTCCTTTATTGAAATGCTGTTCTGGGTCAACTCTGTTTTTATAGCTGGCAAATTCTGCTAATTTTTCAGGCTCCAGGTACTGGATCTTGGTTAAACCGATACCGTGTTCACCGGAGATAACGCCATCGAGTGACTGCGCCAACGCCATTATTTGATCGACGATCTTATCTGCTTCCTGCAGCATCGTGTAGTTATCTGAATGCACGGGAATATTAGTATGTACGTTGCCGTCACCTGCGTGCATGTGTAAGGCGACAAACAGTTTAGAATCTCTGATGTTGCCATGTATCTGTTTGAGCTTTTCTCTGACTGGGCTTAAGTCCTGACCAGAAAAAATCTCTCTTAACGAATTATAGATCTCTCTGCTATACGAAATTACACAATCGCGTCGCAGTAACAGGTCGATCAGATTATCAGCGTCTCTGATATTCTCCAGTTCGCTATCGAGTAACAGATGTTTTACTTCGTTTGCTGGCGAATCCAGGTGTTGAAGGATATTTGACCAGCGTTGTTTCTTTGTGGCTATGAGCTGTATAGCGGTCTCACATTTTTTCTGAATGATCTGCTCAGCTTCTATGCTTGTTGCATAAGCATCATCTTCTTTAGCATCTTTAAGATTGCTATCGAGATACTTGATGACGGCATCGCAAATTTTTATCTTATTGCTGATCGCCTGGTCGATGTTGATGCATTCGATGCCACGGTTATATTCGCCTAAACGTGGCAGCGGGATGACGACATCTTCATTGATTTTAAATGCATTGGTATGCGCAGAGATGGCGGCGGTGCGTGCACGGTCAAGCCAGAAGCGTTTACGCGCCTCCGCACTTACAGCAATAAAGCCCTGAGCATTTCTTTTTTTACAGGTTTCGATAACTTGTTGAGCTGCAGCGTTTACTTCATCTTCATCATCAGATGAAATATCTGCCAGTAAAACCATTTTAGGCCGGCCATCATAAGAGCCATCTGCACTACTGGCTTTGGTGGTGTATTTAACGGCTTTAATATAACGTTCGTCTAAATGTTCGAGGCCTGTGAGTAAAACATTTTTATTGTTATCGAGCAGCTGTTTTACTTCGACGACAGCGGGAACCGCTTCTGCGATGTCGCTGCCAAAAAATTCGAGACAGATGGTACGTTTATGCTCTGGCATCTTATGCAGGATGAAACGACCGGATGTAATTAAACCATCACAACCTTCTTTCTGAATGCCGGGTAGACCGAATAAAAATTTATCCGTTACATCTTTACCCAGGCCTTTTTTTCGAAAACACTGTCCATCGAGCTGCAGTAATTCTGCTTCACCGATAGTGGTTTTTCCATCTGCCTGATAACGTGTGATCTTAAACGTGACCTGCTGCTGGTCATGAATTTTGCCGAGGTTATGGTTGATACGTTCAACGTCCATCCATAAACCATCTGGCGTCACCATGCGCCATGAAACCAGGTTGTCTAAAGCAGTTCCCCAGATCACGGCTTTTTTACCGCCAGCGTTCATGGAGATGTTACCGCCGATGGTCGATGCATCCTGAGAAGTAGGATCGACCGCAAAGGCGTAGCCGTGCTGTTCGGCTAAGTTAGAAACTCGCCGAGTAATAACCCCGGCGCCACATTCGACCACCGGGTATTTACCTTTCAGCCCCGATAGTTCGATGTGATTTACCGGGCTTAATGTTTCCAGTTTTTCGGTATTGATGACCGCCGTGTTGGCATGCAGTGGTATAGCGCCGCCGGTATAACCGGTGCCGCCACCGCGTGGAATAATGGTTAAACCTAAAGCAATACATGCCCTTACGATAGCGGCAACTTCGTGTTCAGTATCCGGTTTAAACACTACAAATGGCATGGCGATACGCCAGTCGGTTGCATCTGTTGAATGTGCAATGCGTGCCAGGCCACTAAAATCAATATTGTTCTTAGAGGTAATTTTGCTCAATGCTCTGAGCGTTTTTTGACGTAGTGATATCTGAGACAACAGGTTTTCTTCAAAGGTTGTGATTGCCTTCAAGCAATTGCTATGCAGGATTAATGCATCGGCATTTCCATCAGCGCGAATTTCAACCTGCTTCAAACGGTGTTTTAAGGCATTAATTAGCGATTCACGACGCTTTGTATTATTCAGCAGGTCGTCTTTTACAAAAGGATTTCTTTTGATCACCCACATGTCACCAAGAACTTCAAACAACATCCGTGCTGAGCGACCAGTGCGTCGTGAGGTACGCAGTTTTTCAACAATGCGCCAGCTTTCTTCGCCCAGAAATCGAATAATAATTTCACGGTCTGAATAAGACGTGTAGTTGTAAGGAATCTCTCGAATTCTTGCTGAATGTGACTCTGTCATGGGTACCGGTAATGGCGATTGGGGTGTTTCGAAAACGCATTATACGCTAACTGATATGCAGGTATAAAAACAAATTTAGCCGCAGCGACGCATAGTCGCAGAGTTTTTACAAAATTGCCTGCGGCACGCATAACATCAAAAAAGGTTTTCTCTGCGACTTCGCGTCTCTGCGGTAAGACAATATTTTGTTTTTCTTGACCAGCTAACTATTTACAACCATAATTCTTGTTTTTAGCACTCATGCCCATAGAGTGCTAAGCATTAACAACTAGATACATACCGATACATTGAATAAACCACACATACTTAACGATCGCGCTGCTATTTTGCTCAAACAATTAGTCGCCAGTTACATTCATGATGGCCAGCCTGTGGGTTCACGGCAACTGGCTCAAGATGCCGGGCTTGATATCAGCTCTGCAACTATCCGAAATGTGATGTCCGGGCTGGAAAAAAATGGACTCATCGTCGCACCGCATACTTCATCAGGACGTATCCCAACAGAGCAAGGCTTACGCCTGTTCGTTGATAGTCTGCTCGAGATTCAGCCGATTGATACCAGGTTAGTCAGTCAGTTACAGCAGCAACTTGATCCCGATAAAGATATGGATGATCTGGTCAGTGAGGCATCTCAACTGGTGTCTGAAATGACCCAGATGGCGGGCATCGTGAGTGTGCCTAAACAAGATCACGCAAAATTACGCCACATAGAGTTTTTACCCTTACCCGAAAAGCGCATCCTGGCCATCATGGTGACCAATGAAAAAGATGTACACAACAAGGTGCTGCATCTCAATAGGGAATACAGCGCAGATGAACTACAGCATGCCGCCAATTACCTTAATCAGCAGTTTACCGGGCAGGATGTTGATCAGATAAGAGAGAGTCTGTTGAAAGATCTTGACCGTACTCGCCAGGATGTAGATAACGTGATGAGAACAGCCGTCGAAGTCGCCAATAAAGCGCTGTCGAAAGATGAGACAAGCAAACCCGAATTCATCGTACAGGGAGAAAAAAACCTGCTCCGATATAACGATAATACCGATCGTGAACAAATGCAGCATCTATTTGAAATTTTTGATAGAAAACAGGAAATCCTTGGGTTATTTGATCGCTGCGTACACAATGAAGGTGTAAAAATATTTATTGGTCATGAGGCTGGGTTTGCAGGCTTCGGTGACTGCAGTGTTATCACGGCGCCTTATTCAGTCGCAGGTAAACCGATAGGTGTATTAGGTGTTATTGGTCCTGCACGGATGAATTATGATCGGGTTATTCCCGTTGTTGATATGACAGCGCGCTTATTAGGCAATGCTCTAAACCCATAAAGAGAAAAAATTTTGTTAAAAAATCTCGCTGCACTCTTGAAAAAAAGCAAATCAGCACCATACAAAACAGCAAGTAATTAATTTCATTTTTCATACAGATAAAACAAGACGAGATACAACATGCCTGCTAAAAAACAAGATCAAAATGAAGTACATGAACAACTGGAAGATTCGCACAAAGATGAGGCGAAGCTTGAAGATGCACATAAGAATGAAGAAAAACTGGAATCCCCGGAAAAGAATGCAGACAGCCTTGAAGCACAGCTAGAGCAAGCACAGGCAAAAGCCAGTGAAAACTGGGACCAGTTTATCCGTACCAAAGCAGAAATGGATAACCTGCGCCGCCGTAACGTCAAAGATCTGGAAAACGCACATAAATTCGGTATCGAAAAATTCGTTAACGAGCTGCTACCCGTGGTAGATAGTATGGTATTGGGTCTTACCGTTGAAGATGCCAGTGCTGAAAGTCTGCGTGAAGGCATGGAATTAACAATGAACATGCTGGGGAAGATGCTGGAGAAACTGGGTATCGAAGAGATCGATCCGCTTAACGAAAAATTTGATGCGGCCAGACATCAGGCCATGACCATGCAACCCAGCGACGAGGTTGAGCCAAACACGGTGTTAGCGGTGATGCAGAAGGGGTATTCACTTAATGAGCGCTTAATTCGCCCTGCGATGGTAATCGTTTCCAAGGCAGTTGAGTAAAAAAACTAAAAACATCAATTTTATTAAGTAATTGGCTGATTTATCGCTTGGTTTTAATAAAAGCAGCCCCATATAGACACTAACAACAAATATTACTGCCAATACTTAACAGGGTTAAGCCGGCAAAACTAAAATATCGGAGACCAGCAATGGCTAAAATTATAGGTATAGATTTAGGTACAACCAACTCTTGTGTCGCTGTCATGGACGGTGGTTCAGTGAAGGTTCTTGAAAATAGTGAAGGCGAGCGTACCACGCCTTCTGTTGTCGCTTACACAGATGATGAAGTGGTTGTAGGTTCACCTGCTAAACGCCAGTCAGTAACTAATCCAAAAGATACCATTTTCGCGGTTAAACGTTTGATCGGCCGTCGTTTTGATGAAGAAGTTGTTCAGCGTGACATCAAGCTTGTTCCCTACAATATTGTTAAAGCTGATAACGGTGATGCCTGGGTAGAAGCTAAAGGCAACAAGATGGCGGCGCCTGAAGTTTCAGCGCGTATCCTGCAAAAAATGAAACGTACTGCAGAAGAATATCTCGGTCATGAAGTGACAGAAGCCGTTATTACGGTACCTGCTTATTTTAATGACTCACAGCGTCAGGCAACAAAAGACGCTGGCCGTATCGCCGGTCTCGATGTAAAACGTATTATCAATGAGCCCACAGCGGCAGCCCTTGCTTACGGCATGGACAAAAACCGCGGCGATTCCAAGATTGTTGTTTATGACCTGGGTGGTGGTACTTTTGACGTATCTATCATCGAGATTGCTGAGATCGACGGTGAACATCAATTTGAGGTACTGGCGACTAATGGTGATACCTTCCTTGGTGGAGAAGACTTTGATACACGTCTGATCGATTATCTGGCTGATGAATTCAAGAAAGATAACGGTTTTGATTTACACAACGATCCATTAGCACTGCAGCGCTTAAAAGAAGCAGCAGAAAAAGCCAAGATCGAGTTGTCTTCAACACAGTCAACAGACGTTAATCTGCCTTACATTACTGCTGATGCGTCTGGACCAAAACATTTAAACATCAAATTGACTCGCGCCAAACTGGAAAGCCTGGTTGATGAGTTAATCGCTCGCACTATCGAACCTTGTAAACAAGCACTTAAAGATTCTGGTTTATCGCTTAGCGACATCGACGACGTTATCCTTGTCGGTGGTCAATCACGTATGCCTAAGGTGCAGGAAGAAGTACAGGCTTTCTTCGGTAAAGAGCCTCGTAAAGACGTAAACCCTGATGAAGCGGTTGCCATGGGCGCAGCGATTCAAGGTGGTGTACTAGGCGGCGATGTTAACGACATCTTATTATTAGACGTAACACCTCTATCTCTGGGTATCGAAACCATGGGTGGTGTAATGACTAAACTGGTTGAGAAAAACACCACGATTCCGACTAAGGCATCACAGGTATTCTCAACTGCAGATGACAATCAAGGCGCAGTGACTGTTCACGTATTACAGGGTGAACGTGAGATGGCTACCGGTAATAAATCCTTAGGTCGTTTCGACTTAAGTGATATTCCACCTGCACCACGCGGTGTGCCACAGATCGAAGTGGCTTTTGATATCGATGCCAACGGTATCCTGAACGTATCAGCAAAAGACAAAGCGACGGGTAAAGAGCAGTCTATCGTGATCAAAGCATCAAGCGGTCTGTCTGATGAAGAAGTCGATCAGATGATTAAAGATGCTGAAGCCCATGCTGATGAAGATAAACAGGCACATGCATTAGTTACCGCAAAAAATACAGCTGAAAACATGATCCATGCGACTGAAAAGTCTATTAAAGATCTTGGTGATAAAGTAGAAGCTGATGAAAAAGCGGCGGCTGAAACGGCTATCTCTGAATTAAAAGCCGCATTGGACGGTGATGATAAAGAAGTCATCGAAGCAAAAACAGAAGCTTTAAGCGAAGTTGCTGGCAAGATTGCTGAAAAAGCTTATGCAGAACAGGCGCAGGCCGGTGAGCCAGCTGCCGAAGGTGAAGCGGCGGCTGATGACGATGTAGTCGATGCTGAATTTGAAGAAGTTAAAGAAAGCAAAGACGACAAATAACATAACAAGTTAACCGCAGGGGTGCGGAGGCATAGCAGATGAAAAAGTTTTATTCATTTTCTTCTATGCTTCCGCGCCCCTGCGGTTGTTTGGTTTTTAGTTTAATACGTATTTACGAATAAAAATTATGTCAAAAAAAGATTATTACGAAACATTAGGTGCATCCCGCGATGCTAGCGATGCCGACTTAAAAAAGGCGTATCGCCGTCTTGCGATGAAACATCATCCAGATCGTAATACCGATGATTCGGAAGAGGCAGAAGAAAAATTTAAAGAAGCTAAAGAAGCCTACGAGATACTTTCTGATGCCAATAAACGTGCTGCTTATGACCAGTACGGACATGCAGGCGTTGATCCATCAATGCGAGGTCAGTCAGGCGGTGGCGGTGGATTTGAAGATGCTTTCGGTGACGTTTTTGGTGATATTTTTGGTGGTGGTCGTCGTAGTCAGCGTGTACAACGTGGTTCTGATCTTCAATATAATCTTGAATTATCTCTAGAAGACGCGGTTTTTGGTACCGAGGTCAAAATTCGTGTGCCTACTTTGGTCGGCTGTAAGACATGTTCTGGCAGTGGTGCAAAAAAAGGCACATCAGCGACAACCTGTACAACCTGTGGTGGTGCAGGTCAGGTTCGTATGCAACAGGGTTTTTTCGCAGTACAGCAAACCTGTCCGCAATGTCGAGGTAAAGGTAAGATGATCTCTGACCCATGCAATGACTGTCATGGACAGGGTCGTAAACAGGAACAGAAAACACTCTCCGTCAAAGTGCCTGCAGGTGTTGATACCGGCGATAGAATTCGTCTCGCAAATGAAGGCGAGGCGGGTGAGCAAGGCGCACAAAATGGCGATTTATACGTTCAGATGCACGTTAAACCACATGCCATTTTCAGCCGTGATGATAATGATCTGTTCTGTGAAATGCCGATATCTCTGGGCACTGCAGCATTAGGTGGTGAAATTGAAGTACCAACACTCAATGGCAAGCTTCGACTGAAAATCCCTGCAGAAACACAGACGGGCAAATCTTTCCGTATGCGTGGTAAAGGCGTTAAACCAGTTAGAGGTGGCGCGACCGGCGATCTGTTATGCCGGGTCAATGTCGAAACACCGGTAAAATTAAGCAATAAACAGAAAGATTTGCTCAAAGAATTTGAAAAATCAATTCAGCAGGATGGCAAACAACATAGTCCGCAAAATGCGTCCTGGGGTGACCGTATGAAAAAATTCTTTGATGAGTTGAAAGCGTAAAAGAATTATTCACCGCAGAGGCGCGGAGACGCAGAGTTTTTTACTAGTTGCGCCTACGGCGCAATAAATGATCAAGATTTGTTTCCTCAGCGTCTCTGCGCCTCTGCGGTAAAATATTTGTTTTGTTCAAAGTTATATAATGGCAAACTACAAAAATAATAAAAAGCCTTGGGGTCATAGATGTTAAATATCGCAGTTACTGGTGCCGCCGGTCGTATGGGGCGTACCTTAATTCAAGCCTGCTCTGAAAATTCAGATTGCCAGTTAGGTGCTGCTATCGAACATGAAAGCAGCCCCTTTATCGGTAATGATGCCGGTGAAATTGCTGGTCTTGGCAGTTTAAATACATCACTGGTGACACAACTGTCCGATGTCGCTGATAACTTCGATACTCTGATCGATTTTACCCGTCCCGAAGTTACCCTAAAAAATCTCGAAGTCTGTGTCGCCAATGGTAAAAATATTATCATTGGAACCACAGGATTTAGTGATGCTGAAAAGCTGAAAATTCTACAGGCCTCTGAATATATCGGTATCGTATTTGCCCCCAACATGAGCGTCGGTGTTAACCTGTGCTTTAAGTTACTGGATATTGCTGCGCGAGTCCTGGGTGATGATGTTGATATTGAAGTGATAGAAGCGCATCATCGGCATAAAGTTGACGCACCATCAGGCACGGCGATACGTATGGGCGAGGTCGTTGCAGAAGCATTAGGTCGTAACCTTGATGAATGTGCCGTTTATGGGCGCGAAGGTATTACTGGTGAGCGTGATCGCAAAACCATTGGTTTTGAAACCATTCGAGCTGGCGATATCGTTGGTGATCACACCGTTTTGTTTGCCGGTATAGGTGAACGCGTTGAGATAACGCATAAAGCATCCAGTCGCATGACTTTTGCCACCGGTGCATTAAGAGCAGCGCTTTGGCTTGAAGGCAAAGATACGGGGTTATTCGATATGCAGGATGTTTTAGGTCTGAAATAGTATTATTAAACGTTCTAATAATTAAAATAAAAATCTCCATTAAAATGAATAAGGTAAATAAATGGACGGAATGAATATTGTTGTTATCTTCCCTGGTCAGGGGTCGCAGTCAATTGGTATGCTGGCTGATTACGCAGAGATATGGCCGCAGATCGAAGAAACCTTTAAGCAGGCATCCGATATATTAGGTTATGACTGCTGGGATATCGTCTGCAACGGTCCTGTAGAAAAAATTAATAAAACCGAAATAACACAACCGATCATGCTGGCTGCGGACATTGCGGTTATGCGTGTTATGGCGCAGCAATGCATGTTGACGCCAATGGTATTTGCCGGTCATAGTCTGGGTGAATATGCAGCATTGGTTGCCGCAGAGGCACTGGACTTTGAGGACGCCATTAAACTGGTGTCTAAGCGTGGTCAGCTGATGCAGGCTGCGGTACCTGAAGGCGAGGGTGCGATGGCAGCTATCATCGGTTTAAATGATGAGGCTATCATTAAGATCTGTGAGCAGGTAAGCAGTGATACCGGTTCTCCGGTAGAAGCAGTCAACTTCAACTCACCTGGACAGGTCGTTATTGCCGGTGCGACGGATGCTGTCAACAAGGCGATGGAGCTGTTAAAAGAAGAAGGTGCAAAACGCGCATTACCGTTACCTGTAAGCGTACCTTCACACAGTTCATTAATGAAACCGGCAGCGGATGAGCTGGCTGAATATCTCAAAGGTGTCACAATCAAAACACCTAAGATTCAGGTGATACATAACGTAGACGCAAAATCACATGATGCCCCTGATGCCATACGTGAAGCGCTGGTTAAACAATTGTACAACCCGGTGCAATGGACTCATACGGTACAGATTATCAGTGATGGTGCTGACGTAGTAGTCGAATGTGGACCGGGTAAAGTATTAGGAGGTCTGACACGTCGGATAAACAAAGAAGTAAAAAGTTATTCGCTGGATTCAATGGCATCTATGCAAAAATTCCTGGACTCAATGTCTGTTGAGTGAACCAGAGTTAAATAATTAACTTATAACAAGGTTTTTTAATAAAATGAGTAAAGAATTAGAAGGTGAAATCGCACTGGTTACTGGTGCAAGTCGCGGTATCGGAAAGGCCATTGCTGAGCAGCTGGCTTCAATGGGTGCAACCGTAATCGGTACGGCAACTTCAGACACGGGTGCAGATAATATAAGTGCTTATTTATCTGACATTGGTGGTAAAGGCATGTGTTTGAATGTAACGGATGCGGATTCTATCGCAGCAGTAATGAAAGCTATTAGCGAAGAGTTTGGCGCTGTATCCATACTGGTCAACAATGCTGGCATCACTAAAGATAATCTATTGATGATGATGAAAGAAGATCAATGGGATGACATCATCAACACGAATTTAACGTCGATCTACCGCCTGTCGAAAGCGGTCGTACGCAGCATGATGAAAGCCAGAAAAGGCCGGATCATAAACATATCATCGGTAGTCGGTTTAACCGGTAATCCGGGTCAAACGAATTACTCCGCAACAAAAGCGGGCATGTTAGGTTTTACCAAATCATTAGCACGTGAAATAGGCTCGAGGAATGTCACTGTAAACTGTGTTGCTCCCGGGTTTATTGATACCGACATGACAAAAGAGTTGCCAGAAGAACAAAGAAAAACATTGATCGATCAAATTCCGCTAAACCGTTTAGGGGATCCAGCTGATATTGCAGCCGCTGTTGCTTTCCTGGCAAGTCCGGCAGCAGCTTATATTACCGGCGAGACGATCAATGTAAATGGTGGAATGTATATGCCATAGACGGGTTATGGACTAAAATAGCCAACTATTTTTAATATAAATCGGCATATTAAATAATAATTTACATTAGATAATGCAACTAACTTACTGTTAAGTATAGGTATAATGATATTAATGTAATGCGAACATTATTTGTAGAATTTAACTGGTAACTACCGCTCGAATTCACTAGAATACCGCGCAACTCGAAATACCTATATTAAACAGATTTTCATATTGGTCATTTGGACCAAAACTAGAGGAAAAATAGATGAGCACAGCTGAAGAACGCGTTCGTAAAATTGTCATTGAACAATTAGGTGCAACTGAAGAACAGGCAACAAATGAAGCATCATTTGTTGACGACTTAGGTGCAGATTCACTGGACACAGTAGAATTGGTTATGGCTCTGGAAGAAGAGTTCGAGTGTGAAATTCCTGACGAAGAAGCTGAAAACATTACAACCATTCAGCAAGCAATTGACTACGTAAACGCACACTCAAGCTAAATAGCTCATAAGAGGCTCTGAACACGGCGTGATCAGAGACTTCCTAACGGCAACTTTACATTCGTACAGTTGCCGTTTTAAGTGTTAAAACTAAAAATCATGATTAATCATCGTGATTTCTCTTAATTATCAAAGAGGCTTAATTTGTCACATCGTCGCGTTGTTGTAACTGGTCTAGGTATCGTATCGCCAGTTGGTAATAATCTAAAACAAGCGTGGGACAGTATCACTGCTGGTAAAAGCGGTGTTATTGCGATTGATAAATTTGACACCACCGATTTCTCGGCAAAAATAGCAGCCACAGTAAAAGACTTTGACGCCACGTCAGTTATTCCGGCAAAAGATCTTAAAAAAATGGATACCTTTATCCATTATGGTCTTTTTGCAGCTGATGAGGCCTTAAAAGATTCCGGGCTCGAAATCACCGAAGAGAATGCTGAAAGAATTGGTGTTGCCATTGGCTCTGGCATCGGTGGTCTGCCGATGATCGAAGTCAACAATGAGAAGCTGAACAGCGGTGGACCACGTAAAATCTCTCCGTTTTTTGTCCCCGGTTCAATCATCAATATGATTTCTGGTAACTTCTCTATCCGTTACGGTGCGAAAGGTCCTAATATCGCCATCGTTACCGCTTGTTCTACCGGCACACACAGCATTGGTGAGTCTGCCAGGATTATCGCTTACGGCGATGCTGACGTGATGTTTGCTGGCGGTGCTGAAATGGCGTCATCACCATTAGGTATTGCCGGTTTTGCTGCTGCACGCGCACTATCAACTCGCAACGACGATCCTGCTGCTGCCAGTCGTCCCTGGGATAAAGACCGAGATGGTTTTGTATTAGGTGATGGTGCCGGTGTTCTCGTCTTAGAAGAGTATGAACATGCCAAAGCCCGTGGTGCCAAAATCTATGCTGAGGTCGCTGGTTTTGGTTACAACAGCGATGCGTATCATATGACCATGCCTGTACAAGATGGTAGTGGTGCGGGTAAATGCATGAAACTGGCAATGAAAGATGCGGGCATCAATGCCGATGCTATCGATTACGTTAACGCTCATGGCACCTCAACACCTGCAGGTGATGTTGCAGAGACCAATGCAGTAAAAAATGCGCTCGGTGAGCATGCAAGCAAAGTAGCTGTAAGTTCAACTAAATCCATGACAGGCCATCTATTAGGTGCAGCAGGCGGTATCGAAGCAGTGTTCTCTGTGATGGCAATAAAAGATCAGGTAGCGCCACCAACGATCAATTTAGACAATCCAGGTGAAGGTTGTGATCTGGATTATGTGCCTAACACTGCTCGCCAGATGAAAATTGATTATGCTTTATCCAACTCCTTTGGTTTCGGCGGCACCAATGGAACATTGATTTTTAAACGCTTAGATTAAATTCTCGATCATTAATCACCGTTTTTTCAACCGTCGTTCTCTTAAACACTAGTCGAGATCTTCCGTGTCATTTAAAACGCGGCTACTATCAACACAAAATCTGCATCATCCTGGCGTTGATATACCGAACTTAAGTTTATTCAACCAGTTTGATTCACAACGTTATCCTTATCTATTGCTAAGCAGTGCCAGCAGGCAGAATAATACGCAATATGATATTTTAATTGCCTGCCCGCAATACTTTCTCAGTCTTAGCTCTGATAAGACACTCAGCTGTACAGATGACGACGTTAGCCTTTCTTCAGGATTTTTTAATACGCTTGAAAAACTCTACCAGGATAACAAAAAAGCTGCATCCATCGATCAGGATACTTTACCTTTTACCGGTGGCTGGTTCGTTTATCTATCGTACGAGATAGCCGAAGAGATTGAACCCTGCCTGTCATTACCCACATTGCCTGATGGCCAACCACTTGCCGTCGCGGCACGCTGTCCCGCCGCTATTATTTTTGATAAAAAAAATCATCGACTGCTTGCCATTGCTGAAGATAAATATGAATATTTACTTGATGAACTGGAGCAGGATTATTTAAAAATCATCAGTCAAAGTGATGTTGGATCACCAGCAGAACAGAAAAATGTACAAATAGAAATCGAGACCCTTGTTGAAGATGACACGCAGCCGTATCTAGATCAGGTTGAGACAATAAAACAGTACATTCTCGACGGTGATATTTTTCAGGCTAATTTATCCAGGCAGTGGCAAGCAACATTAAAACATCATGTTGATGATTCCGTTTTATTTGATGTTCTATCAAAACAAAACCCTTCATCTTTTGCGGCTTTGGCCTGTTTACAAAATATGACCATCATCAGCTCGTCACCAGAACGACTGATTTCATTGAAAAACGGTATAGTTGAGACAAGACCGATAGCAGGCACCAGACCGCGCGATAGTAATCCACAAAGTGACGATGCATTAGCCAGAGAACTACTGGCTCATCCTAAAGAGCAGGCTGAGCACATAATGCTGATTGATCTAGAACGTAATGATCTGGGACGCGTATGTCGTCCAGGATCGATAGAAGTCGATGAATTAATGGTGTTAGAAAGCTGGCAGCATGTGCATCATATCGTATCGAATGTGCGCGGTGAGCTGGCCGACGATAAATCTCCGATAGATGTGCTGCGCTCGGTTTTTCCCGGTGGCACCATCACTGGTTGTCCCAAAGTCCACTGTATCGAAATACTGGCAGAAATGGAGCAGCATGCCAGGGGCGCTTACACAGGTTCGTTAGGATACATCAATAATGACGGCAGTATGGATTTCAATATTCTGATACGTACCATGGTCCGCGATACACGGGGTGAAAATAACACGATTACATTTAGAGCAGGCGGTGGCATAGTAAGTGATTCTATTGCAGAAAAAGAGCTGGAAGAAACACGTGCCAAAGCCAAAGGGCTATTGAAAATTTTCAAACGATGACTAAAACTCTGATCAATGGCGTAACGGCCGACTTCTTAACTATAAATGACCGGGCGATTCATTACGGCGATGGGTTATTTGAAACCATACTATGTGAAAACAATAGGTTGTTCTACTGGTCCCAGCACTATCTGCGACTTCAGAGGTCCGCTAGTAAATTAAAATTAAACTGTCCTGATGAGCAGACTTTTCTCAGCGACATTAGATCTTTGTTACAGGGAAATGAAAGTATAGATCCTGCTGCCTGTTCAATAAAAATAATCCTTACACGCGGTAGCAGCGAACGTGGTTATGTTATGCCAAAAAAGACAAGCGAAAATCGACTTGTTTTTTTATCGAAGTTAACATCGGACTATTCGTCACTATTATCAGAGCAGTTAATATCGGGTGAGTTATATATATGCAAACAGCAAGTTTCTATCAACGAGAGCCTTGCCGGAGTAAAGCATCTAAATCGACTGGAAAATGTATTGGCAAGAAATGAATGGCCTGATACTGCCAACAATAATTTTATCGATGGTCTGATGCTCGATGCTAATAGACATGTTATCGAAGGCACCATGAGTAATCTGTTTGCGATAAGAGATAATCAAATATACACACCTGACCTCAGTCGATCGGGTGTTAATGGAATAATGCGTGATATGATAATCGACGCAGCCGATAGAAATAATATACCGCTATCGACGCTTGATATCAGTCTTGATGATCTGCTCGCTATGGAAGAGATATTTATCAGCAACAGTCTATTCGGTATCAGGTCGGTTAATAAAATTGGCGATACTTTTTATAAGCAACAGACGATTACAAAAATAATCTATAGTAATTTACTAAAAACAAAAGAAGATCATGTTCAAGTCATTTAATAAAGCATTGCCTGTAGTAGTAGCTATAGCCTGTATCCTGTTGGTAATAGTATTTTATTTCTCAGCAAAAATTTATTCTCAGATGCATTCGGAATTAAAGCTGTCGCAATCAGAAAATATTATTTTTTCCAGAGGTTCGTCGATTCGGACGCTGGCAAACCTGTTAATTGAAAAAGATTTACTTGAACAGAAAAATTATTTCCTTATCTGGGGGAAAATAAATAGACAGGAAACCCGGCTGCAGGCGGGTGAATATATTATCTCCCCTGGAATGTCACTCGCTGAATTACTCGATAACATGGTTGCCGGTAATGTCGTCAAACATAACATCACCTTGATCGAAGGATTTACCTTTCGACAGGTATTAAAAGTCGTCCAGCAGGATCCAAACATCACGCTTGAATTAGCAGGATTATCTGATGAAGAAATAATGAAAATCCTGGGGCATGAGGGCGAACATCCTGAAGGACGTTTTTATCCGGACACATACCATATCTCACGCGGTATTACAGACACTGAGTTACTTACGCGTGCTTATAAAAGAATGCAGGATATCCTCGAAGAAGAATGGCAACAGCGTGAAGAAAATCTGCCATTTAAAACGTCATATGAAGCATTGATTTTGGCGTCCATCGTTGAAAAAGAAAGCGCGGTTGCTACAGAGCGACCATTGATCGCCGGCCTGTTCGTCAATCGTCTGCGTACAAGAATGCGTCTGCAGACTGACCCCACCGTTATCTACGGCATAAAAAACTATGACGGCAATATCCGCTTCAAAGATTTACGTAACGATACCCCGTATAATACCTATACACGTTACGGTCTGCCCCCCACGCCCATTGCATTAGCGGGCAGAGAGGCCATACATGCAACATTACATCCTGATAAAACCGAATATCTATATTTTGTCGCTTACGGCGACGGGTCTGGTCGCCATGTATTTTCTACTAATTTAAAAGATCATGAAAAAGCCGTTGATAAGTATCAACGTAAAAAACACTAAAAATCTGTCACTGTGCATAACAGAAAAAAATAACGAAAATGCGAAAATTTATCACCTTAGAAGGTATCGAAGGTGTTGGTAAAACCAGCAACCTTCGTTTTATAAAAGAACTGCTCGAATCATCAGGGCACACCTGTGTAGTGACCAGAGAGCCAGGTGGCACGAACCTGGGCGAGGCGTTAAGGGCTTTATTATTAAGCCACTCAGATGAAAATATGAGCGCTGACGCTGAATTGTTGATGATGTTCGCTGCAAGGGCAGAACACCTGAATAAGGTCATCCTACCCGCACTAGCGGACAACCAGACAGTGTTATGCGATCGATTTACAGAAGCCACCTATGCTTACCAGGGCGGCGGTCGTCAGCTCGATGTAGATAAGATTACTGAGCTTGAAGAATGGGTGCAGGGCGATCTGCGCCCGGATTTGACCATCATACTGGATGCCCCGGTAGAAGTTGGACGCGCGCGCGCCGGCCGTAGAAGTGAACCCGATCGTATCGAAAAAGAACATGATGATTTTTTTCAACGGGTGCGCAAAGCTTATATCGAATTGGCCAACCATTATCCACATCGTATCTGTTTAGTTGATGCCTCAGTAGAATTAACAGCGGTACAACTGCAGATACGAGAAAAATTACAGGAATATAACATTCTGGATCATGTCATTTAGACTGGTAGCTGAGCAAATTGTGCTGTAATATTTTTATATGATCTATCCCTGGCAACAAACACAATGGCTGCAGATAAGTCAGCTGATCAAAGTTGAGCGTTTACCGCATGCTATGTTGCTACTGGGAAATCAGGGTTTGGGAAAAACCGACTTTGCTAGTTCGATGGCGCATGCGGTGTTATGTCAACAACCCGCTGCCGATTTTAAGGCTTGTGGTCTGTGTAAATCATGCCAGCTACTATTCGCCGACACTCATCCGGATCTGTATCATCTAAAACCAGCTGCACCGCCAACCTCAAAAAGTAAAAACCCGGTACTGAGTATTCGAATTGATGATATTCGCGTGTTGTGTAACAAATTAAACCAGACTAGTCAGTACGGCGGTTATCGTGTCGCCATTATCGATCAGGCCGAACTGTTAACCATATCTGCAGCAAACAGCCTGTTAAAGACACTGGAAGAGCCTGGACAGGATGTCCTTATTCTATTGACAACATCACGACCACACAGGTTACCGGTTACCATACGCAGTCGTTGTCAGGTATTGCGTTTTACTGAACCGGATGAAAAACAGGCATTAGACTGGTTGCAGACCAGTCAGCAAGACGAACAGACGTCGGTAAATCAATTACAACAAGCATTGAAACACGCACATGGCTCGCCATTGGCAGCTTTAATCCATCTGCAGGAAGAGGAGCGTCATCAAATACTGGCTGAAGCCATGACGGCAGCTGTCTCAGGTAAAAATACGCTAGATTATGCAGCAAAACTGGCAAAATTTGCCAAAATTCAGACGCTAGAAAGCATGTTGGGCTGGGCATCGGATTTAACTAGATTACTCAGTTGTGGACCGGACGCTACTATCAGCAATGAATTACACCGTATTAAATTACAGGCGATAGCTAAAAAGGTAGATCAACAGAGAGTATTCCGATTTCATGACCAGATAAATTTCAATTTGTTACACAGCTCAATAGCGGTCAATGAACAGTTATTATGGGAAAATCTGCTATTATCGTGGGACAACTTATAACAGAAAGTGGATAGAATTATGAGTACTCCAGCAGCACGTCCGGGCATGTTATCTCTAAGCATTAAGGACAAAGCATCGTTATATGCAGCCTTTATGCCTTTTGTTAAAAACGGTGGACTATTTATTCCAACCAACAAAACATATGCACTGGGTGATGAGGTATTCATGTTGTTATCGTTAATGGATGATAGTGAGCGTTTACCAGTTGCCGGTAAAATAATCTGGATGACGCCAAAAGGTGCCCAGGGTAACCGCGCAAATGGAGTAGGAGTACAGTTTTCACCACAGGACAAAGGTGCGACACGCGGTAAAATAGAAACACACTTAGCGGGCTCATTAAATTCTGATCGTATTACACACACGATGTAATCAATGAGTATAAGGAAGCTTTAGTGCTGGTTGATTCACATTGTCATCTCGATTGTATAGATTTATCTGATTTTGATAACAACTTTGATGCCCTGATACAGCAAACGCATGACGCGGGTGTAGAGCACATGTTATGCGTCTCTATCAATCTGGAAAAGTACCCTCAGATGCTGAAAAAGGTACGCAACTATCCCACTATCTCAGTTTCTGCCGGCATGCACCCAATGGCAGACGAAACTGATGATTTCTCAATCGAATATCTAACCGAACTCGCTAGTGATGACAAAGTCGTGGCGATCGGTGAGACCGGTCTGGATTATTATTACCATAAGGGTGATCCACAGTGGCAGCAGGAAAGATTTCGCGCACACATACAGGTGGCCAATCAACTCAATAAGCCTGTTATTATTCATACTCGTGATGCCGGTGACGATACCCTAAAAATATTACACCAGGAAAATGCCGAACAATGTGGTGGCGTCATTCATTGCTTTACCGAGACACAGGCATTTGCCGATCAGGCGATTGAGATGGGATTAATGATATCGATTTCGGGCATCGTGACTTTTAGAAATGCTGATGCTTTACGTGAGATAGTAAAAACGATTCCGGATGATCACTTATTAATTGAAACAGATTCACCGTATCTTGCACCGATGCCATATCGTGGCAAACAAAATCAGCCCGCATATGTAAAATATGTTGCTAAGACTCTGGCAGACCTCAGAGATACCAGTGTGGAACATATTGCAGAAGTAACACGCAATAACTTTTACCAGTTATTTAATTTAGCTACTGCTCAACAGACATAATAACAGCTATGTATAACTTTCTATTCAGTGCTGATCCTAAACAGGCGTTACGTATGTTCAGGCATCTTTCTGCGCTGATAGCGTTGTTTGCTTTTACACTAGTGGGGATTTTTTTCTACTATTACGATTTATATTCAGTAGAAAAAGAAACCTTAGAGAGCATCCTTATTTTTTTCTGGCTAGGCGTATTAGTATTTACTTTTCTTATTCGTAGCGGTTTAAATAAAAAGTTTAGTGACCCTAGCCTTACTATAGGTCAGTTATTATGGGGAACGTTGTATCTATTAACTATCACTTATTTAATGAATGAGTGGCGTGGCCTGATGCTGATGGCATATTTTGGCATGTTAAGTTTTGGTTTTTTCAAGCTAAAATTTCGTGAATTTATGTCTGTTATTATGACTGCTGTATTAGGTTATTTTTTAGTTATTTTATACATTTTCATCTACGAACCTGAACGTATCAATATAAATCTTGAGTTATTGCAACTGCTAGCATTCACCTGCTCAGCTTCTATTATGTTATACACGGGTTCATCGATTCATCGTTTAAGAGATCGTTCTAAAAAACAATATGTTGCTTTACAGCAAGCACATGAACTGAATAAAAAACTGGCAACAACAGATGAATTAACGGGTTTGTATAACCGTCGATATTTCATGGATCAACTGGCTCAACAAAAAGCTTTATCTGAACGTGATGGTTCAGATTTTGTTGTGTGTTACTTCGACCTGGATCATTTTAAACAGATTAATGACACATTTGGCCATCACACTGGTGATATCGTGTTAAAGAAATTTTCACAAATTCTTAGCACATCAATACGTGAAATTGACTATGCCGCACGTTTTGGTGGTGAAGAATTTGTTTGTTTATTGGTAAATACAGATATTGAGAACGCCATAAAGATTACCGAGCGTATACGCGAAAGCTTAGAAAACTATAATTTCAGTGATATAGCACCAGCGCTACATGCAACCGTATCAATCGGTATATCTAACTTTAAACAGTTTAATACCATACAGGAAACATTGATGAACGCAGATAATAGAATGTATCGTGCAAAGCAGTTAGGTCGTAATAAAGTTGTTTATACAGATGAAGACGAGGATGCTACTTTATAACCATATTATCGTTCGGAAATAAAAAGCTTATAACTCGTCCCAGCCACCATCTCTCTCAAAGCGCACACCAAATTTAGCCTGTAGTGATGCCATATTCTGACTTAACTTATCAATACCACAGCTTCTGATATATTCCAGTGGGCCACCACGGAAAGGGGCAAAACCAGTGCCAAATATCACGCCAGCATCAATTAAATCTTTGTCTTCAACAATACCTTCACGTAGACAGGCGGTTGCTTCATTAAGCAGACGCATCACCAGTCTGTCCTGTACTTCCTGAGGATCTGAATATGAGGCTCTTTTGTTTTTAACCGGTTTATTTCCTTTGTATTGATAAAAACCTTCACCGGTTTTTTTGCCCAGTTTTTTATCTGAGAGTTGTTTTAAGTTATCAGGTAACGGCATGCCTAATGCTTCTGACAGGATATTAGCCACGGATTTACAGATATCCAGACCCACAGTGTCAGCGAGTTCGATAGGGCCCATCGGCATGCCATAATCAGTAGCGGCTTTATCGATGACTTCTGCTGGTATACCTTCATCAACCATGGTCACAGCTTCCAGGATATAAGGCATCAATATCCGGTTAACCAGAAAACCGGGCGAACTTTTTACCGCTAAAGGTAACTTGCCGATATTTTTACCAAACGCTAACGCCTGCTGTACTACTGTTTCATCTGTTTCATTGCCACGGATGATTTCAACCAGCGGCATTAACGCAACCGGATTGAAGAAATGTAAGCCTACCAGACGGCCGGGATTTTTCAGGCAGGAAGACAAATCTTCGAGTTTGATACTGGAAGTATTAGTAGCCAGTATGGCGCTCTCTTTCATTCGTGGTTCGATCGATTCGTATAAGGTACGTTTGACGTCCTTATCTTCAAAGATGGCTTCGATAATAATATCAGCGCGCGGTATACCCGCACCTCGATGGTCAGCCATCAGTCGGTCATTAGCATCGCGGATAGCGCGTCGGTCGCGTTTGAACTTTTTGTTAAACGAATACTGGGCACGTTTAATGGTCTGTGCCAGCGCCTGTGGTGATTGGTCCTGTACGGTTACAGAATAACCTTGAATAGCACACCACGAAGCGATATCTCCACCCATAAGACCGCCGCCGATAACATGTACATGTTTAACGTCAAAATCGGTTTGTTTTCCCTGACTTTTTAAATTTTCCTGAAGGAAAAAAACACGCACCAGATTTCTTGCGGTATCAGTCGTTGCTAAATCGGCAACTGCCATAGCTTCTTTTTCTAGCATTAATTTTTTATTACCGGCATATTTTTTCCACAGATCAATTAACGAGTAGGGTGCAGGGTAATGTTCTGCTTTGGCTTTTGTCGCAACCTGTTTACGCATCTGTGCTGCGATTAACGGACGCAACAGTGAACTGTTAGTGATGCGGGTAAGAAATGGTAGTTGTTTGCGTTTAGGCGCATTCAAGGCAAAGTATTCCGCCGCCGCTTTTAGCTGTCTAACAGGCACCATTTCATCGATAAGATTTATTTTTTTTGCTGAACGAGCAGTCAATGCACGACCGGTGAGCATAATATTCATCGCCGCCAGTGGACCACAACGTTCGATCGATCTTGCTGTGCCACCATAACCGGGATGAATACCTAATTTAATTTCCGGCAAACCAATCTTTGTTTTTTTGTCATCGGAGGCAACGATATGATTACAGGCTAAAGACAATTCCGTACCACCGCCGAAACAAAGACCATGGATCATACTAACGGTCGGACAGGATAGCGCCTCCAGTCGATTCATCAAGTCATGTCCGTTATGCATAAATGCCAGAGCCTGTTCTTTATTTTCTAAGGCGGTAAATTCTTTTATATCAGCACCGAAGATAAAACTATCTTTCTTATCAGAAAGAATAACTAGAGCGCGGGGAAGGTTTTGCTCGAAGTCTTTAATAATATTATCAAGCTCCTTGATTGCCACCTGCGACAATAAATTTGCTGATGCACCAGGTGAATCAAAATGCACCCAGGCAATATTGTTATCGTCGTGCTCAATTGTCCAATTATTTTCCGACATCAGGCTGCCTCAGTATTTGTTGTTGATTCATTTTGCAGAAGTACAGCGCCACCTTGACCGCCGCCTATACATAAACTCGCCATACCTTGTTTGCCATTGGTACGCTGTAATATTTTGCACAGATGTAAAATAATACGCGCTCCGCTTGCACCCACCGGATGACCTAAACTGACACCACCACCATCAATATTTAATTTTTCGTAAGGGATTTCTCCCATGGCTTTATCAAGATGTAGATTATCCTGACAGTAGCCATCCTGTTGCCAGGCTTGAACACAACCCAATACCTGTGTTGCGAAAGCTTCATTAATTTCCCAGTAATCGATATCATCAATGGAAAGCTGATGACGCTGCATGATGGGTGTCATAGCGTGCACCGGGCCCATACCCATCACTGCAGGATCCAGACCTGCCCATTGTGTATCGGTGATTGATGCCATCACAGGTAAATCGTATTTTTTAACCGCATCCTCACTGGCGAGTAACAACCATGAAGCGCCATCAGTAATCTGTGCGCTATTACCGGCAGTAACCTTGCCATATTTTTTATCGAAAGCGGGACGTAATTTAGACAGGCTCTCTACAGAGGAGTCTGCACGTACACCATCATCATGATCGTAAAAGTTTCCTTTTTCGTCATACAAAACTTCGATTTCATCCAGGTAACCGGCATCATGTGCTTTTGACAGGCGATGATGACTGTTCATCGCATATTCATCCATTTGCTGTCGTGTAATACCAAATTTTTCTGCGATGATCTCAGCCGTCTCACCCATGTTTAAGCCGACGGTATCGTCTGTCAAACCATGAATCAGGGAGATTACCGGGGTGAAATGTTTAGCGCGTAACTGAGAAATCGTTTTTAATTTCTGCCCCAGGGAGCGTGCACGCATAAAATCGCCTAACCAGTTAACCATCGTATGGTTAAACAGCACTGGCGCACGGCTCATCGATTCGACACCACCGGCTAATATTAAATCGGCGTCACCGTTTCGTATATTTTTAAAAGCGGAATCAACAGACTGCATACCAGATGCGCAGTTTCGCTGTACAGTCCACGCTGGCACGCTCTGGGGAATGCCAAGCCGTAAAGCAACAACACGGCCGACATTGGCTTCACGTTCACCTGGCATCATACAGCCAAGGATAACTTCATCTATAGCCTCAAGTGGAAAGTTATGACGTAGTAATAACGGTTTAGCCGCAGCGACTGCCAGGTCACCCGCTGAAAACGGACCGACTTTGCCGCGTGACTTGAGCTGCGGGGTCCGGCTACCGTCGACTATATAAACTTTACGTCCAGATTCGTTACTCATAAGAACTCTCTCTTTAAATTAAACTCTTTCCGTCATTGCGAGGTGTTGGCTACGGTGTTTTTATTTCCCAGCCGCTAAATGAAAACTCGTCAACCTTGATCGCGTTTTGAATTGCTTCATCGGTTTCGATTAATAGTTTGTATTCATTGTCGGTAATTATTTTTTTATCTTTTGCTTCTTCGTAAACATCACGTTCACGACTGCTTATGCGGCCTTGTTTAAATGCATCACGTAATTTATGTTGTAGCTCATCCGTTTTAAGAACCAGATTTAATGCATGCATTAAACGGCCAGTTGAATTATTTTTATCGTCGCTATCAAACACACCGTCACTCAAACGATCCAGAGTTTCGCTGGGTGTTAATGTCAGGCTGGCAACTTGATGACCTAACTTGTCATTAGGGCGGTGGTAAGGTTTAGTTAATGGGAAAATTATAAAGTTACACAGGCTACCGATAAAAGGTACCGGCAAGTTCCTCATGATATTTTTCAGCGCAGTTTGAATGTTGTACAACGAGTCTTCACAGGCCCATTTAACCAGGGCCATATCTTCCTTGTGGCTACCCTGATTTTCATAATGCTTCAATACGGCAGTCATTACATACAAGTTTGATAGTGCGTCTGCCAGTCGACCGGAAATTTTTTCGCGTCGTTTTAAAGAACCACCTAACACACCTACACAGATATCAGCCATCAACGCAAAAGCCGAGCTCATTTTTACCAGCTGCTGATAATAATGTCGGGTATCTCGATCACCGGGCGTAATAACAAACTTTGCATAACTCAGACCAAACCAGAATGAGCGAACCACATTACTTATAATAAAACCCATGTGCGAAAAGAACGCATTATCAAAATCTTTAAGACCCTGTTTCTGATTTTCGTTATGTACGGCCTGTACTTCTTTTAATAAAAAAGGATGGCTACGCATCGCGCCCTGACCGAAAATAATCATAGTACGGGTCAAAATATTTGCGCCTTCAACAGTAATGCCAACAGGAATGAGTTGATATGCACGGCCCAGATGATTGAGTGGGCCCATGCAGATGCCGTGGCCACCATGGACATCCATGGCATGATTGATCACCTCACGCATACGTTCCATCACCTGCAACTTAACAATGGCAGAAATCACTGAAGGTACAGCACCGGCGTCTAGCGCTACCGCAACTAAAGAACGTGAAGCGTCCATCACATAAGCTTGTCCCGCAATTTCAGTCAGCGCTTCTTCGACACCCTCGAAATGACCGATCGGTGTATGAAACTGCTGGCGAATACGGGCATATGCGCCGGTATATTTAGAACCCATCTTACCTGCAGCTGTACCTAGCGCAGGCAGTGAAATAGCACGGCCATCACCGAGACACTCCATTAACATCGACCAGCCTTTACCTACATAATCAACACCGCCGATGATGGATTCGATCGGAATAAAAACATCTTTGCCGCGAACAGGGCCGTTCATAAAAGCATGATTGGCAGGGAAGTGGCGATCGCCGATCTCTATACCTTCCGTCTCACGTTTGATCAGCGCCAGGGTGATACCGCGTTCTACTTCATCACTTAGCAGATGCTCAGGGTCAGAAAGCTTGAAGGCAATACCAAGAATGGTAGCCACCGGTGCTAACGTGATATATCGTTTCGCAAAGTTAAGGCGAACCCCTAGAACATTATCTTTACCTTCGTATTCGCCATGACAGACAACACCCGTATCAGGCATGGCACCGGCATCACTACCAGCGTCTGGACCCGTCAAACCAAAACAGGGGATATCGATGCCCTTAGCCAGTCGTGGCAGATAATAATCTTTTTGCTCTTCCGTACCGTAAGTCATCAACAGCTTGCCGGGACCAAGAGAGTTAGGCACCATTATCGTAACACCCGCTGAACCGCTGCGACTGCCGATTTTCATCACTACCTGAGAGTGGCAGTAAGCAGAGTAATCCAGGCCGCCATATTGTTTGGGAATGATCAGCGAGAAAAAACCGTTGTCTTTGGCAAACTGCCAGGCTTCGGGCGTCAGGTCATAATCAATATGTGTTATCTGCCAGTCATCAAGCATCTTGCAGAATTCTTCAACCGGACCATCTAGAAAAGCCTGTTCTTCTTCTGTCAGTTCGGGTTTAGGCAGTTTTTTAATAAATTTAAAATCGGGTTTGCCGCTAAACAGTTCTGCTTCCCACCACACATCACCGGCATCCAGTGCTTCCTGCTCGGTTTGTGAAATCGTCGGCATGATTTTTTTCATCGCTGCATAAATAATACGGCTGAAAAAGTTACGACGTAGGGGTTTAACGTTTAGCGGGATAATGACAGCAGCATAAATAATCCATAACAGGGTTTTTTGTGCCATGGCAGCATCGGTATAGAAATTAAAACCGACGAGTCCTGCACCAAGAAGCAGGGACCAGAGCAGTAGTGGCAAACGCAGATAAGCTGAAACTAAAATAATTATAATACCGATCCAAATCATTTGCTTTACCTGTTAAGTTATAAAATTATTTACCATGTAGATGCTTAAGCATGGAACTCGTTCATTAAAACCGTTTATTGTAATGATTCGTCACATCTAACCCTATCATTAAAGACAACTTAATGATTACCTACTGTTTTTTCAGACGCGTTGTCACCCGCCGCCTCATCATCATTCATACCATCTGTAAAATCTTGACGTGTGTTAATGGTGTCGGCTGATTTTATCGGTGTTAGTCCACTAACATCCTCAGGGTCAGAAATAAAACAGTCACCGATATCATTGCAGTGAACCCCTGTCTGATCCCAGGGTAACCTGCGATAGATACCGAGTTCATCAAAATCAAGAATAGGGTATTTGATAACATCAAAATAGGGGGAATGGTCAAAGTCACGCGGCGTAATTAATTTAGTATTACTGCGTATCAGTTTTAACTGACCGTCCTTATCCTGATGGATGACGGGGATAATCGGAAAACGAATTTTGGCGAAAGCTTCTGCAATCATGGTAGAGCATACTGTTCTAGTCGGTCTACCGGCATTATGCTCAAACAGCGTAGAGCGCCAGCGTTTAGGTAGAAACCAGTAAGGAAACATAAAACGTGCCAGATCCATAATCTGACGGACGTTATAATCTTTGCCGAGTTCGTTTATCGAATACTCAATGGCGGTCTGTGAATCGGTACGTGTAATACCACGGGGGCGACAGATACGTAGATGTTCGCCTTCATAATTTTCGATAGAATTTACTACGATACCTTGACCCAGGATGGCTTCGACGACCAGCTGTTCATCTGGACTGCAATGGCGGTATTTCTGGATGTGGTCGCGTAACATCGGGTCATCAATATCATGTAATCGACCGATATAAAAAAAAGAATGCGTCCATATACTCTGCGTAATCGATTTGATAATTTCAGCGACATTTGAGCGGCCTTCGACTAACAGAACATCACCCGGGCGCAGTTCATAACGTAAACGCTCAAAACTGGTTAGTGGCGTTTTGTTATCAGGTGACTCATAGTTAAGCCAATGTATAAACTTGTCCCACAGATAATTTTTAAATCTAGCAAGACGGAACATAAAAACTCCGTAAATGGGTTATCGTTATAGTTGATAAATTATTTGAATAACGAATAAATACTGCTGACAAAAATATATATATTTGCACTAGATTCTTTCCTTTTTATCTATCTATAGCCTAGCCCAAATTCACCATCACAGCAGTTATTTGAGACAGAATATCGTGTTTTCAGTTCAAATAGTTTTAACTATCTGCAAAATCATGCACTATTGTTATCGCTCTCTGCATAAGGGGTAACTCAGTATAAAAGTGTGGAGAAAAACGGATGCCGTCACCTCTAAAAGCACAGATGACATCGTTGTCCTGTAGATGCTGATAGAGTTTTGTATTGTCCACGTGGTTTTTCTGAAAGGTAATGATGCCGGCATATCTGCCTCGTTGTGTAGAGCTTAATATCGTTATATCAGAATCTGAAGTTAACTGGTCAATCAGATAATCGGCCTTCTCAATAACTTTTTTCTGTATCTTTTCTATACCGATATCAAGCAGCAATCCAAGCGAGGCATTTAGTGCAGCGATGCCCATCATATTTGGACTGCCACTCTCAAAGCGTTGTGCGTTGTCTGCAATCTGTAATGCTGTATGTTGATGAGAAAAATCAAACGCATCTTTAAGCATATGCCAGCCATGCTGACGCAGTTGTAATAAATCCTGAACTTCCTTACGGCAATAAAATAATGCCGTACCTTCCGGCCCGCACATCCATTTATGGCCATCAGCAACGACAAAGTCTGCATGACAGGCCTGTGCATCAAAGCCGATGGCCCCCAGCGACTGAATAGCATCGACGCAGAACAAGGTTTCATTTTGCCTGCAAGCCTGGCCAATAAGATCTAAATCCAGTCGTAGACCACGCGCAAATTGCACCGAACTGCAGCTTAATAAACGCGTGTTTTCATCCATGGCATTAATCAATGCTTGCTCAGGATCATCGACATCCTGTACAGGGATAAGTCGTAGATCTACTCCCTGAACCTGCAGCGCCTGCCAGACAACTTTATTGGAAGGAAATTCTTCGGCAGGAATAACAATATTATCACCCGAGTTAAAACGTAAACCTTGTGCGATCAGCGACAAACCTTCAGAGGTGTTTTTTAATATCGCTATTTCATCGCTGGATCGCGCATTGATCAATTGTGCCAGTTTCTGTTTTAACTGTTGCTCTGTTTTCATCCATAAATCATAATTCTGCGAACCGATCGCGGCATTTTCTTTTGCAAATGCAATCACCGCATCACGTGTCACCGCTGGCCATGGCGCCACGGCAGCGTGATTGAGGTGAACAATATTCTTCTCAAGCTGGAAATGTGATTTCATGTTTCCAATGTATCATGAAACCCGTTTAAGTATTAATATTCACCGCTAAAAATCAGTTATAGAAATCAAACATTAATACTTAAATTTGTTCATAAATAAGTATTGAAAACAGGCGGCAATAATGGGTGTTGAGATAGAACGTAAGTTTTTATTAAAAAATGATGATTGGAAAGCGCATGTGACAGAAACACATGTCATCAAACAGAGTTACCTGCAAAGCGGCCTTGATACGTCACAAAAATCATCTGTACGCATAAGAATCAGTAACAAACTGGCGAATATCAATGTTAAAAGTGCCGAACTCTCCGCAGTCCGTCAGGAGTTTGAATACGACATACCGCTACACGATGCTGAGCAGATGTTATTAACCTTGTGCAGTGGTGTGGCCATAGAAAAAACACGTTTCTATGTACCCTATGAATCTCACTTATGGGAAATTGATGTATTTGCCGGTGAAAACAAAGGCCTGCAGATGGCTGAGATAGAACTAGGTAGCCTGGATGAACATTTTGAACGGCCTGACTGGTTGGGCCCTGAAGTTAGTCATGACGAGCGCTATTACAACAATTATTTGATAAAAAATTCATATAAACAGTGGTCTAGGTAAATATTTGCTACAATAAAACTGTAATAAAATAATTTTAAAAGTGCCTAAATGACTGAAAGTAATAATAATTCTAAAACACGCGTTTTGATCGTTGACGATCATGAGCTCGTGCGTTTCGGATTTAAAAGCCTGCTTGGTACACAGGACTGTATAGAAGTCGTCGAAACACTCAGTAGCGGTGAAGAGGCTATTAACTGGTGTCGTGATAATAAAGGCAGTGTCGATATCATCTTAATGGATGTAAACATGCCGGGCATCGGCGGTATAGAGGCCACACACCGCATCAGCAAAGCCTGGCCAGATATCGGCATTATTATAATCACCGTACATGACGATGGCCCACTACCTAAACAACTGCTCAATGGCGGCGCCAGAGGCTATCTCACCAAGGGTAATGGTGTTGAAGAAATGATTACCGCAATCAAGGATGTTCATAATGGCAAACACTACATTGCGAAAGACATTGCACAACAACTGGCGCTGTCTGTTCTGCCAGGTGAAACTAATCCTTTAGACGGCCTGTCAATGCGAGAAACACAGGTATTGATGATGATTGCTCAGGGCACACGAACACAAAAAATTTCTGAGATACTCAATCTAAGTCCAAAGACAATTAGTACTTACCGTAAACGTCTACATGAAAAACTCGATGTTGACTCTGATATCGAAATGCTGCATCTGGCGATGAAATACGGCGTGTTAGACGAAAATAAACGACCCAACAAATAAACCACCATAATCCACCATAAAGCACCCTGACATGCCTTCGTTTTCGACGAACTGTAAACGCTGCCCACGATTAGCGAAATTTCTCAAACAGGTAAAACTGGCACATCCCGACTATTTTTCGAAACCGGTACCCGCATTTGGTGATAGCCATGCGCAACTGTGCATCGTTGGTCTGGCGCCGGGTTTACATGGTGCCAACGCCACCGGACGACCCTTTACCGGTGATCATGCCGGCATAATACTGTATGAAACACTCTATAAATACGGCTTCTCATCAAAAAAAGACTCGCAGAAAGATGATGACTTACGCTTAATCAATTGCCGTATCACCAACGCCGTCAAATGCCTGCCGCCACAGAACAAACCCATCGGCGCAGAAATTAATACCTGCAATTTATGGTTACAGCAGGAATTAAAATTATTACCGAAAAACTTCGTCATAGTGGCATTAGGTGCTATTGCACATAAAGCGGTCATAAAAGCGCTGGATCTAAAACAGAGTGATTACAAGTTTTCACACTGTGCTGAACATACACTCACAAACGGTAACCTGATCGATAGCTATCATTGTTCACGCTATAACACACAAACTAAACGTTTAACCCAGGCAATGTTCGAAGATGTATTTAAACGAGCGCAACAATTACTATAGTTTTATCCTTACGTTAAACTAAGCGTTATGGCTGCAGCAGAAGAACTAGACAAATCGTCAACAGAATCACCGTCAAATTTTGACTCTAACGCCTTTCTTAAAAACGTAACCAGCAAACCGGGTGTTTACCGCATGCTCGATGACAAAGAGCAGGTCATCTATGTCGGCAAAGCCAAAAACCTGAAAAATCGCCTCAGCAGTTATTTCCGTCAAACCGGGCTGTCACCAAAAACACAGGTGATGGTATCTAAAATTGCCGCTATAAATATCGCCATCACCCATACCGAAGGTGAAGCTTTATTACTCGAAAGTAATTTAATAAAAGAATTAAGGCCGCGCTATAACGTATTGATGCGTGACGATAAAAGTTATCCCTATATCTTTGTATCTGACAAGGCTGCCTACCCACGCATCGCACTGCATCGCGGCGCACGGAAAAAAAAGGGCATGTACCTTGGCCCTTATCCCAATGCCCATGCCGTTCGTGAAAGTATCAATCTACTGCAAAAAATGTTTTTGATCCGCCAATGTGAAGACAGTACATTTCAGAACCGGTCGCGCCCCTGTCTGCAGTATCAGATCAAACGCTGCACTGCACCCTGCGTCAATTTCATTACTGAAAAAGCCTATCGCAAGGATATCAATCATGCGATTTTATTCTTACAGGGTAAAAGTGAGCAGGTGACCAATGAGCTAGTAAAAGATATGGAAACAGCAGCAGAAAAACAGCATTTTGAAAAAGCCGTAGTCTATCGTGACCAGATCAGCAATCTGCGAAAAATAACCGAACAGCAGCATATCAGTGCCGATAAAGGGGATATCGATGTTATCGCCTGTAGTGCTGAGGCAGGCCAGGCCTGTGTGCAGGTCTTCTATATACGTAATGGGCTAAATCTTGGCAACCGCAGTTTCTTCCCTAGCTTGCCTGATGAATTAAGCGCAGAACAGATTCTCACCGCTTTTATCCCGCAGTTTTATCTAAAACGCGATGTCCCGGGAGAAATTATTGTTTCACACGCACTCGACGACCACGCGCTGATTGCAGAAGTATTAAGTGATCAATCTAAGCACAAGGTAAGAGTCACCAATAAGGTCAGGGGAGAGCGTGCAAAGTGGATAGAAATGGCATTAAATAATGCCGATAATTCTTTGAAAACAAAACTTATATCTCGATCAGGGTTATTAACACGTTTTGAAGCACTGCAAGAAGTGCTGCAACTGGATGAAATTCCTGTACGCCTGGAATGTTTTGATATCAGCCATACCATGGGGGAAGCAACGGTAGCGTCCTGCGTAGTTTTCACCCCTGAAGGTGCATTTAAAACTGATTATCGTCGTTACAACATCACAGGTATTACCGGTGGCGATGATTATGCCGCCATGAAGCAGGCACTGCAGAGACGTTTTAAATCCGTTAAAACTAAAAATAACCAGAAACTGGAACAGAAACTCCCCGATATATTGTTTATCGATGGCGGTAAAGGACAGCTTAGACAGGCGATAGAAGTATTCGAAGAACTGGCCATCGACTCCGTATTGTTGGTCGGTGTCGCCAAAGGGGAAGGCCGTAAGGCCGGTCTTGAAAAACTGATATTTAGCGATGGCCGTCCTGACCTGTATCTCACTATAGAATCCGCTGCGCTCAATCTGATACTGCAGGTACGCGATGAAGCCCATCGTTTTGCCATCAGCGGCCATCGTGCTCAGCGTGCAAAAAAACGTCGCACATCACCTTTAGAGGGCATTGCTGGCCTGGGACCAAAGCGACGACAAACTTTATTGAAACATTTTGGTGGAATACAGGGAATAACACAGGCAGGCGTCGAAGATATTGCTAAAATAACCGGTATCAGTAAAAAGCTGGCGCAAGATATTTATGACCAGTTTCATGCATCCGATTAGATATAGGTAATTACCGAACAATTAAATGAATTGTCATCGCTTAGTCGATTACAATGACAGACCACGATGAATATACCAAACACAGTAACAACAACCCGTATCGTTTTAATCCCCGTATTTATAGCCGTTTTCTATCTGCCATATTCATGGGCACCGGCATTAGCCACCTTCATCTTCGGTTTTGCAGCCATTACCGACTGGGTTGACGGTTACCTGGCTCGCAAATTAAACCAGCAAACATCATTAGGGGCTTTCATCGACCCGTTAGCCGATAAACTCATGGTGATATCAGCACTATTACTAATATTGACCAGGCATCCAGAAAACAACTGGTTATTATTTTCGACATTAATCATCGTTTCACGAGAAATATTTATCTCATCACTGCGTGAATGGATGTCGGCCCTGGGTAAAAGCAAAGATGTTGCGGTATCATTATCTGGCAAAGCAAAAACAGTCGCTCAAATGGTCGCCTTACTGTTCTTAATTTATGATCAGGATATCTTCACTATACCGATATATACTATCGGCGTTGGTTTACTAGTGTGGGCAGCATTTCTTACCATGGTCTCGATGATAATTTATATAAAGTCAGCGTGGTCCACATTAACAACAAGTAATTGATCATAAAACAGGATTAATAAGCGTTATCGGTCAATTTTACCTTGACAGTATCGCCGTCATCGCTAGAATAGCGGCCTGCTTTCAAAGCAATGCGGGAATAGCTCAGTTGGTAGAGCGCAACCTTGCCAAGGTTGAGGTCGCGAGTTCGAATCTCGTTTCCCGCTCCAAATTATGAAAAACCCTGCGTTAATTAAACAAGATGCAGGGTTTTTTCATTTTTACAGACGTATTTGCTGTATAAAATGAAAATGTATGTGTGATGCAGGCTGTTATAATATATCTTAGCGTCACGTGCGAAGCCTGATCAGAACAAATGATCTTGATGAAAGCGGCGTTTACACATTGTAAATGGACCGTTCTGAACATAACATTTAATAGAGAGCAGGCGAGCTAAGTAGCTTAAATTCGGCGGGATAGCAAAGTGGCCATGCAGTTGATTGCAAATCAATCTACCTCGGTTCGACTCCGGGTCCCGCCTCCAATTACCACCGGTTAGCCCAGGTGTGTTGTCGCTGAACGTTGAGCTTCAACTAAAAAAGCTAAGCAAGACCATCTAGAAGTATGCCCAGGTGGCGTTGTGGTAGACAGTAGTGCAGAGCGCTACTTACCTTAAGCAATAAAATACGGCTAGATGTAGCAAAGACCATTCTGTTAGCCCAGGTGGCGAAATTGGTAGACGCAAGGGACTTAAAATCCCTCGCCTTCACGGGCGTGCCGGTTCGATTCCGGCCCTGGGCACCATTATTAATTTATCTGTAAATTTAAGTATTACCTGTTAGTTGACGGTATATCTGAGCAGAATCGACCCGGTATCCGGTTAGATTATGAATTACATCCCTGTAATTCACCCTGCGGGTCATTCGTAGAAAACACTCATGCTAAATTTGTTCCAGACAAATTTAATCCGGCCCTGGGCACCATTTTTAATTCATCTGTAAATTTAAGTAATACCCTAACGTCTAACCAGCACACCTTATCGGTATCAATATAACCGTCATTAATAAAAATTTCTGCACGGGTAACATCAAGAAAATATATAACTGCTGATCGCTATGAACAGCAGTATAACAACAATCAAATATCCAAAATCTCTAGCTTGCATGTCCATTTATCCCTCCTTGCCTGTTGAGTATTGGCGTATTGTACAGAGCAAGATAAATGCAAAAATGACACTTGACGCCTTTCATATGACCAAGTGCGCCATTTTTTAAACGGCTATATCGGCTAGATTTTGATTCAGATCAAGGTTATTTCTACGCGATTACAATCTCAAACATGCTGTCGTCCTACACGCTTAATAACTGGGGATTTATTTTTCTGTAATGAATCCAGTTTGTTGTTAGAATTCCGGCGATAATGGATATCGTAGATAAAAATAATACCGAGTCGGATCTGTCGGTGCTGGTTCAATCAGATAAATTACAGCTACTTTACCGCCAGTCTTTTCCGGCCATTTTTGTCAGCCTGTTTAACGCTGCTCTTCTGGCGGCGATACTATGGCCGGCGCAGGACCACCAACTATTACTCATCTGGTTTAGCCTTTTCCTGGTGTCCTCCACACTGCGGCTTTTTCTCTTTAACCGTTACTATAAAGCGGCACCGCAAGCTCAGGAGGTACTCTCCTGGGAAAAACCCTATTTCATAACACTTATGCTGTCGTCCCTTATCTGGGGCCTTGGCTGCGTATTAATAATGCCGACTGATTCCCCGCTGCATCAGGCAGTCATCTTTTATTTCTTGATCGGCATGTCAGGCGGTGCAATCTCTGTTTATTCGGCACACCGTGCAATGACATTGGCAACGATCGCTGCTGTGTTATTACCTGTAACAATATATTTTCTCTTCAGTGGAGAGTTTATTTTTGCAGCAATGGCCATCGGTGCAATCAGTTTCTTTATTTCTACTATACGTGCCACCAGTGTTCTTGGTTTCGCCATGCACAATAATTTCCTGATGACGCATCAACTCGAAATTTCCAAGGTAAAGGCGGATAAACTCGCTCGTATAGATGAATTGACTGGGTTATATAATCGGCGGGCTTTCTATGAATACGGAAAAGTACTGGCAAACAATAGTCAACGAAATAAAGATGAGCTTGCGATGATTATCATGGATCTCGATAATTTTAAAACCATCAATGATAGTTTTGGCCATGCAGCGGGTGACGCTGCGCTAAAACAGATTGGTCAAATCCTACTGAAGCGACTAAGAAAGTCAGATGTGTTTGCGCGTATTGGCGGCGAGGAATTTGGTATGCTGTTACCGTTAACACCTTTGAGTGTAGCGGCTCAGCTGGCAGAGGAATTACGTCAGGCGATAGAGAACGAAGTTGTTTCGTATGAAGATCAGAGTTTTAGTATTACCGCCAGTTTTGGTGTAACCAGCGGTATATGTGATATAGATGCGATCGTCAGACAGGCAGATTTAGCCATGTATAAATCCAAAGCTTCCGGCCGTAATACTGTTATCTGTGACTGATAACAATACATCGTTTTGGTGTTATTAGAAGCGCTTTCTCCACACCGAAATACCCAGAAATACCGATTAAGTGTATTGCTAAAGACTTTATATTCTGTACGAAGAACTATCTAACCGAACTGTGTCTCGGTCGTCATGAATCGCATAGATAAAACTATCTTCAACAACTAGTTCAGTTAACGCCTGGTTAAAGCCAGCATCATCCGCTTTACAAGACGCCATAAACCTCTCACGTTTATAATCGATCAACATCTCTGGCTGCGCCGCATCCTTAGATAGCAGATAATCACGCGTCATTTCTAAACAGGTTTCAGGCGCACTTGCGTAAGCCGATGAAGCAAACATGGTGATAAGTATGGCTATATATTTCACGATTAACTCCGCTGTCAAAATTAAAAGTATTGAGTATCATTTGTTTATCCCTAAAATAAATGTAGCAGAATTTGCCTTAATTGCTCCGCTATCGGCATTCTCGATTTATTCCAGTATGCTTTGGTGTATAACTACATATACACTTAATCAGGCCTACTGCTCACATAGGAAATAACACGCACTATTGATTTACATCAACATGGTGAGAGACAAGATGCCTAGACTAAAGCTAAGCTAATTAAATACCGAAAACAGGAGATAGAAATGACAGAAAAGAACCGCATTGATCCGCTAGATGTCCTTGGTTCCGTCTATGAAACGATGTACGAACACGTTGCTGACAACCTGCACAAAGCACAAGATAGAACAGGTCCGCTGATCAATCAGCTAATCGATGAAGCCAAAAACAAAGTAATGGACATCGAAGACGTAGCGGAAGAGGATGCCGAGAAAATCGCCAAGTGGCTCAAACGCGATCTGGACGATGCGATTAACTACGTTTCAGAAACCGAATATGCATTCAAAGACTGGCTTGGCTTTGAAACATCGCTGCTCAAAAACGAATTCATTAAGGGGATGCTGGAAACCGCAGACAAAACCACTCTCGCACTGCTGAGAATGAAAGAGAATGCCCACGAGCCTTATGATTACCGCACCGGCGAAATCGCAGGCTTTGGCACCTTGATCTGTGATGAATGCGGAGAAAAACTGCATTTTCACAAAGCAGGACACATACCACCTTGCCCCAAGTGCCATAAAACAAGCTTTCACCGTATACAGATCGATTGAACTGAGAGGGTAGCAAGATGCAGTATATAAGCGAACTGGAAGCCACCATCAACGACATGGTGCAGAGAGGGCGCGGCATACTTGCCGCCGATGAGAGCGCACCCACCATCGCCAAACGCTTTCAGGCGATCGATGTGCAATCCACCGAAGAAAACCGGCGTCTGTGGCGCAGCACGCTGCTCACCACCGCCGGTCTGGGTGAATACATCAGCGGCACCATCCTGTTCGAAGAAACACTGGATCAGAAAACCGACGACGGTAAAACCATCCCCGAAGCCGCCTGGGCACAAAAGATCGTGCCCGGCATCAAGGTCGACAAAGGCAAGATCCCGCTCGCGCTGTCACCCGGTGATCTCATCACCCTGGGGCTGGACGGTCTGCACGAACGCCTGCGCGGTTACAAAGAGCAGGGCGCACGCTTCGCCAAGTGGCGGGAAGTCTATAACATAGACAAACATGTACCCACACAACACGGCATCGAAGCCAACGCCGAAATGCTGGCACGTTATGCTGCTGTCTGTCAGGCAGAGGGCATCGTACCCATCGTCGAACCGGAAGTATTAATGGATGGCGTCCACGATATCGATCGCCACGCCGAAGTCACCGAAGCGGTACAACAGGCCGTGTTTCAAGCCTTACATCGACACAATGTCGTGCTCGAACTGATGATACTCAAACCCAACATGGTACTGCCGGGCAAAGACAACCGTCGCGCAGAACCAGACGAAGTCGCACAGGCCACACTAAAAGTATTACGCCGCACCGTGCCTACAGCCATGCCCAGCATAAACTTCCTCTCCGGCGGAATGGGGCCCGAAGAATCCACCATCAACCTCAATGCCATCAACCAGCAGGCACCCGATGCACTATGGAACCTCAGCATCTCCTACGGCCGCGCCCTGCAGCAACCGGCACTACAGGCCTGGCAGGGCAAACCAGAAAACATCCCAGCCGCACAACAGGCATTGCTCAAACGCGCACGGCTCAACCATCTGGCGATGCTGGGTGAATATCAACCGTCACTGGAAAACGACTAACCGCTAGCGCTGTCATTACAACAAATCTGACAGTAACCACTCGAACAGCTTAATAGACCAACAAGATAAATTAAAAGGATGTAATTTATAATCTCTAGTATGATGCAATAAAATCAGGTTGCCACGCCACAACAACGGCTGACAATGACGATGTATATCCAGGCCTCAATAAAAACTATCAAACAATGAATACACACGACATAGAACAGCTAAACGAAGAATTATCATTACAAAACGGCGACGGCTACCTGCGTTTTAAAATCGGCGAAGGTGATATCCCTGTGGTAGAAATCCACAACCAGCACGGCAGCGCCTTAATCAGTCTACAAGGCGCACACCTGCTTAGCTGGATACCCAACGGGCAAGATGACGTGATCTGGTTATCAAAAGACGCCAAATTCGCTGCCGGTAAATCAGTCCGCGGCGGCATCCCCATCTGCTGGCCGTGGTTCGGCGCACACGCATCCAATGAAAACTTTCCAGCGCATGGATTTGCCCGCACCGTAAACTGGCAGGTATTAACCACCGAAACACTGGAAGATGGCCGCACCCGCATCAACTTCACCACACAACCACAAGCAGATAATCAACAGATGTGGCCAGCCGACACCAGCGTGCAATACCAGCTAACCATCGGTAAAAAACTGGAGATGGAACTCATCACCCACAACAACGGCACACAACCCATCACCATCGGCCAGGCACTGCACACCTATTTTAAGGTGGGCGATGTCAGTAAGGTTCTACTGCACGGTCTGGACGATACCAACTACCTGGATAAACTCGACGACTTCAAACAAAAATACCAGCGCGGCCCAGTAACCATCGAAGAAGAAGTCGACAGAATATATCTCGACACCGTCAGAGAGTGTCTGATCTCGGACAAGACGCTAAATCGAAACATCATCATCGATAAATGCGGCAGCCACTCCACCGTGGTGTGGAACCCATGGCAAGCAACTGCCGAAAAAATGGGTGACCTGGGTAAAAACGGTTACAAAAAAATGCTCTGTGTCGAAAGCTGTAATGCCGCCGATGATGTCGTGACCATCGAAGCAGGCAAAGCGCATCATCTCTGGGTGCAATATGAAGTGCAGGCGATTCAAAAATAAAGCGATAGTGAAGTTATCGATTTCAATGGAATAACAAATCATCAAACAGGGACAGATGTCGTATGCAATGCCAGCTGAAGACGTTTTATTAAGCCGCGATGAACAATAGCTTTACAAATTTACAGCACACTAATCAGTCGGAGTGTGAGGTCTGTGGCTGTAACATGAGCCATGTAGATGCTTTGCTGAATAAATCGTCAGAGTTTCCGGTCTGTCGTTCGTTTGATTGCCAGAGAGTCTTACGTCTAAAATCTTCGATGACGCCCGCGTTGTTTAAATCCCATCTTGAATTTGATAAAAAACAAATTCGTCAACGCCGTGAAAAAAACATAGCCCTAAAAAAGCATGTAGCAGAAGTAACAAAAAAACTGCAGCAGGAAAACGACAAGATACTGCAGACCACACTGGATAAACATAGCCACCTGACAAAAGAGAATGTGCGATTACTGCAGATCCCCTCAGGTTATTCTAAATTAGCACCCGCCAGTAAAACCCGCGTAGAAAAATATATCGAACATGTAAACTCGATCATAGAAGAAGCAGGAAAATTTTCCAGCGCATCAGAGGTAGTCTATGACCAGCATCACGATGCACATGGAAAAATGCTGCAGGTAGAAAAACGTTTAAATAAAACACCTGCGCTGCGAGATATCAGCGACAGAATTTGCACCATGTGCAAAGGCGGCTGCTGCACCAAAGGCGGAGAGCATGCTTATCTTTCAGTCTTTACACTACGCACTTACATGGACGCTAATCCAGATCTAACCGCTGAGATGTTACGCGAGCTTTATCTATCGCATATCAGTTCACAATCAATCGAAGGCTCCTGTATTAACCATAGCAACACCGGCTGCGCACTTCCCAGAGAATTGCGTTCGGCTATCTGTAATGGATATTACTGCGATGCGTTAAAGGCCTATCAAAAAACAGACAAACAGGAAGAGGGTGCAGTACTGGTCGTGCAGCGCGCCTACACCAACTGGAACTGGTCTGAACCCGATGTCAGTAACGAAGTCGTTAATGTTAGCCTGGTCGATGTACAGATAAAATAGTAACCCTTGCACACATCTATCGATTGTTTTTATAAAACGCTACAAAATCATCAAAAACCAGTGGTCTGGAAAAATGATAACCCTGGTAAAGGTCGCAGTTATCATTACGCAGAATATCAAACTGCTCCTGGGTTTCAACACCTTCAGCAACCACTTTCAGATTAAAATGTTTGGCCATATACAGGATACTGCGCACCATGACCTGATCGGTCGATTCTTCATTTAACTCCGATACAAAAGAACGGTCGATCTTTATCTCATCGATCGGCAGGCGCTTCATGTAACTCAACGAGCTATAGCCTGTGCCGAAATCATCCATAGAAAAACGGATGCCCAGGCTCTTTATCCTTTCCATGATGCGTACCACTTTATCGACATCCTCAGCGATGATGCTTTCTGTTACCTCGAAGACAACTTTTTTCCTGGTCTCTTCAGAGAGGTATTTATTACATAACGTAAAGACATCATCGATAAAATTATAATAGAAGAACTGACGCATACTGACATTGATCGAAAACTGCTGAACATCGATACCCTGTTTTTCCCACTCGCTCAGCGTACGGAAAGCCGTTTCCATGATGAAATAACCGATCTTTATGATCGAGCCGGTCTGCTCAGCGATAGGGATGAACTTATCGGGTGATACAGAGCCAAGTTTATTATTATCCCAACGTGCCAGTGTCTCAGCACCGACGATATTGCCACCGCTATCGAGCTGCGGCTGGTAGTTCAAGGTGAGCTCATCGTTATCCAGCGCAAAATGCAATAACTGCTCGATCTCGAGGTTATGTTCGACACGTTTCTGCATCGCATCATCAAAAACGATGATGCCATCACGACCTTTTGCTTTAGCTTCGTACATGGCGATGTCGGCTTCTTTGATGAGCCGATTAGCATCGTTATTCTTTCCATCGATCAGACTGACACCGATACTGGCACTGATGTAGAGACTGTGCAGATCAACGTTGTAACTCTCCTTAAGAGAGGTCAGAATATTTTTAGCCTTCGCTACTGCCTTTATCCGGCACTCTGACTTGTTCTCATATTCCCGGCCGACCACAACAAACTCATCGCCGCCTAAACGTGCCAGCAAGCCGCCTTCATCTTTCTGTTTGTCGATGCGGGATGATACTTCCTGTAACAGATGGTCGCCCACGTCATGCCCCAGAGAATCATTAATCGTCTTAAAGTGATCGAGATCGATCAATAATAGATAGGAGCATTTCTGAGACCGCTGCAGCGTCACCATCAGCGTTTGCAGATAACCGATAAAGTAATATCGATTCTTCAGCCCGGTAAGAAAGTCATGGTTCGCCTGAAAGTTCGTCTGTATCAATAATTTATGACTGCTCTCAGCGGCGTAGATCAATACCCAGGTGAATATGCAGGCAAACACCGATAACACATAACCAACCCATCCACCCATAAAGAAGAAATAGACGGCCAGCGGCAACATCAGGACGATAACAGTCGGTTTAAACAGCCTCTTATCAGGAACCAGTAAAACAGAGGCAACAACAGAAGCCCCGATCTCGGTAAATATCGCAATATAATGCAGATCGTACTCATCTTCGGAGATGAACAGCAGGAATATGACCAGCCAGAGCAGGCAAAATACATAATAAAACAGACTGAGGTTTTTATACCAGACCTTTAACTGAGCGCTACTCAACTGCTGAGTACGGTATTGCCTATGGATGAGATAGCCATAGAAAGAAACAGCGAGGACGGCGAAATACCAGATCACCGCCTTCAGATGAATGCCATGTAACCAGCTGAGCAGAACGTATGCCAGCCCAGGAAACACTGACAAAACAATCATCACTGGTATCTGCTTATGCAGATATGAATAAAACCGATTATCGTTCATGATAAAGATTAAAGATAAATCTTATTCCTTTCCCATTCGTTGAGTATTTATCTACAAGAAAATATAACAAAAATGACAGACCATGTCCGCTATTCTGATCGATTGCGTTAGTTAAATATCAAAAGTGAGGTAAATCAAAATAAATCCATTTTATTTACAGATTACCCACTCCCATCATTCCCTCTCCTTATGGGAGAGGGCCAGGGTGAGGGTATCAATCACAAACAACAACAAATACTGTAATACGATCAAACGCTGAATATGCAAAGGACGTACGGTATCAGGGCAATGCAGGACGCCTACATGGATGTAAGTGGTACGATTCCAAGGATGGAATCGGTAGAGTCGAGTCTGGAACAGAGACCGAGGGTAACGCATACTGCCATGGATGGCAGGTAGTAGGAATAATCGTGGTCTGTCCCCTATTATTCCTGCCAACTCGGTATAAGTGGCGCCTTTAATTTCAACAGTGGGCTGATGATGTTTTACATTGATCGGCTCACCCCAAACGCTGGCCTGAAGACGTCCGTTCTCGATAAAAACTTCAAACTGGCTAAACAACATATTTCGCGTAGACATTTCGAAGATCAAAGCATTTAACCAGTCGGCAAATAATAATTCTTGATCGGGTTCCTCACAAACAATAGTCACTTCTTTCTTGGGCTCGATAAGTGGCATGTCAGTGATGATTGCGCTCATGGCAAGGGCGCCTGCTCAAATGCCTCGGCTGGCATATTGCCAAAACCGCGAACACCCATGTCGGCCTGGTGTTCAAAATGCTCCCAGTGAGGTGTGATCATTAGGCGAACCTGCTTTATTAATTAAATAACTAATAAAAAAATAATAATGCTTTAGTAAGTAAGATTACTTGTCTGAGGTCAACATAAATAACAATTAGGCGAGATAAATTACCAATATGATGATCTTGAGCAGATGCTGGTTATGTAAAGTATTTATCTTGTGTTTATGTTTTACGATGGGAGGTAGTGTAATGGCAGAATCAAATGAACATATCAAGCTGCCAAAGCCTGATTTAACAGGCGAACAGTCAATTGAGAAACTTTTGCAGCAGCGTCGTTCTGTTCGCTCATACCAAAAATCATCACTGAATTTAGCTGAAGTAGGGCAGCTGCTGTGGAGTGCTCAGGGGGTATCAAGTGCACGGGGGTTACGTACTGCGCCTTCAGCAGGTGCTTTGTATCCGCTACAACTTTATGTTGTTGTGGGAGATGTGAATGAATTATCACCTGGAATATATCAATATAATCCAGAAGAACACAGCTTGCTGAAAACCACCAACGGGGATTTACGAAAATCATTGCAAGAAGCAGCGCTTGATCAATCCTGTATTGGTGATGCCGCCATTATATTTGTGTTTACGGCAATTTATCGGCGTACTACCTGGAAATATGGTGATCGCGGAGTGCGTTATGTGCATATGGAAGTGGGCCATGCAGGCCAGAATCTTTTTTTACAGGCGGAAGCACTGCATCTTGGAACAGTGGTGGTTGGTGCATTCAATGATGATGAAGTAAGAGAAGTTCTGAATTTAGACGGCGACATGCAACCACTGAGCTTAATGCCTGTCGGTAGAAAGTGAGTGCTGGCTGCTAATTTACGGAAGAGCATTATCATGCTTCGACTTAAGTCCAAAAGCTTTAATATGAGACACTACACTAGTATTTGGGGCTTCAGACCCCTTTTGCTTTTGGTATTAACGACTGCATTTTTGAAAAATCGCACGCTGCCCCGGCCATTGGCAAAAACCGCTATAACCCTCAGGTAATGATTCGTGGCCGCCAATTATCAAGGCCCCGCCGTCAACCAGACAATTACGAATATTTTCAAGCACTTCGAGCTGTAAGGTGTTATCAAAATAGGTAAATGCCAGATTGCGGCATAAAATAATATGAAAGGCATCAGGCGGTGAGGATTGCCTGATATCCTGTTCGATGAATGTCACTTTATTACGTAATCGTGAATCCAGACAAAAAACATCTACTTGCTGAGAAAAGGCTCTATCAATCCATTCTTTAGGCAATGCCTTGATACTGCTGTATGAATAGCAGGCGCTCATTGCATGATCGAGCATGATTTGATCAATATCCGTTGCAATAACCTGAATATCGAGTTTTGGAAAGTGATTGCAAACCAGCCTGTCCCACATCAATACCAGACTATATGCCTCTTCACCCGCCGCACAGCCAGCACTCCAGCCTCGAATAATTGTTTCACCTGATGTAATAGCGGCTTGAGCCAGCACCGGCAACACATCTTTTCTAATATGCTCGAGTACCACCTTGTCACGATAAAAACGCGAAATGGTTACACGACATAATTTATCGACAATAAACCATTCATCTGGATGGGTTTCCAGATAGTGTTGATATGCTTTTGCATCCGACAGGTTTAGTTGCTTAATATGACGCTGGATACGCTTACAGACCTGTTTGCGCACCTTGCGAAAACCCGGATAGCGCATTCGTAACTGGGGCAATAACCACTGTAAAAACCTGACACAGACATCATCTTCCATTATTCTTTCTTCATTAAGAGCTTGTGTATAACGAATACCATAGCAAATAACGAAGCAACAATATGCAGCCGATACATGAACTATTGAATCGTATTCATTGGGATAAAGATTTTGCCCAGGCTAACTTTATGATTGGCTTTTATGACCGAGTTGAAGAACATATTATTCGAAAATCCTTGAAAGAAGTATATTTTGATAAGAGCGATCATTATTTCTTTCATTTCCATGATGACGAAGACGAAGAACATAGTGTTCCTCTGCATCGCATCAAGGAAGTATTTCGCAATGGCGAACTGATTTGGCATCGCGAACATTAAAAACAGTATTCAAGGGTCATAATAGCGCCGTTCGAATATGAGCACTTCAACCCCCTTTTTTGATTTATACTAAACCTTATTGAGTAATGAAAAGCTTATTCTCCACATATTACAGGTTACGCAATTATCTGCATTCTCTGATTTTACTCGCAGGCATGCTGGCCTTGCTGAGTCTGATTGGCTGGTTATTGGCGGGACCATCAGGCATCGTCTGGTTTTTGTTTGTCGGGCTATTTATTCTGATTAGCGCACCTTATATCCCGCCTCATTTTATTTTACGTATGTATCGTGCAAAAGTTTTGTCTCCTGAAGATGCACCGCGCTTATATGAAATTATCAGCTGGCTGGCCAAACAGGCTGGTATGAAAAATACTCCAACCCTCTATTATATTCCCAGCAGTTTAATGAATGCCTTTTCTACCGGCTTAACTGAAAAAAATGCTGTGGTTGCAATCAGTGACGGCATGTTACGTTCACTAAATACTCGCGAACTAACCGGTGTGCTGGCACACGAAATCAGTCATATCCATAGTAATGATTTATTAGTGCTGCTGGTGGCTGATGTTATTAGTCGCCTGACCAGTGTAATGGCTTTTGCCGGATACCTTCTTATCTGGATATATATTCCGTTGTTTATCTTAACTGATGCGAAGCTGCCATGGATGTTGCTGATAGTCCTGATGATGTCACCCACTTTTAGCGCTTTAATGCAGTTGGCTTTATCACGTGCACGTGAATTCAGTGCCGATGCAGAAGCGGCAAGACTCACCGGTGACCCACTCGGTCTGGCCTCTGCACTTGAAAAAATAGAGCACTATCAGGGAAGCTGGATTGAAAGAGTCTTTATCCCCAATCGGCGCATCCGCGAACCTTCATTACTCCGTACTCATCCTTTAATGACCGACAGAGTAAATCGCCTTAAGGATCTGGCGTCACAAATGCGCCCATCAGGTCATCCTTTCGACTCCAGTGAAAAACATAACTGGGTTCAGTTTCATTCACCCGAGCATACTCCACGACGGTGGTTTCCACGCTTGTAGTATTAGAGCAAAGAGATGTTTGGATTTAAAATTAGAGAGGGGAGACGACAAATGAGAATCATTAGTATAGTGTGACATAATTAATGGACGACCCTTTTAATATTGTTGTATATCAATAGCGTGGTTAAGGATCCTATGAAGAAAAATGACGATCAAAATAATTTGAAGCTTGCTGTGGAAAGTTTATATCACAGTTGTGATCTTTCTCAATTGTCATTCAAAACTACAGCCGACATTAAAGATGACTGCGAGCATCTGGGGCAGGAGCGTGCCATGGATGCGCTTAAGTTCGGCATAGGCATGAAACATGATGGTTATAACCTTTTTGTACTGGGCTCAACCGGTTTAGGAAAACATACAACGGTAAAAAAAATACTTGCTAAGGAATCAGTCACTGCCGAAACACCATCGGACTGGTGTTACATTAATAATTTCTCTGAACATCATAAACCTTTAATGCTCAAACTTCCGGCTGGTTATGGATATCAATTACAAAATGATATGCAACAACTGCTCGAAGACATACTGGTTGCCATACCAGCTGAATTCGAGAGTGATGAGTACAGAACGCGGATGCATGCGATACAGGATGAATATGAACAGAAGGAGATGATGGCATTTAAAGATCTTGGTGACAGGGCTGTTAAAAAAAAGATAACTATATTGCACACTCCTGGTGGTTATACGTTGGGGCCAATGAAGGACGGAAAGGTTCTTTCTCCAGAAGAATTTGACAAACTGGATGAGAAAGAACAGGAAGAAATAAAACAGGTTATTGATGAAATTGAAAAAGAACTCATAGAGACTATTCACAAGATACCTGTATGGTTCAAGGAAAACAGGAAAAAAATTAAACAGTTAAACCGAGAAATATCAGAAATTGCGGTCAATCAGTCTATTTCTGAATTAACTTTAAAATACATTAAGCTGCCTGATGTTTTAAATTATATCGATGCTGTTAAGCAGGATATTATTGAAAATGTAAACGATTTCCGAAAATTCGGTATGGAAAAAGCATCGGGGGATAATAATAACCAGATAATTTTTTCGGCGTTTTCAAGATATCAGGTTAATGTACTGGTGGATAACAGTCAGACCACAGGCGCACCGGTTATTTTTGAAGATAATCCAAGTTATCTCAACCTGATTGGCAGGGTAGAACACATTGCTCAGTACGGAACACTGTCAACCGATTTTACACTGATAAAAGCCGGTGCACTTCATCGGGCCAACGGGGGTTATCTGGTGCTGGATGCGCGCAAAGTCCTGATGTCACCATTTTCATGGGAAGGATTAAAACGTGCGATTCATGCCCATGAAGTGCGCATCGAATCCCTGGAGAGAATGCTTAGCTTTTCCAGCACAACTTCATTGCAGCCGGAACCTATTCCTATCGATGTGAAAGTTGTGCTTACAGGAAGTCGATTACTTTATTACCTGCTCAAACAATATGACCCTGAATTTGGTTTATTGTTTAAGGTTGCAGCAGACTTTGCTGAAGACATTGATCGTAGCGATGAGAACAGTGAGCTTTATGCGCGGCTGATTGCGGGGTTGCAGAAAGAAAGCGAACTCGCGCCATTGAATAAAAAAGCCGTGCAACGAATTATTGAGCATTGTGCAAGACTGGTAGAAGACAGTGAAAAAATATCGTTACACATGGGCAGTCTGCTGGATTTATTAAGGGAAGGTGATTACTGGGCCAGACAGGCTAATCGACAGGAAATTACCGAAACAGATATAGAGCAGGCAATCGATACCAGGCGCTACAGGCTTGACCAAATTCGCGAACATGTCCATGAACAGATAATCAGAGGCAACTATCTGCTTGATACCAGTGGTGAAAAAATCGCCCAGATCAACGCACTAAGCATAATACAGCTGGGCGATTATTCATTTGGACGGCCATCCCGGATCACTGCTACTGCACGACTGGGTCAGGGCAAAGTCATCGATATCGAACGCGAAGTTAAGCTGGGTGGTTCTATCCATTCAAAGGGCGTAATGATTCTTTCATCTTACCTGGCGAATCGTTATGCTAAAGACCAGCCGATATCTTTATCCGCTAGCCTGGTTTTTGAACAATCCTATGGCTTCGTTGAAGGTGACAGTGCTTCTGCCGCTGAACTGTGCGCGCTGCTTTCCGCGCTTGCTGAACTTCCTATCAAGCAGAATTTTTCGGTGACCGGTTCGGTGAACCAGTATGGCGAGATACAGACTATCGGTGGTGTGAATGAAAAGATAGAAGGATTTTTTGATATTTGTAATGCAAGAGAATTAACGGGTGATCAGGCTGTTGTCATACCGCAATCAAATATAAAACATCTCATGTTACGTGCTGATGTTCGTGAGGCAGTAAAGGAAAACAAGTTTGCTATTTATTCGGTACAAACGATAGATCAGATGATGGAATTGCTCACAGACAGAAAAGCAGGCGTTAAAGATAAAAATAACCATTATCCTCAGGGCACTGTTAATTATCTGGTACAGAAGCGAATAGATAAACTGAACAAGCTACGTAAAACTTTTGCTGCCGATAATAAAGTTCCAGAGCATGATTTCACCAGAAAAAATGAACTCGAATCTTAAAAATATTCTGATTGTTTTTGATGCTGCCGGTTATACCCCGGTTGCTATGCATACAGCTATTGAGCTTGCAGTCAGGTGGCAGACTGGTATTCAGGCGTTATACATCGAAGATATTAATTTATTGAATGCAGTAGAACTACCATTCACTCGTGAAGTGTCATTGCATACAGCAACGATAAGCAGCATCGATTCGACACTGATGATGCAGAAGTTACGGACTGATGCGGAAAACATTAAAAAACAGATTGAGGAAATTGCTGTTACCCGGAGCGTGTCGTTAAGTTTCAGTTCCATGCGTGGTCAGAAAACGCAGGTTATTAAAAATCGTACAGAAGAACTAAATATGGTGCTTATTCCTGCAGTATATTCAACCACGGGTAGAAAAGACCTGCACCATTTAAAACATGTGGTTGCTATGGTTTATGATAATCATAAACCGTCATGCGAAAAAGCATTAAGCATCGCTATATCACAGGCAGCTATAAACAGTTATCAATTATTCGTTATCGTTGATAGTTTGCACTCAAAACAACATGTAGAACAGTTAATCGGTCAGCAGAGTGGGTATGCTGTTTGCCAGGTTGCAGATTTCTCAAGTGTGGATGAGGTTCTTCTATTATTGCAAAAGCACTCACCAGGCTTACTTGTCCTGACTGAAGGTAGTCGCCTGAATGACAATGAGCAGGTTTTACAGCGGCTGATTGATTCACTGGAAAGTGATATTTTGCTGGTGCGATAATTTATTTATGAGTAAAGCAGCCATTCGTGCCGTACTATTTGATTATGGTGGTGTAATAGTCGAAGAAGGGTTTTATAATGGACTTGTTGATTTAGCTGAAAAACAATCTTTGCATGTGAGCAGTATGCCAGAGGAAGGTATGAACGCCGTGTATGATTCCGGTTTTGTACTAGGTCAGGGTACGGCAGCTGATTTTTGGGCGTTGCTGCGCAAGCGTACAGGGCTTGAAGGTGATGATGATTTTCTTACTGATCGAATCTTTGTTGGCTTCCAGATAAGGCCCTGGATAATTGAGCTGGTTAGACGTCTTCGAGCTAAAGGTTATGTTGTCGGTATTCTAAGTGATCAAACGCACTGGTTGAATGAACTGGATAAGCGCGATCACTTTTTTAGAGAATTCGATCGCATATACAACAGTTACTATCTCGGTAAGGGCAAGCGTGATCCGTCATTATTTACTGATGTGGTTAATGACCTGAAGCTACAACCCGGCGAAGTGCTTTTTATTGATGATAATGAAAACAATGTACAAACAGCCAGGGCGATGGGTTTGAGAGCTATCCTGTATCTTGATCATGAAGGTTTTGTATCAGAACTTGAAGATACATTAAAAGAAAATGAACATTAAAATAACTTGAGTGAGTAAAACGAAAACGCCATCATCTAATCACTGGTCAGCGAAAGTCGCTCAGGAAAGTGATGCGCTTGATCTGGAAGAAGGGGTCTTTACCTGGAAAGATCCAAAGAAAATTGCCTTGTCACTAAAACAGTCAGCAGACAGCAGCACACGTCGCAAGTCAGCGCCCTTTAGCTCCGCCATGTCGATGCTGGTCTTTTATATCAATCGTGCAGGCAAAAACCTGAATGAAGATCAGAAAATTATTCTGCAGCAAGCAAAGGATGAATTACGAAAACTTTACGGTAAGTCCTGAAACTATCAGTCGCCTTCCTTTATGGAGTTTGTCTTCTGATGCTTTAAGGGTTGTCAGGATCGGCAGGACCCGCCGGTATCCAGATGCCATAATCACATTTCAATAGAGATGTTCCGCTTTTAATATGGGTACCGGTTGGAAAACTTTGGTTATTAAAATAACAAACAGGTTCGCCAGGCACTTCCAGACGTAAAATTTCAGTTTCATCGCCGCCTTCTTCTGCAATGGGTGACGTGTTTAATTCGGGGTCAGGTGCACCCACATCTTTAGCATGTTTTAATTCAGTCATTATTTTATCTCCCAGATATATTCATACTTTTTGAAAAGTGAAATCATCTTTAACAATACTAATAGAGTACGCTAATTCATGCTATTCATCAGCTATGACTTGTATATATTCTTGATCAGGATCATTAACATTAACAACTATGCATTGTGACAGGAAATAAACGGATTATTTCCAGAGTTAAAATCCCTTTTACGTTATTCAGACGAATTAATGGGTGTTTTTATTTGGTTTTGGTTCGGTGTCTTCATTTGATTCATTTATGATATATGCACGTATAATAGTATTCAGGTCCCTTCCTGCCAGGAGGAAAGATAACGAGCCTGAGCATCGGTCAGTTGATCTATCTGTATATTCATTGCCTGCAGTTTTAATCTGGAAATCTCATCATCAATCTCGACGGGGACGTTATGTACCGAGGTTGTCAATTTACCCTTCTGCTTCGCCAGATAAATCACCGACAAAACCTGATTCGCAAAGCTCATATCCATTACCGCTGAAGGATGCCCCTCTGCCGCTGCTAGATTAACCAGGCGTCCCTCTGCCAATAGCCGTAGCTTGCGGCCGTCAGCAAGGATATATTCATCAACAGAAGGTCGCGGACGCTGTTTACTAACACTCATTGCTTCCAGGGCGGGAATATTAATTTCCACATTAAAATGCCCGGAGTTAGCCAATACGCAACCATCTTTCATGACATCCAGATGCGCTTTATCGATGACATGCTTGTCACCGGTTGCAGTAATTATGAAATCGGATTGTTTCGCTGCTTCACTCAAGGGCATAACACGATAGCCATCCATAGTGGCTTCCAGGGCTCTTACGGCATTGACTTCTGTCACAATCACATGCGCTCCATGACCTTTTGCCCGCATCGCAATGCCTCGTCCACACCAGCCATAACCGACTACCGTAAAGTTTTTTCCTGCGAGCAGGATATTCGTCGCACGTATTATCCCATCCAGAGTGCTCTGGCCGGTACCATAACGATTATCAAACAGATGCTTGGTCATGGCATCATTTACTGCAATGACGGGAAGCTTAAGTTCACCATCCTCTGCCATGGCGCGTAAGCGAATCACACCTGTTGTTGTTTCTTCTGTTCCTCCCAGCATGTTGGGTATTAATTCAGTTCGACTCTTGTGTATCTCACTCACCAGATCAGCACCATCGTCCATGGTGATCACGGGTTGATGATCCAGTACGGCATTGATATGTTGGTAGTAGGTTTCTGTTGACTCCCCGCGAATGGCATAGACAGGAATTTTATATCGGTCAACCAACGCGGCTGCAACATCATCCTGGGTACTGAGTGGATTACTGGCGCAGAGAACCAGATTTGCGCCTGCTTTTTTCAATGTAACTGCAAGGTTGGCTGTCTCGGTGGTAATATGCAGACAGCCACTCATGCGTATCCCTTGCAATGGTTGCTCCGTAGCAAAACGGGCAGCCAGTTCCTGTAAGACCGGCATTTCCTGCAAGGCCCAGTCAATACGTCGCTGCCCTTGTTCGGCCAGGGAAGGGTCACGAATATCGTAATCAATGTCTTGCATAAAAAGAACCTTTTTTATTTACTGTGTCAAAATCAAAATCAAATTTACACTATATTTTAGTTGCTCATGAATGTGTAAATATCCTTTAGTTGCTTTTGAGAAATTTTAATAGCATATTGTTCCAATAGTCTTTGTTGTGCCTCTTCAAGCGTCTCCGGGAATGGTGTCATACGCTGCAGAAAACCCGTAATATCTTCGAACACCGCCCAGGGGTAAATTAACCATCGCCATTTCACAATTTTCCTCGCGTAATAATCGATCGGAAAATGAGTCGACAGCTTGTGATGCATGACAGCAGTACGAATAGCTTCAGGATAAAATGTTTGTAAATGTGCAATCGCCACCTGGAGGGTATCGCCACTATCATTGACGTCGTCAATAAGAAGTACTTTCTGCTGCTTGATATTGCTACAGAGAGGATACTTAATGTTGGCTTGTTCCGTCTTTGATGAACCAGAAAAATAGTGTTCAATTTTGATACTGGTTAACGCCATTACATCCAGATAATCACAGATCAGCCTTGCCGGTATATATCCTCCTCGACCGATAGCAATCACCACATCAGGATGAAAGCCTGATGCTCTTACCTTCTTTGCCAGAACTAGACACAGCCGTTGTGTTTCAGACCATGAAATCAATTCACAACGCATTTTCATCGACATGAAGGTTACCTCGGATTATTAAATAGTTCGTGTCGCAGAATCAATTTAGCTACACATCACCAGCCCCATATCACAATTTTTAGGCAAATGATTTCAGCTGAACGGGCAGTCGTTTGTCACCCCAGGTACCGGGTTTGTCTTCGAATACACCGACACATTCAGCACCACATTTCTTGCAACATCCCTTTTCATCCAGATTCCAGTCTGAAAGGACATACCAGTCACGGCCTATTAATCGTGTGTGACATGAATGGCAGTAGGTACTCTCGCCCTCAATATCATGAACATTGCCGGTATAAGCGTAATGTACTCCGTTATCCAGTGCGATTTGTCTTGCACGGGTTAATGTTTCAACCGGGGTGGGGGGAACGTCCATCATTTTCCATGATGGATGAAATGCACTGAAGTGCATCGGCACATCCGGTCCAAGATTATCCACCACCCAGCGTGTCATCTCGTTAAGTTCTACTTCAGAATCATTCTTGCCGGGAATAAGCAGAGTGGTGAGCTCAACCCAGACATCGGTCTCGTGTTTGAGGTAGGTCAGGGTATCCAGTACCGGTTGTAAATGCCCACCGGTTATTTTCCAGTAAAACTCCTCGGTAAACGCTTTTAAATCAACATTCGCGGCATCCATGTATTGAAAAAATTCCTTTCGAGGCTCTTCACTGATGTAACCGGCTGTCACCGCAACCGATTTAATATCGTATTCGCGACATGCTTTGGCCACGTCGATGGCATATTCCATAAAGATCACCGGATCATTGTAGGTATAAGCAACACTGCGACAGCCCAGCTCTTTTGCTACACGGGCAATTTTTTCAGGTGATGCCTGATCAGCAAGAATATCCATTTCTCGGGATTTACTCATATCCCAGTTTTGGCAAAATTTGCATGCCAGATTGCAGCCTGCTGTGCCAAAAGACAGTACCGGTGTACCCGGTAAAAAATGGTTTAGTGGTTTTTTCTCGATAGGATCAACACAGAATCCACTGGATCGCCCATAGGTCGTCAGGACAATCTGGTCATTTTTGTTTTCCCTGACAAAACACAGCCCCTGCTGCCCCTCATGTAACTTGCACTCGCGTGGACACACATCGCACTGAATACGACCATCTTCCAGTTTGTGCCAGTATTGGGTTGCAAAGGCATCCGTAATTACCTGCTGATTCTTGTTCATATTCACCACACCTGATTGTTATAGTATTAAGGATACTCATAAAATCAATTGACTCAAGCTTACCAATTTTGCAGTTTCATACAAATAATCAGCTAAGGAAGCACTATGCCAAAACCAGTGGAGTCATTATGGCCGTGTTGGAAGAATAGGCGGACACGAGGTCTTCATACTTATTAAACTATTACCAATTGAGATGAATTTCCATGCCAGCCAAAGAACTGAGATTTGGGGATGACGCGCGCCATGCGCTGGCGCGCGGTGCAAGTATTCTTGCACAGGCGGGCAAGGTGGCACTGGGGTCGTGCTCACCAAGTCCATCTTTCAGCAAGGTTTGAAGTCGGTGGCGGCCGGGATGAATCCGATGGATATCAAGCGCGGCATCAATTTTGTCAGCATGAAATTTCCCAAGGTAGCCAACGCCGATAACGGCGGTTTTAAATTTGCTCATTATCGTTATTACCTTCTGTGCTAGTCTGCCCTGAATATTCTTGCTATTTTGTTATTCAGTTACTGTGTATTTTCCTGAGCAAGGTCTGGTTCACCGCAGTGCCATAGAATATATTCGCGGCTGCGATCACGCAGTTCTATTGTGACATGCCATGCGTCTTTTCCTGACTCATCTGCGATCTGTTTCGGATCAATTGCTTCACCTATGTCTATATTGATGGAGCCATGATGCGGGAACCATGATCCTGCGCGTAAGATAGATCGGGTACCCCGTATTGCAACAGGGATGACAGGTGTTTCTGTCTCTGCGGCGACTGAAAAAGCGCCTAAAAGAAAAGGCCTTAACCCCGGGATTCGGGTAAAGGTTCCTTCCACAAAAAACATTAATGCATTTCCTGCTTTCAGTACTTTTGCCAGGCGTTGAGTGTTTTCGATGCTTTTTCCTGTTTCATAGCGATCAACAAATTCTGTACGAATATTTTTTAAAGGAATGCGATAGAACCAGTTTGTGACAAATTCTTTTTTGGCAATAAAACGAACGTAACCGGGTAATGCTGCCAGCAGTGCATAACTATCAAGATAACTGGCATGGTTAGAGACCAGCACATAAGGCTGCCCATCTGCTGGAATATTTTCCAGTCCGTTTATGATGATTTTTGTTTTAGTGGCTTTTGCAAATAATCTTGCACAGTATTTTAGTACGGACCAGCGTAAAGGGAAGCTGGGTAAAAACATACTGGCTGACCAGCCAATCATTGCCAGTACGATGTATATAAACCAGTAATATGCAGCGTATATCACCGATTTACTGTAATGCCACATACGTCTTAACTGAGGAAGTATGCTGGCAACAGTTATACGTGTTATCTGCCAGTAGAGCCCCGGCTGGTTTTTGCCGATTCCGCCTTTCTCGAAAAGTTCACGGCTGGCTGCTCGGCGTATTTTGCCGCTTGATGTTTTTAATACTGTTCCGGGTGGTGCCAGCACGACTTCATCAGGTGGTGAACCGATCAGGTCAACTGCCAGTGTGTTAATTTCTTTGTGCAGTTCTTCCCGTTCTCTGTTATCTGTGCTGCGGGTTTCGGCGATGACGATTAGCCGTTCAGTTTTGCTGTGTTTATCTTCACTGCCAAAAGCAGCGACACGACCCGCGCGAATACCCTGGATATTACCGATTGCTTCTTCCAGTTCATGGGGGTAGATGTTACGTCCTGCTCTGATGAATATGTCTTTGATTCGCCCGGTTACATATAATTCGCCATTCGCAATATAAGCCAGATCACCGGTGTCCAGCCAGTCTTCATCAAACAGGGTTTGCGTTTTTTCTGCATCGCGATAATAACCACTAGTAGAAGAGGGGCCACGAAATTCTAAACGTCCTTCCTGGCGTTCTGGCAATTCATGTCCTGCATGGTCAACGGTTCTGATCTGATGGCCGGCTAAGGGTGGTCCGCTGGAAACAAATCTTAAAGCATGTTCGTCTTCATCTTTTGCTGAATTAGCAGAACCTGTTTGCATAAAAGTGTCGCGCTCGATACGGTCGATTACCGGGCCCCGGTCTAAAGGAGGAAATGCCAGGCCGACACTTGACTCTGCCAGGCCGTATACCGGCATCATTGCTTTGTTGCTAAATCCCCAGGCTTTAAAACGTTGGCTGAAATTGCTCAAAGTTTCCGGGCTAACAGGTTCTGCACCATTAAAAGCGGCACGCCATGAGCTTAGATCAAGGCCTGCTAAATCCTCATCACTTAAGCGTCGTAAACAATATTCATAACCGAAATTAGGTGAGGCAGATAATGTGCCGCCATAGTGATCAATTGCCCACAGCCATCGTTCTGGCCTGGCCAGGAAACTTAAGGGAGGCATGGCCACGAACAGCATTGCGAAGTATAAGCTGCCGAGCCATGCGCCTATTAAACCCATGTCATGATAAAGCGGTAACCAGCTGACAAAAACATCTTTTGGCCCTGCCTTGACGACACGGCCCATAGCGCGGATGTTGGCCAGCAGATTAGCATGTGTGAGTACGACGCCTTTGGGGTTGCCGGTGCTGCCCGAGGTATATTGTATAAACGCAATATCGTTTGTCGATAAAACGGGAGAGGTTGAGATAGCCGTCGATGATGCAAGGTCGGCTGATGTAACTATGTGTTGCAGGTTTGGAACCTGAGACTTGAGCAGGTGAGCAACTGCTTTAGCTTCAGGAACCGTGATAAATGTTCTGGCATGACAATTGGCTAATATGCGCACATGTCTGTGCATATGATCTTCCAGTTGAGAGGGCCTTGCAGGCGGATAGATAGGGACGGGAATACCGCCAGCTAACAAAATGCCAATAAAACTATAAAAATAATCAGGGCCACTCGGCAACATGAGTACAACGGGTTCAGCCGGTTGTAATCCACGTTGCTGAAGCCCGCCGGCAACACGAACGGCTGCATCTTTGAGTTGCTGATAGGTAATAACCTCGCCATCACCTTTATCTGTATACATCCTTATATGAGGTCTGTCCGGATGTGAGCTTACATGCCAGTTCAAAACATCTATTAGAGTAAGCGAATCGTCTGGCGTGGCCTTAACGTCAGCCCCAGTATCATCCAACGCTACTGCTTGTATGTCTGCTTCATGCAAGGCTGTCCTTGGCATTGCAGTGCCCTGAATGGCGCGCAATAAATCTCTTGCCGATTCTGTTTCTGCGATGATTTGTTCAGGCAATGCCAGCTTGAATTTTTTTTCAACCCTGGAAATCAATTCAACGCGGGTCAGGCTGTCCAGGCCAAGATCTTTTTCAAAACTGGTATCTAGCGTTATTGCTTTAGCGGAGCGATGAGGCTGGACTTCTGTGATGAGAACATTTATTACCTGTAATAATTCTATTACGGTATCGTTTGTCCTATTTGTAGTATCGGAGGATTGCATAAAATGCTCAGCTGTAACTTTCTAACTACACTATCATTACATTTCTATAAAATAACAACATATACGTCGTTTTAAATATAACGGTATTTATTCATAGTTTTCCTAACCAGGGTCAAGTTTTTATTAATGATAAGAGATTCTCTTATACATGAGGCTGAGTTCTATGTAATTCAATTAAACCTTAAATACTGTGATAGTATCAGTAGTAACATAAGTGCATGATGCACATGAAAATATGTAGGTCAGGGAGGGAATAAAAATAATAAACAAAAAGGAATATCTAGTTGAACAACGACCGTAAACAAATGATTCAGAAGGGCTTTGACACTGTTGCCGCAGGTTATGATCATCCCTCATTATCCTTCTTCCCCGAAACAGCCAAACGCCTGGTCGAACACCTTCAACTAAACCCAACAGACAACCTGCTCGACGTATGCACCGGCACCGGCTGCGTAGCACTAACCGCTGCAGAAAAATTAACCCAGGGCAAAGTCACCGGCATCGATCTCTCATCTGGCATGCTGCAACAGGCAACAAACAAAGCCGCCGACCAAGGATTAAGTAACA